>DATIUW010000251.1:0-3647 GCA_035466435.1 Polyangiales bacterium | reverse complement strand
CATCGAGACGTTCGAGGTCACCATTCAGGTCAAGCTCGGCGACGGGACCATCGAGGATCGCGTCGAAGAGATCTATTTGAGCCACTACGGCCCGATCATCGATCTGCAACAACTCAACGCGACCCTCGGAGGTTGGCCCACCGTGAGCAATACCGTGGTCGCGGTCCGCGACGCCAACATCGACAACACGAGGGCGTTGAGCCAGTTCCAAGCCATGGGCAAATCGGATTGCATCGCCGAGCTGCAGGAAGCCCTGAAGATCATCGGGCTTCCCTGGGTGAACACGATCGCCGCCGACCGGGAAGGGGCCGCGCTCTACGCGGATGTGTCGACGGTGCCGAACGTCTCAGCGGAGAAGCTGAACGATTGCTCCGACAGCCTCCTCGCTGGCTTGTTGACCGCCAGTCGGTTCTTCACCTTGAACGGCTCGCGTAGCGAATGTGAGTGGGGTACCGATCCCGACGGACCGGAGGGGCTTCTCGGCTTCGACAACCTTCCAAAGCTCGAAACGGGCCCCGGCGTGCCTTACGTGGCCAACTCCAACGACAGCTACTGGCTGAGCCATCCCGACAGCTTGCTCGAAGGGTTCTCACCTCTCATTGGGAGCGAGCGCATCGAGCAGTCGCTGCGCACGCGACAAGCCTTCGTGCAGGCAGAGGAACGCGTCGCGGGCACGGACGGGCTCGACGCCACGCCTGGGTTCACCGTGGAGCTTTTGCAGGACGTGATGTTCGGCAACCGCAACATCGCCGAGGAGCTGACCCGCGCTGATGTGGTGGCGATCTGCGAGAGCGTCGCCGATTGGAGCGTCTACAGCGCGAACCCGACGGAAGCCGCCAGCGCCTGCGCAATTCTCGATGCGTGGGACGGCCGCTTCGACAACGACAGCGTCGGCTCGACGATCTGGAACGAATTCTGGCGACGTCTTCCTGGAGGCGGGCAAATCTGGGCCGTTCCGTTCGACGCAGCCGACCCCGTCAACACGCCCAATACCCTCGATGACGAAGACCCCGATGTCGTCGAGACGGTCAAGGCCGCGCTCGGCGCCGGCGTGGACTTCATGATCGATGGCGGCATTCCACTCGATCGCCCCTGGGGAGAGGTGCAGTTTCGGCCGGTGGGCGACGAGAACATCCCGATCCACGGCGGCTCGGGGCGCTTCATGTTCAGCGTGATAAGCTCGCGGTTCGTCGATCAGGTCGGTTACGCCGACATTCCAACGGGCAACAGCTACATCCAAACGGTCACCTGGGACGATACCGAATGTCCGGACGCCTATGCGGTCCTGACCTATTCCCAATCGACGGACCCGGAATCCCCTCACTATGCGGACATGACGCGTCTCTACTCGGAGAAGGGCTGGAATGACATGCCCTTCTGCCAGGCCGACATCGAGGCTTCGAAGATCTCCGAGGTCGAGATCACCGGAACCGACGCGCAAAACTAAACTGGTCGGCCGACGCGTGGCCTGCCATTCTTGCGACCGATGAGCGCCCTCATACCATGGATCCTGTCGATTCTGGTCGTGTTGGGCGCGTCGGAGGCGTACGCGCAGGAGCCGGAGCCGGAGGAAAAGCGCCCGCGCCTCGTCAAACCCGAAGGCGATCGGACCGACAACGTGCAGCTAGGGGGCGAGCCCTCGCTCACGGAGCTCGGAACGAGCCCGGACGAGGGGGAGGAGCCCGAGGGAGGGTGTGACCTCGACTGCATCGAAGCCCAGCTCGCGGCTGAAGAGGAACAGCAAAAGCAGCGCAAAGGAATCCGTCGGATGGGCGAGGAAACCGGCGCGGTGACCACCGTGACGGAAGCGGGCACGGGCGACACGCTGGCCGCCGAGCCCAGCACGACGACGCTGGAACGGGCAAGGGCGGCAGCACCCGAAGATTGGACGCTCCCGATGCGTCTGGGGCCGGTACGCATTCGGATTGGCAAGACCGAGGATTGGGTCGGAATCGGCTTTGCCGCCCAGATGGAGTTCCAAAACCGAGAGGTGTTCCCTGGCGCCGGCGCCGAGAGAAGCTCCTCGCAAAGGCTCGAGTTCAGACGAATTCGGGCCACTCTTTCGAGCTCATTCATCGAAGGGCGGATTCAGAGTCGTTTTCAGATCAACCTCACGCCCAGCCGCTTCGAGCTCATCGACATGTGGTTTTCGTTCACGCGATTCAAGTTCGCGACTGTGCGCATCGGACAGTTCAAGATCCCTTATGACCGCTACCGGGCGCAATCGTTTGCAGCGCTGTCTCTGATCGACTGGGCTCCGACCACGCGGATGTTCGGCTCCGAGCGCCAGGTGGGCATGGAGATGCTGGCAGTCGGCAGCTTCCTCGGTCTCGAGTATTCGCTCGGGGTCTTCAGCGGAACCAATGCGCGTGCTTCCCACGGCGTGGGTATCACGGAGGTTTACGGTGAAGTCCCGCAAAACCCTTCTGATTTCGGAAGCGGACAGTTCATAAGCGCTTTCCACCCCGAGCTCGCAGGCCGCTTCGCGAAGAATTTCGGCCCGATCGACACCGATACCAACAGCGACGTCCTCGGAACCAAGGAGCTTCGTCACAGCTTGGGCGCGGGCCTCGCCTGGGATGCTCGGCCGGAGGCAATCGAGGATCTGGGCTTGCGGCTCTCGGCCGAGTGGCTCGGCAAAATCAGCGGTTTTCACGTGAACGTCATCGGCTATCTCGCCTGGTTCGACCCATGGCAGGGTGGCAACATCTTATTCGGTCCGATGGGGTTCATGGGTGAGGTCGGTTATCGCTTCACGATCGTCTGGGAGCTGGCCCTTCGCTACAGCACCACGTACCTCACGCCATGGCTCCGAAGCGATGCCCGCAGCTATGGCGCGTTTCAGATCGCCAATGCGACCGACCCCGCCGCAGCCATTGCGCAGTATGGCGACAATGGGC
Organism: Polyangiales bacterium; assembly: GCA_035466435.1. Taxonomy (GTDB): domain Bacteria; phylum Myxococcota_A; class Polyangia; order Polyangiales; family Houyiibacteriaceae; genus SG8-38. The sequence goes on along the minus strand of DATIUW010000251.1, from coordinate 747 downwards.
GTCAGATCACCAACGATGAGCTCGCGCTGGCGGGCACCGCACACATCATCGGCAACAGCCTCAAGGCTGTCGCAGAAGTCGCGTGGACCTCAGAGCTCTGGGACGTCGGCCGTCGGAACGGGATCCGCCTGAACCTGCAGCTCCAGTTCTTGTTCTAGCGCAACCAGCGACGGTCAGTGGTGGTGACCGCCGGGCCCATGCGGATGGCCGTGCTCGATCTCTTCGTCGGTGGCGTCGCGTAGGGACTCGACCGTCACCTCGAAGTGCAGTGTCTCGCCCGCAAGCGGATGGTTGGGATCGATGGTAACCGTGTCCTCGCCAATGCCGATGATGAAGAATGGGATCTGCCGGCCTTGATCATCGTGTGCAACGACCTGCATGCCCGCCGCCAACTGCGCGTCGGCTGGGAAGAGGTGTCGAGGCACTTCGTGAGACTCGCCGATCCGCATGCCATAACCCTTCTCGGGAGGCACGGTCGCCTGGATCGTTTGTCCCTCGGAAGCCCCTTCGAGTTGCTCTTCGAGACCAGGCACGATGTTGCTGGCTCCATGAAGATAAAGGAGCGGGCTCCCATCCTGCGATTGATCGATGACTTCGCCCTCGGCATCGCGCAGCGTATACGAAAGCGTGACGACCTTGTTTGCTGTGACTTTGTTGCTCATAGCTTCGTTACGACCATGGCATACTTCGAGCCGAGCGCTACCGGGCGCTCTCGCGAAAAGGATTCCATGGATCGGAAAGAGATGA
>DATIUW010000250.1:0-3234 GCA_035466435.1 Polyangiales bacterium | reverse complement strand
ATCCCGATTCGCGACAACCCCGAGCAGGAGCTCTATCGCTCACTCCGCTACGGCGATCTGGCCGATGTCATCATGCTCGATACGCGGGTGGAAGGCCGCGAGCAGCAATTCCCCGCCATCGTCTTCGTCGAGGACGAGCCGGACCTCCCGGAAAACATCATGAGCGCCGAGCAAGAAAGCTGGCTGCAAGATCATCTCGCGAACAGCACGGCCAAGTGGAAGATCATCGGCAACCAAGTGGTGATGAGCCTTTGGCAGTTCGGGTTGGACGAAGGCAGCACAGCCACGGTCAACTCCGATCAATGGAACGGATATCGGGAGGGGCGGCAGCGCCTCATGACGTTCCTGCGCGAGAACGGCATCCGCAATACGGTCGTGGTCACGGGCGACGTCCACTCCTCTTGGGCCATGGACGTGACCATCGGGGACGGCAGCTACAATCCCGAGACCCGTGAGGGGGCCGTGGCCGTCGAGTTCGTTGCACCGGGGATCACGTCGCCATCGGATCTTTCGCAAAGCCTGATCGACTCCTTTGTCGCGCAAAGCCCCCACATTCGCTACGCAGAATCAGGCCGAAGGGGTTACTTCGTGCTCGACGTGCAGGCCGACAAAGTGCAGGCGGATTGGTACTTGCTCGACGGAATCGGGCCGGGCGAAGGAGCCGAGACCCTCGATGCGAGCTGGGCCGCGCTAGACGGCCAGAGCTATCTCATGGAAATGAGCGGGCCCGAGCTTCCCAACGAGGGTGCACCGCCCCTTGCTTCGTGATTCTGGACATCGTTCCGTCTCGCGCTAAGCGTTAACCAAATTAACCAAGAAGGGAGAGTACGAACATGGCGATTGAACTGCCCGCGCTTCCATGGGCCAAAGACGCTCTAGCGCCCCACATCAGCAAAGAGACGATCGAGTACCACTATGGAAAGCACCATGCAGGCTACGTAAGCAAGCTCAATGCCGCGATCGAGGGGACCGATCTGGCGAAGAAGTCACTCGTCGACATCATCCGCGAGGGTGGTGCGACGTTCAACAATGCAGCACAGGTCTGGAATCACACGTTCTACTGGAACAGCATGAAGCCTGGTGGCGGCGGTCAACCGACTGGCGCCATCGCGGACGCGATCAAAGGCAGCTTCGGGAGCTACGACAAGTTTCGCGAGGAGCTCTCCAACGCAGCCGCGACCCAGTTCGGCTCGGGCTGGGCTTGGCTGGTGGCTGAAGGCGACAAGCTCGCCGTCCAGAAGACCCCGAACGCGGAAACCCCGATCACCACGAGCGCCAAGCCGCTCCTGACGATCGATGTCTGGGAGCACGCCTATTACATCGACTACCGAAACGCGCGCCCCGACTACATCAAGGTGTTCCTCGATTCGCTGGTCAATTGGGACTTCGCGAATCAGAACCTGAAGGGCTGAGCTCGCTCACATGAAGGCGCCTCGCTGGAGCCGCCGGGCTTCGTTTGCTTGGGTGGCGGGGGCCTATGCGGCTGCGCTCGCCGTAGCCTCGTTGACGTTGATGCTGGTCCCAGAGGAGTGGAGCTCCTTCTGGGCGGTGGCTGCGGCGGACGTGGCGGCGACGCTGGTCGTCTTCGCGTTTTCTCGCGGGCTCAAATGCTCGAGCACCTACGACGCGTATTGGTCCGTCGCGCCCATCGTCATCGTCTTCTATTGGGTTTTCCAGGCGCAACAGGGGGTCAACCCCATCCGCGCCGGAGCGGTGTTGTTCCTGGTGACCTGGTGGGGCGGGCGTCTGACCTACAACTGGGCGCGAAGCTGGCCCGGGCTCCATCACACCGATTGGCGCTACGAGGCGACGCGGCAAAAGGCTCCCAAGCTGTGGTTCTTCTCGGACCTCTTCGGGATTCACCTCTTCCCGACCGTCGAGGTGCTGCTCGCGCTGAGTGGAGCATGGGTGGCGCTCACACAGGAAAGCCGCCCGCTTTCCTGGATCGATCTCGTTGCGCTCGTGGTGACTGCCGGTGCGATTACGATCGAAACCATCGCCGACCAGCAGCTCCTCGCATTTTCGAGAGTGAAACGGCCCGGCGAGATCATGAAGACCGGGCTCTGGGCCCATTCGCGGCACCCCAACTACTTCGGCGAGCTCTCTTTTTGGTGGGGGCTCTACCTGTTCGGGCTTGCTGCCGACCCCACCGAGCTATGGACCCTCATCGGCCCGCTCATGATGACCGGCATGTTCCTCGGCGTGTCGATCCCGTGGATGGATCGGCGAAGCTGCGAGCGGCGTCCCGAGTACGCCGAGCACATGAAGCGGGTGAGCGGGCTCGTGCCCTGGTTCCCGAAGAAGACCTAAAAGAACTGCGGCCAGACGATCGGGTCGAGAAACGCGGTCTGTAGCGCGAAGAGCAGCAAGCCCAACATCGCGAGCACGCCGGCGACTCCTTGCGCCCGCGGTCTCATCGTAAACAGCGCCACCATCAGCCCGATCGAGCCCACGGCCACGCCCAGCAGGTCGATGCGCACCGCGAGCCAAAGGGCCGGGGTGGGGCTTTCGAGATACGCGAAGGTGAGCGGCATCCAAAGCGCGGATGTGATCATGATGAGCGCGTAGAGCGCGTTGATGAGCCCGAAGCCGAGCCGGTCGCCAAAGCGCACCGTGTCGGCGTCGGTCCGGAGCAAGAAGTAGTACGAAAAGAAGAAGTAGCCGCCCGCGGCGAGCCACATGGTCACGCCGTAGACGGCCTTCAACTCTTCGGGAATCGTCCCCCAAAGCGCGTTGCGCGTTTCGGGATGGGTCGCGAGCCCATGGACGTAGCTACCCAGCACGGCCGCGCCACCGACGACGTTGATGGCGAGCCATGCTTTTTTCTGGGTGTGCATGCCTCAGCCCGCTTCAGTCCTGGGGTGGAGCGGCTCCTGGGACGCAAAGCGCCAGCGTATCTTCCTCGGTCTCGCCCATCGTGCAGCCGCTGAGCGAGGGATAGCTGCAGACGCCTTCCGCGGTGGCTTGATGCGCATCGCCATCGCCCGGTGCGCAGTGATTGGTGCCGGTGCCGTTCCGAAGGAACTCATCGAGCTGCTTGCGCGCGGCCTCCCGGCGGCGCGGATACTCGTGAGGGTCATTGCAAAGCCATTGCGGGATGTTGCAAGGCGGCTCGCCCGGCACATCGAAATCGTATTCGGTGTAGAAGCTACCGCTCTCGGTCGAGTCGACCGGTGTGAGGCCCCAGATGGGGCCACGAAGCCCGGTGGTCAGGTGCGGGGCATTGAGCGTTCT
>DATIUW010000249.1:0-3207 GCA_035466435.1 Polyangiales bacterium | reverse complement strand
AGGCCTACCGGCCCGCCGCGGGGTCAGTGCTTCGAGCAGTCGCCGTCGAAATCGATGTCATGCGTCACCTCGATCGAGACATCTGCGGTCACGTCCGGAATCGGCTCGGACCAGGCGTGGTCCATGCCGAGATCTGGACCGTCGCAGACGCCATCGCCATCGACGTCCGCAAAGTAGTAGAGGGTGTAGCTTTCGATCCCCACCAGGACATCGGTGCGAGAAAGGATGAGCGGGTTCGCGTCTACGGTCACCTGCCAGGTGTCCGCGGGGGCTGACTCGACGCGATCGTTCCACAAAGCGAAGTACATGGTCTGGCCGTCGTGCGCGTCCTGAAAGCTCGTGCCGGAAAAGCTGAGGTCGAACCTGAAGTCGTCCATGCCGCCGGTGCCGAGGACACCTGCGGTGCCGCCCGTGCCCGCAGTGCCGCCCGTGCCCGCAGTGCCGCCCGTGCCACCGGTTCCATCGTCATCGTCACTGCATGCCGGAGTGATGGCTCCCATGAGCAAAGCCAAGGTCGCCGCAGCAATCCACCCACCCCACTCGTAGTTTCTACGGTAAGTCATTCTTGTCTCTCCTTTCGGCGCGCGTCAGGCAATGCACACCACTGCAGCCACCCTACTGCACACTGGAAAAACAGTGAAGGCCCGCGCGACTCGCGCGTATGTCCATTACCCGACAGGACAGGTCATCGCAATCATCCGCCGTCCACCCGTGGGGCTGGAGTTGATCCGGTTTCGTGGGCAGCGGCCCGCTTTCGGACAAGAGCCTGTTCGGCTGCCGAGCGATGGGCGTTTGTTCAGGCTTTTCGCCGGCTTCACATGTAACTGTCACCCAACACCGCGAGTCGCACTCCCCGCCTTCTGCGCACGTATCCACCTGCTCGCATGTTACTCCGCCGCGGCACGCCGAGAAGCAATCTACAGGCTTGCGTGCGGTCAATAAACCCACTCCGCGCGGCTTGCACGCAACGCGATCAACTCTTGTCGTGAGGCTTTCCAACCCAAACAGGCGCTTCGCAGCACCTATGAGCTTGAGTTGGAAGTCCGTCCGTGATGGCTCCGATCCTGGCCTAACAACGGGTTCCCTCGCTTAGTCTAGTCACGTTCATGCTCCCGCTCCCCAACCACCCGAAGGTCCCGCTCACGAACGAGCTGCTCCAGCTGCTCTCTGACGCCTCGACTTCCGAGCACTTGTACGCGACTACCTCGAAAACGTTCCTCGGCCAGGCGTACTAGGCTCGCGAACCCTTCGGGGCTGGGATCACCGATGAGCTCGATCAGACCGCTCGACTCACGAAGCCGGACTCCATGGGCGAGGTTGTGAATAACCGCGCCCCGACTCGTGTGCTGGCGGCCTGTGGGCAAAGCATGAAGCTTGTTTCCCCGCACTGCGGGACCTCTTGTTCTGCGCGCCAGTCTGCGAACAGCGCGCGCGTCGCCCATCGCTGCGCGCTCTGCAAGGAAACTCTTCCAACTCCGAGCCGCGGGAACCCGGACGGCGGTGCGCCACGTCTTGATCTTTGTCTTGAGCGCGCGATCTGCGGCGGCTCTTTCGGCCGCTAGCATCTTGTAGAGGGCTCGCTTGTCTTTACCCTTGATCGGCATCGCTTCGATCAGGTGGTATCGCAACTCGAAGTGGTCGCGTTGAGTGCCTCGTTCGGCGCGAATCTTCTGCGCCAAACGTTCCTGTTCTTGACGTCGAATGCCGCGTGTCGCCTCAACCTCGGCCAGATACTCCTTCCAGAGGCCGTCCTCCCTTGTGCGTTCGAGAGGGCGGGCCTCGTATGAACGCGTCGCACGTCGCATCACCTCCTGGGATGTCGGCCCCTCGCGGAATTCCCCGAGGCTTGCCGTAAGGCTTCCCTTGGACCATTCGCGCCCGAGAGCCGAACCCTTGCACGCGAGTTCGGGGCGCCGTGCATCCACGAGCGCGAGTCCGTTCCCGCGTCGCACCAACCGCACTCCTTCTTTCGCAAGGCGGTCATGAAGTGCTTCCCATGAAGCAATCTCGCTCACTTCCACCTGATGCGCGATCTCCTGCTTGGCCCAGCGAGCGAAGCTCTGCACGCCTCGTATGCATTCGTAGTCCCTTGCCGCGCCTCTTGTCTGGGTCCTGCCTCGCGACCGGTCGACACGATGGAGCCCTAGCTCGACCTCGAGCTCGCTTGCCAACGCCTTGAAGGCCTCCACGTCTCGCCACGGGTGGTGGATCTTCCGTGTCTTCGGGTGAATCTGATTGACCGCCACGTGAACGTGCTCGTGCTCCTGGTCACTGTGCCGTACCGCGATGTACTGATGCTCGCCGAGTCCGGCGGCCTCGACAGCGCGGCGAACCACCTCGCTGAGCTCGCGTTCATTGAGCGAACGGTCATCGGGATGAAGCGAGATGATCAAATGGTAGGTTCGGTCACCTTTGACGCGGGTGTTCGAACGCTGAAACGCCTCCACCACGTTGATTGCGAGCTCTGCGTCCTCTCGCCGATCGATTCCCTCGAGGTTTCCCGCCTCGTACCAGGTGCAGCGCTCGGTACCTTTCCCTTTGAGCATGTAGGTCACAAGGCCGCGGAACCGCGGGCGTTTGACCGAAACACGACCCCCTTTCTTCCACTTCTTTGGCTTGATGATCATCCTGGTTGAGCGAGGCGATCGATGGCGACGCGAATCCGCGCGCTCGTTCTCTCGATCTCAGCGAGTGTTCGTCGGATGTCAGCCTTGTCGCGGTGCTCCGTCAGGGTCTTCTTGAGCAAACCGCCAAGCCGGTTTTGGTCGGCCTGAAGCTTTTGCAGCTTCTCGATGTCTTGGAGCGACTCCGCGGCCGGCAACTGGTGGCTCAACAAGACACGACGAACCACATCGTTGCGGCTGAGTCCGCTCGCGTCTGCGAGCGCGTTGAGTTGAGCGACGTGTGCGTCACCAAGGCGCACGGTGAGTCGATGCTTCAGTTCCCCCACGACCCAAACCATAGGCATTGCGATCGCGTTGTCTAGAGAGAACTATGTTCTGAGCGCGCGAATAAGCCGGAGGCGTTGAGCGCGCAACTGGCGCGACGATCATGCGATGAGCGGGAGAGGGGAGCGCGAGCAGTTTTGTTGGCAGACAAAACTATCCCTTGCCCGAACAAGTTGTGTCCCCGTTTGGCGCGGAACGGCGCTGACTGTCGTCAACAGTCTCTAGTTGGCGCTTTCGCGACACTCGTTGTCGCGCGATG
>DATIUW010000248.1:0-1589 GCA_035466435.1 Polyangiales bacterium | reverse complement strand
AAGCTCATGCCGACCTACCAGCCTGTTGCAAAACTCCCGCCGGGACAGCTTGAGGACGATGGTATCGTAACCGCTTACGAATCGACAGATCTTTTGGGAGGGCATCGATCGTGGCGATGGGCAAGCGTAGCAGCAAGCAGGCAGAGCTGTGGGTGGCGAGCCAGAAGCTGAAGTCGCCGGGGCATCCGTTCTACCAAGCCCTCAATCGCTTGCTCCACGAGGCGAACTTCGACACGGAGGTCGAGTTACTCTGTCGCCCGTACTTCAAGGACGACGGTCGACCGAGCACGCCGCCCGGCGTGTACTTCCGGATGCTGATGGTGGGCTACTTCGAGAACATCGACTCCCAGCGTGGAATCGCGTGGCGCTGCGCTGATAGCCTTTCGCTGAAGGATTTCCTCGGGCTCGCCGTCGATGAGCGGGTTCCAGATCACTCGAATCTGACTCGCATGCGCCAACGCCTTCCGTTCGAGGTGCACGAGGAGGTCTTCGAGATGGTTCTCGGGATCGCTTCGGACAAGAAGTTGCTACACGCCAAGACGGTTGCCGTCGACTCGACCTACGTCGAAGCCAACGCCGCGATGAAGTCGATCGTGCGAAAGGACACGAAGGAGAAGTACGCCGAGTACGCGCGGCGGCTCGCCGAGGAAGAAGGCGGACTCGAGCAGCCGAACGACGAGGAAGTGCGTCGCTTCGACAGGAAACGCAAGAACAAGAAGGTCTCGAACAAGGACTGGGAGTCACCGGCGGACGCGGAGAGCCGTATCGTGCGGATGAAGGACGGCCGGACGCGTCTGGGCTACAAGTTCGAGCACGCTGTCGACTTGGACTCAGACCTCTTGGTGGGCGCGGAAGTGTACTCGGGTGACGAGGCCGATTCCAAGACGCTTCTGGAGACGCTCGATCGGAGTCGCCAACACCTTCGAGGAACCGGCCGCCGGAAGTCTTTCAAGATCGAAGAGGTGGTTGCTGACAAGGGATACCACAGTACGGAGAATCTGGTCGAACTTCGCAAGCAGACCCAACGGTCCTACATCCCGGAAGCCGAACGCCCGCACGGTCGCCGGTGGAAACCCGGCATGGAGGAAGCCAAGCAAGCCGTCTACGCAAACCGCCGTCGTGTCCGACGAAACAAGGGGCGCAAGCTCCAGAAGCAACGATCGGAGAAGACCGAGCGCACCTTCGTCCATGTCTGCGACCAGGGAGGCGGACGGAGATCCTGGCTACGAGGGCTACGAGAAATTGCGAAGTACCACTTCGTCCGATGTGCCGCGCGAAACCTCGGCGTCATCCTTCGATCGATCCTTGGGTTCGGCAAGCCCAAGGTCGCGAACGAGTCGATGCGCGCTTCCTGCCTCGCCTTGCTGGCCCTACTTCGTGTCTTGCTCTACAGACTCGTCACCCAACTTGAATTTGTCCGATCGGATTGCCGATCTCGCTCCTGGGATCGAACCCCGCGGACTTACGCCGCATAACGGTGCTTTCGCAACGGTCTGCTAGGGGCTGCGACGGGAATGCACGCCAGGAATCCGCGCACGATCTTGCTACGATCCCCCACCGGAGCCTGAGCACGTTCACACTCTCTGATG
>DATIUW010000247.1:0-2959 GCA_035466435.1 Polyangiales bacterium | reverse complement strand
CCTCCTACGTAGACGTCAGCGCTCCCCGGGCCTCGGACCACGGCGCCCGACTCAGGCACCCCGATCCCCGATCCTAGAACCTCGAACCTCGATCCAGCGTCAGCTTCAGTGACAGCGACGGCGTCAGTGTCAGCGACAGCGATCTCCGAGCTTCGGGGCTTGAGGATCGGGCCCCGGACCACGGACCACGGTGCCCGGCTCACGCACCCCGATCCTCGATCCTCGATCCAGCACCGGGTCACCTATGCAAGCCGCCGCGTTCCGTGGAACCTCGTGTCGCGTTTTTCCGCGCCCCTGGGGATCTAGAAGCGTCTCGTGACGTTTCGTGTATCCTTCGCTGCCGATGGTTTCTCGATTTCAGCTCGATCCCGTGCGTGCCTTGCGATTCGTGGTGGATGCGCTTCGGGGGCGTCTGTCGGTTTCACTTGCGCTGATCCGCGGCCGCCTCGCGTTGTTTTCCGACAAAGTCGCGCTGGAGGTCGAAGCGGTGAGCCCCGGCCTTCGCGTCCGGGGTGAGGCGCTTGCTCTGGGGGCGCCCATCGCGTTTTCGGCCCGCATCGACGTCGATGGCGTGCACGTCGACGGGCCGCGCCGCACCGTTCGGATTCGGTTGAGCGAGGTCGAGCTGTCGACTCCTCCGGATGCGCCGGGGCCGCTCGCGGACGCCGTTCGAAAGGGCATGATCGACACAGACAATCCCGCAACCTTGATCGGCAACATGATGCCGTCGCCCGATTTCATCGTCGAGGCCCGCGGCCGAGACATCGTGGTCGACCTGATGCGCATTCCGGCGATCGCGCGGGATCCACGGCTGCGCTCGGCGCTCGCGCTCGCATCGAGCTACCTCGGTGTCACTGGCATCTTCGTCGCCGACGATGCCATCGTCTTGCAGCTCGGCGCTCTGCCGGGCGGGCCGAAGGAAGCGGCTCTCAGCACCGCGCGCACGGTCCTTTTTCCGGTGGTGCGCCGCCTTTGGCCGGAGGGCTTCGAGACATGAGCTTGCTCGGTCGTTGGCGGCCCCTGAGCCGTGCATCCTTTGCATCGCGCGAACAGGAGCTTCACGAGATCGCGATTCGCGCAGTCGACGGCTACGACGACTTCGGCGACCCGAGCTACCTCGAGGGACTGCGGCGGCTTCTCTACTCCTATGATCACGAGGCGCGCTTGCACGCGCTCGGCAAGATGACCGTGATCTATCAAACCGTGGGCTTGCTCGCCGGACGGCTGCGAACCGAGCGATGGTTCGAGATGCGTCCGGACTCGGCTCACATCGCCATCGAGCGCCCGCTCGTGATCACGGGCATGGTGCGCACAGGAAGCACCGCCCTTCACTACCTCATGGGCGCCAACCCCGACATGCAATGTCTGCAGTATTGGCTCGGCCTGCATCCGCAACCGCGACCGCCCCGCGCTACGTGGGAGGCGGCCGTCGACTTTCAGCATGCACGGATCGAGCTCGACATGATGTATCGCGCCGGCAAAAACATGCTCGAAGCGATCCACTACATGACGGCCGAGGGCCCGGATGAATCGGGTCGGATTCTCGGCCAGAGCTTCAGTGATGATCGCTTCGAGGTCGTCTCGACGGTGCCGACCTATTCCGATTGGTACATGAACACGGTGCATCGGGAGACGTACGCTCGCCACAAGCGCATCATGCAGCTCATCGGATCGTATGAGCCGGACAAGCGCTGGCTCTTCAAGTATCCGGTTCACATGCGGAACCTCGATGCGCTGCTCGAAGCCTATCCCGACGCATGCGTCATTTGGACGCATCGAGACCCTGCCGACGTGCTGCCGTCGTACGTGAGCCTATGCGCGCATTTCCGGTCGCTCTTCGAAAAGGAACCCGACCGGCCGAGAATCGCGCTCGAGCAAGGAGAGGCCTGGGCACGGGCCGTCGAAAACGGAATGCGCTTGCGCGAGGGTCGCGAAAACCAGTTCTACGACATCTATTTCGACGACTTCATGGCGGATCCCATCGGCCAGGTGGAAAAGGCCTATGCGTATTTCGACCAGCCGTTCAGCGAACGGGCTCGAGGCGCGCTCACGGCGTGGCGGCAAGCGAACAAGCCGGGTCAGTTCGGAACCCACGACTACGAGCGCGACGACTTCGGGCAGTCGCGAGCGCAAGTTCACGAGCGCTACGCCGCGTACCTGAAGCGATTCCCCCGGGTGCTCGAAAAGAAAAGGCGGGCCGCCGCATGATCGAGCGAAGCGACGAAGAACGGGCGCTCATCCGAGACGCCGAGCGGATCTTCCCGACCTCCACCCGCTGCCTGACCTTCGACCCGGACCTCAATTTCTGCGTCGGAAGAGCCAAAGGAAGCCGCATCTGGGACGTCAGCGGAAACGAGTACGTCGACTACCTGCTCGGTTCGGGACCGCACGTGCTCGGTCATGCGCATCCGGCGGTGCTCGAGGCGTTGCGAACCGTTCCCGAAAACGGCACTTCGTATCTCATCGTGAGCAAAGACGCGGTGCGTCTCGGCGAAAAGATCATCGAGCACGTCCCGTGCGCGGAGATGGTGAGCCTTCACAGCAGCGGCAGCGAGGCCACGTTCTTCGCGCTCCGGCTCGCGCGTGCGTACCGCAAGCGAGACAAGGTCTTGAAGCTCGAAGGCGCGTACCACGGGATGCACGACTACGCCTTGATGAGCAATCAATGGACCATGGGGACGCCGTCGTTTCCCAAGGCCGTCCCCAACAGCCACGGCATCCCGCGCGCCATCGAAGACCTCGTCTTGGTGGCGCCCTTCAACGACCTCGACGCCACCGCCGCGCTCATCGCCCGACATCGAGACGAGCTCGCCGCAGTGATCATGGAGCCCGTGCAACGCACCTTCGAGCCCCGGCCTGGCTTCCTGCAAGGCGTTCGCGAGATCACCGCCAACTTCGACATTCCGTTGATATTCGACGAGGTGGTTACCGGCTTCCGAATGGGTCTCGGGGGCGCCCA
>DATIUW010000246.1:0-1616 GCA_035466435.1 Polyangiales bacterium | reverse complement strand
TGACCCCCTTGAGCGCGCGCGATCCGAGATGGTTCTGCTCGTCGTAGTCGAAGGTGGTCAGGCCGTCGGAAGTCACGTTGCCGATGTCGTCGGACTCCACCACGTAGGAGCTCAGCGGCGAGCCGCCCTGCCGCATAAAGGTGCCTGGCACGCACTTGCAGAATTCTGGCCGCCCTCACAAATCCGCAAAGCGGTGCTGGGCACCTTTTTGCGTAAGTCGGTCGGGCGTCCTTCGAGCTATCGGGCGGCCGTCTTTTCTTCCTGCTCGTACGTACTTGGCGATGAGCTGTCGGATCGCCGGCACGAGCTCGGCGGGGACCTCCATGAGAGTGTCGTGCAGGCCGGAGAAGATTGCCTCGTTTTCCGCAAGCGCCTCGCCGTCGGACTGCGTCTCGTAGTCGTCGATCACGCGGCGAACGCGCGCCTCGTCCCAGCCCGCCGGGAATTCGTTTTCCCTTTTCTTCATCTTCCTATCCTGCGCCACGTAACGGATTCTCCTCATCGATGAAGACGGTTGTGCTTTTCACCGAATGTCCGTTGAACAATTCCTCGGTGCATGGCACGTCGACACCTGCCACCGATTCTAGGCGGTCGCCGCGAGGTTTTCCCTGAGCACGCGCGGATGTCGCGCGGCGATCCTGAGCAAAGCGAGGGCCGGACCTTCCGGATGCCGCCTCCCCTGCTCCCAATTCCGCAGCGTATGGACGCTGATGCCGAGTGATTCCGCGAACGACTGTTGCGTCATCCCCAGGAAACGCCGCAGCGCCACGACATCGTCACCTCCGCGAAGCTCGCCGCGAATGATGCGCTCCCGCAGTTTGCGCGGAATCGCCCGATCGAAATCCTCTTCCGTCAACTCTCGGATCTGTTCCGTCATCCTCTGTCTCCCATCGACCTTTTCCAGAAACGGGTCTCCGCCGTCGTGGCAGGCCTGGCGCTGATGATCCGCACGACACCCTCGTCCCGTTCTGTGTAGACGACCAGGACCACGCCACGGCGAATCGGACCGACCGCAATAAATCGGTCTTCGTCCTGGCTGTGCTCCAGGTCGTAGATTTCAAGAAAGTCGACGCCGCTCGTGAACAACGTCGTCGCCTCGTCGAATGAGATGCCGTGTCTTCTCGTGTTCGCCCGGTTCTTTTCAGGATCCCACTCGAACTCCATGATCAAAATATAAGCCATTGGCGGAATAAGTCAATGGACGATGAATTGCTGATGGTGAAAGCGACGAAGAGGCAGTACTGAACAGACAGTGTCCGAAAACAGATACGATTGCCCATGCCAGTCATTACTCGAGGCCGGTCAATCTCATCGGACCCGCCCATCGGGTTTCTCGACCCCGATCTCGCAGCGGCCGCCGGCACACGCTGCTTCACGCCGCAGGCCGTGCGGCTCTTCCTGGTGTGCTCCAGGCACCTCGCGCTCGGCCTGGCCCATGTGCTCTCGAAGTGGTGGCGGCAGGGGGACCCGGTCCGCGCCGGGTTTGCGGAGTACATGGCGGTGCGAACGGAGCTCGAGAAGCAGCGGGCCATCAACGAGATCGTTCGCGCCAAGCTCGCGCGGTTCCCCGCCCTCCAGCGCAAGCACTACAGACCTGAGGAGCGGTTCCGCATCGT
>DATIUW010000245.1:0-2948 GCA_035466435.1 Polyangiales bacterium | reverse complement strand
ATCTTCGTTTCACACGAGGGAGGATTTGGGGAGCCCTGCGCGGTCGCTGCGGCTGGGGCGAAGACGAGCGCCGCCATCGACAGAGAAGCCAAAAGCCACTTTTGCAGGCTCGTACTCCGCACAACAACCTCTTTCCGGCGGCGCAGCTTAGCAGTCTCCGAATCGGCACCAGAGTCGTGCTTGATCGGAGCGACTTCCTCTTTGTGTTTCGCTTTATAAATGTTCAGCATCCCAACTATAAATAATTGGGATCATGAAGAGATCCAGCTCCGAGCTCCCAGCGCCTTCCCTGGGCGAGGTCGCCCTTCTCGATGAAGAGCTGTACCGTCTCGGGCGCGGCGCGGGCCGGCTTCGGCTGCGGATCGGGCAAGCGCTGGACCGGCTCGGGGAGGGGGTGGAGGGGGTTCACGAGCTCGGGTTTTCGACGTGGCTCAACCCGCCCGGATGGAGAAGCCCACGATGAGCTGATAGTCGTTGCTCTGAGGGACGGTGCCGTCGGCCCGGGGTATCGGCCTCTCGGTGCGGAAGAAGTCGAACTCCGTGTCGAAAGAGAAGATGTCGGTCACCTCGATGCTGAAAATGGCCTTGCCGACGTGGTTGGTGTTGCCGATTGTCGTGTACACGATGTTCGACTGCCACTCGATATCGAGCTCGATGTCGTCGGTGATGTCGAATTCCCAGTAGGAACGCACGGGGACGAACCCGTCGCTTTGGGGGTTGGCGGTGTTTGGCAGGGTGCTGATCACGCGTAGGAACTGGTATCCGAGGCCGAACTCGAAGTCCCACTCGACTCTATCTTCGTCGAAGACGTGAATGCCACCAAGGGTGGCAGGTGTGGCGCGGAACTTGATGTTCGCGAACCGGTCATGAAAGAGATCCGCAGCCGCAGGAACCACGTAGAACCGGTCCGAGACGAAAAGCCCCACACCGACTTGGCCTAGGTGCCGGTTGACGTTCTGTTCTCCGTTCGCAAAACCGAACGTCCCGTCGTAGCGGAGGGCTGTCGATGTGCGCTCGTCCTGGCGTGCGAGAGTAAAACTGGCCGTGACCGAGCCCTGGTTCGAGTTGCCGAGCGCGCCCGTAAACCCCGCACCAATCTTGAACATCCACCAGTCACGCTCACGCGATCCTCCCTCGAGAATCGAGAGGAGCTCGCTTCGAGGGAACGTCTTCACTCCTTCTTCGGTCTCGACGATGACCTCGTCTTTCGTGATCATCGCTCTGCCCATCGCGTCGATTTTGTGCTTGAAGACGTAGGTCATGATCCGGGGCGAATGAAGCTCCTCCACGTCACTCCAGGCCTTCTTGACGATGTCCATCTTGTCGCTGTCGAACTCGAAATCCCCGTCGCGCATCCAGTTGAGGTCGCCTTGAAGCCACTCGCCGGACGTGAAGCGAATCCAGTCCTTCGTATCGCCAAACTCGATCCAGTGTCCGGTTGGAAAGCCCACCTCGTCCGACTTCTCTACTAGCTCGGCGGCCCGCGCGATTTCGGCCGGGACTTGCTCGGCTTGGGGTTGGACTTGCTGGTCGGCCTGAGCACGAACAGCGGCCGTGCCCATGAAGGACACTAGAAGGGCAGTAACGACGAGAGCGCCCAAACGAAAAGAATCAGAGTCCATCAACCGGTCATGGTGCAAGGCCAACGACGAAGGCTAGACAGCTATGCCTCACCCGCAATCGGGGTCTGTGCGGGTGTCGTGGTTTCCGAGTGTGGCGCCGCAGAGGCGCCCGCTCCATCGCCGCTTCCTCCGTGCCGATGGATGTGCACGTCGCGCTGGGGGAAGGGAATCGAGATTCCTTCCTCGTCGAAGCGACGCTTCACTTCGCGCGTGACGTCCCAATAAACGTCCCAGTAGTCCTTGGTCTTCGACCATGGTCGAACGATGAAGTCCATCGACGAATCGCCCAGGGTGTGCAGGCGAACGACCGGCTCGGGGTCCTTCAGTACCTTCTCGTGGCTCGTCACGATCGCCGTGAGAACCTCTTCTGCCTTTGGGATGTCGTCCGAGTAGCCGATGCCAAACGTCATGTCGACGCGACGCTTGTCCTGGTGGGTGATGTTGCGAATGATGCCGCCCCAAACCAGTTTGTTGGGTACGACCAGGAGCTGATTGTCGAAGGTCAGAATCATCGTCGAGACGAGATTCATCTGATGGACCGCGCCGACGACCCCGCCGGCCTCGACTGCGTCGCCCACGTCGAACGGCCGGTACACGAGAATCATCATGCCCGATGCGAAGTTCGACAAGGTGTCTTGAAGCGCAAAGCCGACGATGAAGCCCACAATGCCGAGGCCGGCAAGGAGCGGGCCAACTTCGACGCCGAGTTGTGCGATCGCGATGAGGAGCCCCAGCAACATCACCGTACGACTGGTCATCTTGATGAAGAAGTCCCGTGCAAGGCTCGACATATGCAGCTTCGACCGCTCGATCACGCGGCGGACCGTGCCCCTCGCGATGCGCGAGAGCACCCAGAATGCGAAGAGGATCAGCAGGAACGTGAGCAGTTGAAAGACGATCTCGGCTCCGTTGGTTAGAAACCAATCGGCAGCATCTGCCGCGGCTGATTCCACCAAGCCCGCGGCGACGTCCTTGTTGAGAATGTCTTGCGAGAGCTTGCCCGTTGCGCTGATGATGCCCTGACGAAGCTCGGAGGTGTCGAGGCCGTGCTCGTCCATCAAATCGGCGGCCGCACGGAGGTTCTCGGCCAATGCGTCGCGCTGCTTTCGGAGCGTGGGGAGCTCTTTTTGCGCGTCGACGTCTGCCTCTGCACCAGATCGCTTGGCGAGCTCGTCGATCTGTTCCTTCGTGCCTTTGAGGAGTCCGACGCCGACGTCGGTCCGTGCCTGAAGCCATTTGGTCAAGTGAGCGGTGTCGGCCTCGACGTCGAGCCCGAGCCGCTTTCGTTGGTCGATGTTAGAATTCAGATACTTTAGCAAACGAGTC
>DATIUW010000244.1:0-6668 GCA_035466435.1 Polyangiales bacterium | reverse complement strand
CTGCCAGGTGTCCACCGGGGCCGACTCGTCGGCGTCATTCCACAAGGCGAAGTACATGGTCTGGCCGTCGTGCGCTCCCTGAAAGCTCGTGCCGGAAAAGCTCAGGTCTAAGAACCTGAAGTCGTCCATGCCGCCGGTGCCGGGGACACCTGCGCTACCGCCCGTGCCCGCAGTGCCGCCCGTGCCCGCGGTTCCGGCCGTTCCGCCCGTGCCGCCGGCTCCGTCGTCATCGTCACTGCATGCCGGAGTGATGGTTCCCATGAGCAAAGCCAAGGTCGCCGCAGCAATCCACCCACCCCACTCGTAGTTTCTACGGTAAGTCATTCTCGTTTCTCCTTTCGGCGCGCGTCAGGCAATGCACGCCACCAAAGCCACCCTACTGCACACTGGAAAAACAGTGAAGGCCTACGTGACTCGCGCGTATGTGCGGGGCCGAACGAGCGGTGCATGGTGCGCAAGCCAAGTGGCACGACTCATGCTTATCGAGTTGGGCATCAGTCTCTCAGTGCCCTGCTCTAGCCAAGGCCTATGGCGAACGGAAGCTGAGCATGGTCGAGCGGCTCTTGGCGCTACTCTGGAACGCAAGCGCAACCGTCGCGTCCTTGGCAAACCAGAAGTGCATCTTCATGGCACCGAGGGTTTTCTCCGAATCCGGGCCGCCGAGCTTGCGCTTGATCTGTCCGAGCACGCCTTTTTGGATTCCCTTGGTGTGCATGGTTACGTCAGCGACCTGGTCTCCGGAGAACCGGACGATGGTCGTGTCCAGACCTTTCGAGCAGGCATGACGATTGCCATCCACTTCGAGCTTGGCGCCCCGCCCCGTGCACTTGCGATCGAACGACTCCGGCGTAGCGTTCTTGAAAAGTCGCTCGGCGACATCGACCATCGAAGGCTCCGCAGCTCGAGACATCGAGCTCGTAGCGCCGCTTGTGAGCACCAGCGCACCCACGACGAAAAGTAGTCCCTTTTTCATTGGTCCCCTCCCCCTCCATCAGCATAGCCACGGAGGGGATTCCCCCCAAATCATGCACGCGCCACCCCCATCAGAGGCGATGGGCCGAGCAGCCTGCGCGCCCATCGATGTCCATGATTCGTATGTCGTAAAAGATGTGGCACGTCGGCTTGAACGACTCTGGAAGCCGCGGGCTGCCGGAATGGTCTGGTCACGAGAACGAATCGACCCTCACGTGACCGGCGGTTCCAATCAGGATCGGGCCCGAATGAAGCATAGTGCGAGGAGCGAGAGCGAAACGAACGTCGTGATCCAGAGGAACCAGTCACCTATGGTGCCGTAGAAGGTTTGGACACGAACGGGCCGGACGTCCGCGATGAGGGTTTCCTGTGTGTAGAGAGGAGAGTGCTGGGTGATCACGCCTCGGGCATCGACGAATGCCGAGATCCCCGTGGTCGCAGCCCGCACCATCGGGATGCCCAGCTCAGCGGACCGAGCGGCGGCCAGCATCAAGTGCTGCGAGGCGCAGCTCGTGTCTCCAAACCACGAGTCATTGGTGATGTTGGCAATGAGGTTCGTCTCATCCGGCAAATGGCTTCGCACGAACTCGCGCAGAATCGCCTCGTAGCAGATCAAGAACGAGGCTTTCGCGGGCGTCTCCGAATCGAGAAGCACGAGGTCGTCTCCGGAAGCAAAGTTTCCGACTCCCGGCAGGCGCTGAAGGATCGGCAGCTCATCCTCGAACGGAACGTACTCGCCGAACAAGACCGGTCGGACTTTGTCGTACCGGACCCCCACGGTGCCATCGCGGTGCAAGAGGTAAGCGGCGTTGAAATACTTCTCTTTGCCCTCGACTTCCTCCAAAGTCCGGGCGCCGGTCCATACCTCGCGCCCGCTCTCACGAATGAAATCAAACACCGCGCCGTTGGCTGGGTCGCTTGGCGCGCTTCGCAATGCGGTTTCGGGCCAGAGGAAGACGTCGATTCCCGCATCTTGCTCGAGGGCCCGGCGGCTCTGATCCGCATGCCGTCGTGCCAACCCGACGGGACCAAGCGTTCGCCGCGCATAGATGTCGAGGCTCGGCTGCACGATGGCCATGTGGATTGTCGGGGCCTGTGCCTCTGCCGCCGTGATGCGCCGCTCTTGCCACATGGAAATCCCGAGGCTCGAGGCAAACAAGAGCGCGACGGTCAGGCCAGAGACGAGCCAGGCACGACGACCCAGAATGCCGATCCCCTGCAGTCGCTCGGCTGCTGCGACCACCAGCAAGTTCCAAAGAACGATTTGAAAGGTGACCCCTGGAATGCCGGTCACGGTGCTTACCAGGAAGAATTCCGGCACGCGGTAGAAGGCTGCCCCCTGGTAGTATGGAAACAACTGCGGGTTGAGAAACTCGCAGGTGACGAACCACGCCGCAGCCGCAAAGGGCCATGCTGGTCCGCTGACCGAGCGGAGGCAGCCGAGACCCAGACCGAAGACCCCGAGGTAGAGCCCGGCGAATGCCGCGAAAAGCAGGAGCGCGATGACGCCGAGCGGAAACGAAACGCCGGCAAAACGTGTGACGGTTTCGGCGATCCAGTAGAAGAGCGCCAAGTTGGCCAGCGCCCCCATGAACCAACCAGCAAGGAATGCGCGGCCGCCACGGAGTCGGCTGAGGACGTAAAGGCCCGGAGCCAAGGCCCACGGCTGCAGCCAATAGTAGTTGAGCGGAGGGAAGACGAGCCCCTGCACGAGCCCGGAGAAGGCCAGCGCAGCAATGGCGAGCAAGGCTTTGGTTCGAAGTGACACGACTCGACTTTCAGCGCCGTCGGCGTGGCCCATTTCCGCGAGGTTGTCGAACCCGCATACCAATCGGATAGAGAGACGTCTGTCTGCGCGGCTCGTCGCAGCCCGGCGGGTATTCTCGAAGGGGGCGAAAACCGGGGGATTCAGGCGCCGAGCGCTACTCCGGACCGACCGTGATTTGCAGCAGGCCGCTTGGGTTCAGCGTGACGGCTTCTGGGTCGGCCGCATCCGACGACACCGTGACGCCAGCGTCTGACGCCACCCCTCCGACTCGATACTCGATCCCATCGAGCACGAACATGAAGTCGATCACCTCACCGAGCTTGCGAAGGCCCTCGTGCTTTCCGAGGTTTTCGGAGAGAAGCATCGTGTAGACGTCGTCTCCAGCGGTTTGATCACCCGCGGTGCCGTCGTCAACCATCGCGATCTCTCGAAAGCCGCCGACACTGGTCCTGATCGCGACCGTCGACAAGGTGGTCCAATTTCCGAAGCTCGAGTCGATGCTGGGAAGGTCGAGCTCCCAGCGGATGTCGATGGTGCCGAAGGCAGGGATGGTGAGCCCTGGCGCCGTGACCTCTTCGCTGTCGGGCTCGATGTCGACCGTGCCGTTGTTGCCGATCCAGATCCATTCCCCGTCCGATCCATCGACCGAGCCTCGAATCGCGCCATACTCGAGCGTGATCGAGGCGGCCGGGCGCTCGGTCCAGGCCGTGATGCCCCAAATCCCATCACCCGCCATCGCGCCACGCGGCTCGTGGCCGCCTTCGGGCCAAGGGCCGTCGTCGAATAACACCGCGTACGGACCCCTCCATGCGGGGTCGTACGTGAGCTCGCGGGTCGCAGCGTCGAAATTGAACGAGCCTTTCCAGGCCAAGCCGTCGCTCGCGTCGTAGGTCCTATTGGCCGTGTCATCGATCGAAAAATTGAGAAGCACGGCGCCCGGTGGAAAGAGTGCGCTACCTCCTGCACCACCCTCGCCGCCTGAGCCTGCTGCACCACCGGCTCCTGCTGAGCCGCCGTCGCCCCCTGCGCCAGCCTCACCGCCTGCACCCGCGCTGCCGCCTGAGCCGCCGGTTCCGGCGCCGTCGACACAGACGACATCGACGGTCCAGTTGGAGTCGCAGTGTACGAAGCCGTCGTCCGACACGGAGATGGTGATCGCATGCGTGCCTGCTTCTTCGCACGCGTACGTCGTCGCCGCCGCGCCAGCGTCTGCAAACGAGCCGCCGCTTCCGCTCCAGGCAAAGTCCGTTTCATCGCCGTCGAGGTCGGTAGCCTGCGCGGACAACTCGATCGAGCTCCCGACGGAGGTCTGTAGCGGAGAGACGACGGCCTTGATCAGCTCCGCGCAGAGATTGAGCTTGCCGTTGACGCGCACGCCGCCGAGCCGTTGCGATGGCTTACAGCGCAGCATCACCATCACGTCCGTCACCACTCCCACCTCGACGTCGAACCCGGCGGAGCCGGAGCACGACGTTTCGCCGTCGGCCGATAGCGCGGTCATCATGATTTGATAGCCCCGACCTGGGGGAAGGCCGTACACCTCGACCGAAGCCGTCGAACCCGGGGCGCTCGTGTCGATGCTGCCCGTCATCGGTTCCATGTCATTGCCCGTGATCGAGTAGCTCACCTCGTCGATTTGGGTGCCATCGGCGAGCTCGAGCTGGAGCGAGAGGCCGCCCGCTGTACTCGTCTCTCCACTGCCGCAACCAGCGAAAAGAAGAGCGCTACAGAATAAGCCGGCGAGCCGGCGCCTTCGGGGGGAACGGACCATCGGATACTCTCCTGGGCCGCCGACGATAACATGAATGGCGAAAGATCGAAGCAACGCCCCCCCAAATGTGAGGGAAATCACAAATCCGATGGGCTCATCGGACGGCGCGGTTGGTTGGTCCGCTCTGCAGAACGCCGAACGCGGAGGCACTGACGTGGTCGCAGGCAGCGACCAATGCCGGCACGAAGTTGGTTTCCTTCCGAGCGCAAGCGTAATGATCGCCGTCGACTTCGAATTGCTTGGCGCCTGGAACTGCAGCCGCCAACGCGTATTGACGGCGAGTCGGTACGATCTTGTCACGCGTCATGACGACGACCGCCGTCGGGACCGCGATCGTCGAAACCCAGTCACGCGATGAGAACCGGAGGATGGCGCGGGTTGCTTGCGCGAGCACGGCGGGGTCGGAGCCTGACATCTCCTGGCGCACGTAGTCCCTGACCTTCGGTGACGGAATGTCCCGGACCATGCCTTCGATGATCTGTTCGAGCACGAGCTTCGGCGCCATGCGGGCACCGATGACGGCGCCTGGCAAGACCGCTCGCATGAGCACCGGGTATTGCGGCGTGAAATGCTTGGCCGTCGCGCAAAGCACCAGCCCGAGCACGCGCTCCGGGTGCTGGCTCCAACAGAGCTTCGCGATGGGCCCGCCCATGGAATATCCGACGGCAATGAACCGGTGGATTCCCAACGCATCGGCCACCGCGACCGCGTCATCGGCACAATCCTGCAACCGAAAACGACGCGTGCGGATCCCTTGGCCATGCCCACGATGATCGACCGCCACGACGCGGTAGCGCTTGGAGAGATCGGAAAAAGCGGAGAACCAGTTCAGCGGCCCGGTGGCGCCCAGGCCGTGGAGCAACATCAGCGTCGGGGCTCCCTCGGGACCCTTGTGCTCCACCACGCGGATCCGGCCACGACCATTCAAGCTCAAGAACAGAGTCTCACCCTGCTGCTCTTTTTCAGTCACCGCGCGGAGCGTGTGGGCGGCTCCGACCAAGCGCAAGCCGGGTGCTCGACCCATCGTCTCTTTGGCTGAAACGCGGGCCGCCGCGGCTCGATCCGTAAACAATTACGTATGCCGCCATCGTGACGACACGACCCCGGAGCGAACCCCCTTGGCCAAACGGCCCTCGGGCCTGTCTCCTACGACGCAAAGGAGGCCCATGTTGAGATGCATCCTACTCTCGTGCTGTATGGTGGCCATGTTGACGATTCTAGGCTGCGAAGCCAATGACTCCGAGACGACCGATGGGGGGTCGATGCGAGCAATGGAGACAGCGGCAACCCGGACGCTTGTGACGATTGCGTAGGCACCAGCCTCGGTCCGGACGGCAGCAACCCTGCCGTCTCATGTACGGCAGCGAGTGAGCCCAATGCGTGCGTCTGCTTGGACGAAATGGGCGAGAGTTACACGGTGTATGTTTCGCCAGACGGCTGCTTCTAGGTCTGGTGCTCAAGCCCATCGGCGAAGCGCCGTAGCGAGCGCGATGATGAGCGTTGCGATGACGAAGTACGCGGGCTGGAGCCAAGAGACGTAGCCAATGATCGCGAGCTGAGCTGCGATCCAGACCAGCAAGATTCCGCCTGCGATCCATCCGGCAGGGCGCGCCAAGCGGTGCCGCCGAAACACGACCACCGCCGCGACGAGCGAGCCACCGGAGACGACGACCAGAAGGATCAAGCTCGGGACGAAGTAGCTGTCGAAGGGCGTCCCGCGCAGCCACTCCCTCGGAACCCCCTCGGCTCCGAGGATACCGAACAAGCCGCCTCCAAACGCGCTCACCGCGACCAAGGCGAGGAGCCCGCCGAGGAGGAACCGTCGAACCTCAGTCAAGGCTCCCCGCATGTTCGACGACGATTCCGTGCACGGTTGCCCGGAGTTCGCTTCGCGCTTCTCGAGGAACGTCCCGGAACTTCTTTCGTATGGACGCAAACGTCTTGGTGAGTCGTTTTCGTGTGTCCACGTCGACCTGGTCGAGGACCTTCGGCCCCGTGGCGATCGGTGGCGGCAGGTCTTGCTTTGCGTGCGCCCATGCCCGTACGCGATCGAAGTGACTGAGCGCCCGCGCGAGCAGCACGAAAGGGAAATTGAGAGATGGGTGCGGCCCGACCCGGATTCGATAGCCGTGCTCGGAGGGTTTCATGACGGACCTG
>DATIUW010000243.1:0-27500 GCA_035466435.1 Polyangiales bacterium | reverse complement strand
AACGAGGACGACGTGCGTGTAGGGTCGAAGCCTCACCCCGAACGAGGGAGAAGCAAATGCGCGAAGCGCTTCGACGCTGCACTCTGGCGCTCATCTTGTTGCTGCCCTGGGGCGGTTGCGACTCCGACGGACTTGATGATGGCGGCGGGGGCTCCAGCGGGACCGGGGGCCAAGGCGGTGTTTCGGGCGCTGGCGGCATGGGCGGAGCCGGTGGGGAGGTGTGTCGCGGGCCTCTCGAAGAATACTGTTCTCCCTGCGACACGTACGACGAGGCGTTCGTGGGCGCCTTCGAGGGCTTCGAGATCTGCAGCGGCGGTGGGACGCTCGGCACTCTGCCTGCCGCTGGCGCTTGCGACGAGCTTCGTTGGATCGTGACCTGGGACACGCTCGACCAGCACTTCGAGTACTTCGACGCCGATGGGACGATGGTCGGCGCCATGCTTCGAACGGACACCGCTTCGCTCTGCGATGGGTCGTCGTTCACCAAGGACTACGGCATGGTGCCGGATTGCGAGCTCCAGGTGGTCGTCAGAGCCTGTGAGACCGCATTGCCTCTGGTGTCAGACGATGCGCGCCGGTAGCCTACGCTCATGTCGGAAGAGAGCGCTCAGGGTAAGATTGGCAGACGACTGCTGCAGCTCGGCGTGGTGCTCTTTTTGCTCGGGCTGCTCACCGGACTAGCCGTGCCCGCGGTGGAGAACCCTCGGATGGGGCTCGCGAGTCATCTCGAGGCCGTGATGAACGGGATCTTCGTGTTGGTGGTCGGAGCGATTTGGCATCGGCTGCGCCTCGGGATGCGCGCGCAACGCATCGCCTTTTGGCTTCTGGCATACGGAACGTTCGCGAACTGGATTACGACCTTGCTCGCTGCGGTTTGGGGGGCCGGGGAGCCGATGATGCCGCTAGCGGCCCGAGGTCATACAGGCACTTCGGCACAGGAAACGCTCATCGCGTTCGGTCTCATCTCCTTGTCCGTCGCCATGATCATCGTCGCCCCGCTTTTGCTCTGGGGCCTACGCTCACCGGGGACACTCTCTAGCGCTCATACAGACTGAATTCATAGCTTTCCTGCCAGAAGGATCGCAGCGACATCAACGCAACGATTGCGTCGAGCCAGGTCAGGTGCGCAATCGCTGCACGGCTGCTTGTCCCCGATCGTGAGAAAGTCAGTGGAAAGGCTGGCACGCAGTTTGCTCTCTTCGCTACCGACACGTGGATTCGAAGGGAGGCAATCATGTTTCTTGGAACTTCATCGAGGTGTGCCGCGGTCTTTGCAATCTGCGCGGCCATTTCGCTAACGCTGGGCTGCGGTGACTCCAACGGCGGCGATGGCGGCACGGGTGGCACGGGTGGCACGGGTGGCACGGGTGGAAGCGGCGGCACGAACGGCGGGGGCATTTCTGTGGTCGTCCCGCAATGTGTCACGTCAGCGTATCAGATCGTATTTCGCGGCTTCGTAGAGCCGATGGATCCACTGCTTCGGTACATGGATACGCCTATCGGTCAACGAACTTCGCCAGATCTAGACATCTCCAGCTTGGTGGAGCTGAAAGACGTCCCGGAGGTGTATTCAAGGTTCACCTGGAACGCCGATGATGTCCCTGGAGTGAGCGACCCAGGAGACACACTCATCACCACGGACTTCGTGGAGAGCTCGGGGCTCAACCCTGCAGATCTCGACAATGGTATCGGCGGGATGGAGGTAGTCCTCGTTCCCTGGGAGATGACCGTCGACGGCCCGACCACGGTCGGAGCGGGGAAATTGTCCGTCCTCGGCCTCGATGAAGACACCGTCCGGGTCACGATCGTGGACTTCAATCCCTGGTACGAAGGTTGGGCCAACTATTGCCGATTCGAGCTCACGACCTTTCAGTTGCAGCTCAATCTCGCGA
This sequence comes from Polyangiales bacterium, assembly GCA_035466435.1. Taxonomy (GTDB): domain Bacteria; phylum Myxococcota_A; class Polyangia; order Polyangiales; family Houyiibacteriaceae; genus SG8-38. The sequence continues at coordinate 25,608 of DATIUW010000243.1, read as the reverse complement.
TACCGGACTCAGAGCCTTTCGCGGTCGTGATTGGATTCACGGCCCAGGGTAGCGGCTTTGCGATTGAGAACGGATCGATCATCTTCGGCGAAGGCGACACAGCTAGCTTTACTGGCGGCTACAAGCTCGGCAGCGCGGCGGCGATTCCGTTCAACTTCGAGCTCGACTACTCGACCGAGCCAGCAGGACTCGAAGGGACATTCGGCGGTATCCCGGCCAGCTGCACGATCGATCTAGCGACGTTCGAAGTCAGGTGCTGACGCTACGAGACGGGAGGGCGGACGGGATCAGGTCCCCGACGTCACTTTGGCGATCTTCTTGTTGGCGTCGTTGAAGAGCCGCTGGGGATACTGCGCGTTGAGCTCCGTTTCGGCGCATCCGTAACCGGCCCATCCCTCAGGGTGGTTTCGATAGAACTCGTTCGGGCTCATGCCCATCGACTGAAGGATGTTCGAGAGCCACTGGTTGTAGAGGATTCCCGCGCGCCGCTTGTCATGCAGGATCGTGTTTCCGTCGCTCCAGTCCGGAAAGGTCGGATTGTCGCGTTTGCGAAGATCGAAGAAGTGGCCGGTGTTGAAGTAACCGTTGGCGCTGCCCGCGGTCACCACCGGAATGGAATCCGCGTGGTGTGTGTACGGCCCCGACTCTTGCACCCACATGACCAACCCCTTGTCGAGAACCGAGGTTCCGTCTCCGGCGTCGATGTCGTGCAGTCGACCGACGAGGTCCAGGTAGACCTCACGGTAGAAGTTGTTCTTGGCCGTGACGAGCGTGTCCTGCGGATGCTCGGGGAGGTTGCCTTCCCGTGCCCAACGCTCCGCCGTGTAGGATGCGCGGTGCGCGATCGGTTCGTGCCACTGCTCCCAATCGACCGTGAAGCTGGGGCTCTGATGGAAGGGGTTGGCGATGCGCACGGTCCCGATGCGGCTCGCCCCGCACGAAATGGCGGCTGCAAACACCGCGTTGAAATCCTGGTGCCAGGTCTTTAGGTCGTCGTAGCGCGGCGAGTACATGTCTCCGGACGTATCGGTGTTGCCCGAGTTGCCTGATTGCGGGTCACAAGCCGCGCCCACCCCGGAAGCTTTGGTGGCGACACCTGCGGGCGAAGCCGCATCGAAGCGCCGGGCGAGGTCGGCCACCATGTCCATGTGGTCGTTGAGCCGCGCCTTGTCGTTGGCGCTCAAGCGGCGCGCGTCACCAAAGGCTCCATTCACCAGTCGGTTGTAGTGCTCCACCACCCGATTGAGCACGTTGGTACGGCTCTCGCCCGGCGCCGGCATCGACGGCGTAGGAGTCGGTGTCGGCGTGGGCGTTGGCGCGGGTTGCGTGGGCGCAGGCTCGGTCGGCAAGGGCGCCGGCTCCGAAGGCGTCGGCGTGGGTGTTGGTGTGGGCGTTGGGGTCGGCGTGGGCTCGGTCGGTGTCGGCTGCGACACCGGCGGTTGATACGGAGCCACGGTCGAAAGCAGCATTCGGAACAGAACGTCCGGGCTCGTGGCCGGCTCCATGGCTTGGACACCGCTCGATCGCTCGACCCACGAGAGGCCGTTGCCGACGTGCATCGACTTCAAGAGATAGGGATCGCCCGATCCATAGAAACCCGGCCAGCTCGCAAGCACCTGGTCGATCGTCGGAACGTATAGCGAGGGGTTGTCGCGGTGATTGGCGCGTTCGTAGTTGCCTAGCTGCCCCGAGCTATGTCCGAGGTGCGTCGCAACGTCGAGGCCTCGAATGACCATCATCTGATCGACGAGGCTCTGTGGCATCGAGCCGGAGCTCCCCGTGAGCACTCTCGAAAGCGCGACCTGTCCCGTCGACGAGCCTGCGGCCAGCCTTCCCCATCGAATCACGTGATCGCTGTAGAGCGAATACGAATTCGTAAGCGTGTGATCCGCCGGATACATGTTCTCTGGCCAAACACCGCCATGCATCGTCAGAAAGGCGACGAAGAACCTCGGGTCCGGCGCCTGCGCACGCGCGGTCTTCGGGACCAGGGATTGAAGGAACGGAATCGAAAGCACGGCGCCTCCGGTTCCCCACAGGAAATGACGGCGGCCCAACTGTCGAACGGGCATTAGGACTGGTCTCCTCTCAGACGCTGCTTGAACGCCGGCAAGAATGCGATTCGCTTGAATACCTCGGCCAGTGATGCGCCGCTGGCCAGCGTGTCGGCGATGACCTCCACGGTGGCCGGATCACCTCCCTGTGATGGGTCGGCGGCCAGTCCGAGGGCAAAGCGCACGTAGTGGCGCGCGAAGCAGGTCTGGAGCTTGCCGGTTGCAAGGAGCTCCGCGACGAGCTCCTCAGGACCGGTCACCATGCGTTCGTCGGAGGGACCTTCGATGAAGGGCGTCGCCGCAACGTCTACGGGCAGCATCGACACGCTGCCCTCCACGTCGATGATCATCTCTTCACTTCGATGGCGGCCGAGCGCATCGAACACCTCGAGCGGGAAGCCGAGGCCGTTGATGAACTGATGGCAGCCGCTGCATGTCGCCGGGCTGGTGAGCGCCTCGATCCTCTCGCGGGTGGTCATGCGGCTGGTCGCCTCGCTCGGCGCGCCGTTGACGGCCGCCGGGGGACTGCCCAGATCGTCACAAAGGAAGTCCTCGCGGATTCGAACGCCACGAAGGATCGGATGACTGTAGACGGTCGCGGCCGACAAGAGCGCCGCGCGTCCGAGAAGACCGACTCGCTCTGGTGTCGGAAACTCGATGAGTGGCTCGGAGCCATCCCACGGCGCGACCTCGTAGATTTCGGCGAGGTCTGCGGTGCGTGCGAACGAGACGGGGCTGGTGAACAGATCTTCGAACGTGCCGTGCTGGCGGTAGTGCTCGGTCATGTCGAGCACCTCTTCGATCATGTTTTCTCGAAGCGTCGGCGACACGTCGTACCCCTCGATGAACGCCATCTTCTGAGGGTCCCCGGAGCCAACCCCGCCGAAGGGGTCGCCGGTCCGGTAGAGTGAGAGCCACTCGTAGAAAAAGGCTTCGAACGTCGATCGGGTTCGGTCATCTGCGTAGACGCGCTCCACTTGCGCCGCGTAACCGTCCTCCGTCGACAAAGACCCGTCAGCCGCGGCCTCGAGCAGCTCTTCGTCCGGCATGGAGCTCCAGAAGTGATAGGAGAGCCGCGAGGCAAGCTCGTAGGGATCGAGCTCATAGAGGCCATCGTCGAGCTGCTGTCCTCGATCCTCCACGAAGTAGAGGAAGTTTGGCGACACCAAGAATGCGACGAGCAGATCGCGAAGAGCCGCCGGTGTTGCCTGGTAATCCCTTCCGTCATCGGCAAAGACGGCATCCAAGAAGAAGGTGCGCTCGTCGGGCGTCAAAGGGCGGCGCATGGCCCAAAGGCCGAACTCGTCGATGAACGCGCCGACACATTCGGAATGATCTGCGCGTGTCTCGTCGATGCAGCTTCCGAAGAGCATGCTTCGGCGAACGTCATCCTGCACGATGGCGTCCGCCGCCGTGGTGGCCACGTCGTAGTAGCCGCGCACGTGGAGCTCTCCGACGTTCTGCGACATTCGGCTGAACGTCGATCCGACGAGCTCTCCCACGTCGAGCTGTGCAGGATCGTCCGGTATGATGCCGTACACCGGATCGACCGCATCCGCGACAACCTCTACCTCGGCGCCCAGGAAATGCTCGAGCAGGTCTTCGAGGGTGCGTCGGTGTTGCGCTTTGGTGAGCCTCAGTAGAGACGCCTGGCTTGCGAAGCCCAACGTTGCGCTGCCCGTGGGCCTTTCGTCCTCGGCACGGCGCGGCCCGCTCCCGGCTCCGTCCCCGATGACCCCCTCGCAAGCGACCAGAAGCAAGACCGAAAGGCCGAGTGAAATCCCCCTCATCCTCTGTGCCCCCATAGGACTGGTATTGCGCCTTAAGGGTGTATAAGTCCATGCATGCAGACACTTGATTACAATGTTTTTCAGCTTTAAGGATTATCGCTAGAACGTCCGTGCTATTTCCCCGCCCTGCGTCCGGCTTTTGCGAAGATCGCCCGGGCGATGAATACTCGCGCTCACGTGTCCCGCGCGGTTTTCGGTGGCGCGCCGTCCTAGTCGATTGCGCCTAGGGCCCTTGGCCCCACCGTTCGAGCTGGTTCCGCGCCCTCTCGAGATCCGAGGACACGCAAATGGAAAGCGCCGCTACCCCGGCGGAGTACGACACTCGCAAGGATTCGTACTCCGACATGAACGACTGGCTCAACACCTTGGTGCGAAAACGCATCGCGCAGGCCGAACGAGCCGGCGAGACGATGCCGGAAGAGATGGCCTGGGTGGCCGAAACCAACCACGCCGTCTACCAGCGGCGCTTCAAGCCCTTCGTCCTGATCGTGCTCGCGGTTTGCGTATACGGCATGGTCCAGGCGCCGAGCCTCGCTGCGCTTCTCGTGACGTTCGTCGGGATGTACTTCTACATCGATTTTTATAGCGGCGTGCTGCACGTGGTTCTCGACAACCCGCGCTTCATTCGGTTGCCGTTGATCGGGGTGCCGTGCGTGGAGTTTCAGTGGCATCACACGTTCGCGTACGACATCTCGACTCGGCGGCTTCTCGACGTCTGGGGCGATCTGAACGTGCTGCTGTTGTTGAAGTCGATCTTTCTGTTCGGCATCTGCGGGTTCAGCCCCACGACGATCATGGTTGCTGCCGTAGGATACTCGTGGGGATACTTGAACCAGCTTTCTCATCGGCTGACCCATACGGCGCCTCGTCGCCGGCCCAGGGTGGTCGCGTGGCTTCAGCAGCATCGGGTTCTGCTTCCGCCTGAGATCCATCAGATTCATCATGCGAATTACGATCAGGCCTTCCCCGTGCTCAACGGACACAGCCGAGGTCTCATTCAAGGGATGCTTCGGATCGTCCCGAACGGGTACCCATGGCTCGGGTTGTTCTTGCTCCTATCGGCGTTCGACCTGGTGGCGGTGGTCTGGTTGGTAGAGCGCGTCTCGTCGTTCTGAGACTGGCTTGTTGCGGTGTGCCTCGTAAGACGCCGTAATTACGTGGTTCACGGGGGGCTTGCGTGTCCCGGCGGATTTTGCGCTAGAACGCTGCACGATGACCCAGAAGCCGACCATTCACTATACGAAGACCGATGAAGCGCCGCTCTTGGCGACCTACTCGTTCCTGCCGATCCTCCGGGCGTTCACAGCGCCTGCGGGCGTGACGGTGGAGCTGCCGGACATCTCCTTGGCCGGCCGAATCCTGGCGGCCTTTCCCGAAGCGCTCGAGGAAGGACAGCGGGTGGAGGATGCGCTCGCCGAGCTCGGTCGCCTCGCCAAGACGCCGGAAGCCAACATCATCAAGCTTCCGAACATCAGCGCATCGGTTCCGCAGATGAAGGCTGCCGTCGCCGAGCTACGAGCCAAGGGCTTTGCGGTGCCTGAGTATCCCGAAGACCCGCAGACCGACGAGGAGCGCGCGATCGCGGAGCGTTACGGCAAGGTCAAAGGCAGCGCGGTCAATCCGGTTTTGCGTGAGGGCAATTCCGATCGGCGCGCCCCGAAGGCGGTCAAAGAGTATGCCCGTCAGAACCCGCACTCCATGGGAGAGTGGCAGAGCGACTCGAAGACACACGTGGCCACGATGAGCGCAGGCGACTTCTATCACAACGAAAAGTCGGTGACCTTGTCTGCTCCCACCACGGTGCGCATCGAGCACGTCGCGAAGGATGGGAAGAAGACGGTGCTCAAGGACGGTCTCGCGCTTCTCGAAGGAGAGACGTTCGATGGCACCTACATGAGCAAAGAGGCGCTGCTTTCGTTTCTGAGGGAGCAGGTGTGTGACGCGGCCGGGCTCGGCGTGTTGTTTTCCCTTCACCTCAAAGCGACGATGATGAAGGTGAGTGACCCGATCATTTTCGGACATGCCGTGCGGGTCTTTTTCGCGAACGTCTTTCAGAAGCATGGTGAAACCCTGAAAAAGCTCGGGGCGAATCCAAACGACGGCTTCGGCGACGTGCTGAAGCGCATCGAGAGCCTTCCCGAAGCGGATCGCGCGGCGATCGAGGCCGACATCCAGGAGGCCTACGAAAAGGGACCTGCTCTCGCGATGGTCGATTCGGATCGAGGCATCACGAACCTTCACGTTCCGAGCGACGTCATCATCGACGCGTCCATGCCGGCGATGATCCGAAACTCGGGCCAGATGTGGAACGCGGACGGCGACACTCAGGACACCAAGGCAGTGATTCCGGACAGCAGCTACGCCGCGGTCTATCAAGAGGTGATCGACTCCTGCAAGGCACATGGCGCGTTCGATCCGACGAGCATGGGCAGCGTGCCCAACGTCGGCCTGATGGCGCAAAAGGCCGAGGAGTACGGCTCTCACGACAAGACCTTCGAGATCGCTTCGGACGGAGTGGTGCGCGTCGTGGATCAAAGCGGCAACGTGCTGATGGAGCACGAAGTCGGCGCGGGCGACATCTGGCGCGCGTGTCAGACCAAAGACGCGGCCGTGCGTGACTGGGTCGGGCTCGCCGTCCGCAGAGCGCGTGCCACGGGCGCTCCGGCGGTCTTTTGGCTCGACGAGAACCGTGCTCACGACGCGGAGCTGATCTCCAAGGTCGAGGCTTATCTCCCCGAGCACGACACCGAAGGCCTCGAGATCCACATCATGGCACCGGCGGACGCCACGCGGTTTTCGCTCGAACGCATCCGCGAAGGCAAGGACACCATCTCGGTGACTGGGAACGTGCTCCGCGACTATCTGACCGATCTCTTTCCCATTTTGGAAGTGGGCACGAGCGCCAAGATGCTTTCGATCGTGCCTCTGATGAACGGGGGAGGGTTGTTCGAAACTGGAGCTGGGGGCTCGGCGCCCAAGCACGTTCAGCAGTTCGAGAAGGAAAACCACCTGCGGTGGGATTCGCTCGGCGAGTTTCTCGCCTTGGCCGCATCTCTCGACTTCATGTCCGAGAGCTACGACGACCCCAAGATCAAAATCCTGGCCGACACGCTCGACGCTGCCGCGACCAAGTACTTGCTCGAGAACAAATCACCATCGCGCAAGGTGCACCAACTCGACAATCGCGGGAGCCATTTCTATCTCGCGCTCTACTGGGCGCAGGCACTCGCCGAGTCCGACGACGCTGACTTGCGGAAGCGATTCACCCCAGTCGCGAAGGCATTGACCGAGGGCGAAAAGCAGATCGTCGATGAGCTCAACGCCGTGCAGGGCAAGGCGATGGACATCGGCGGCTACTACCTTCCCGATGACGAGCTCGCCTCCGAAGCGATGCGCCCGAGCCCTACGCTCAACGCGATCATCGACTCGATGTGAGCAGCAGCCCGCTGCGGGGTTCATCCGTGAGTACGTTCATGCGCCTCGAGGGTGCCGTTGGCTTTGTCGAGCGCCCCGAGTATCCGATCATGGATCGAGGGGCCGCGATTCTGTTCTGCCCTGAGCGTTGCAGTATGGGCTGCGCACAGATTTCGGGCATCGCGCCAGCGTTCGGCCAGATCGGTCGCCCAGGTTCGAAAATCCCGCGCTGCGCCAGCGCGCTTCTCGAGAGCTTTGCCGAGTGTGGGGTGGAAGCGCGTGACATCGGTGAGCCCCAACACGCGCAGCACTTTGGGGAGTCGGACGTACATCAGCGTGTCGTCGACGTGGATCGTCTTGGAAGCGCCGTGGAATACCAACACCGACGAGAAATGAACGTGCTCGTTCGCCGAGATGAAATCGACGCCACGCGGCACCGAGAACTCGAAATCGTCCCGGAACATCTCATGGAGCCGTGGGTCCTCGGTGCGGTCAGTCTCCCAGGGCAGGTCCGGAAAACGGTCATGGTGCCGAGCCGTGCCGTAGAGCTTCGCGTCCGGGTACCGCTCATGCATGGGGCGCACGTGAATCGTGTGAAAAGGGTGCACGTTGACGATCGCCTCGATGTCTTTGCCCCCATGGGTTAGCGACCGGACCTCGCGCTCGATTTCATCGGGAAGCGAGTAGGCGTCGAGGAAGACGAAGCGTCCGTTTCCTCGCCGGACCAGCGAGACCTGCGTGCCCACTTCGATGAAGCCCGCCGTCTTGAAGGAGCCACGAATGTTCCAGAAGTCTGGGGCGATTTGGCGTATCGTCGGGCGCATGGCGTTTCGAGTCTACTCTCGGACGGTCCGCCTGGGGAACCTTTCCCCCACCTCTTGGGCCAAAGGATACCGCAATGGGTGAGCTTTCGTTGCATCCGCCTTTCGTCGTGACCGGCGCTTCGGGTTACGTGGCCTCGTGGGTGGTGTTCGAGCTGCTGAGACGGGGCGCGCGGGTGCGAGGTACGGTGCGAGACCCGAGCAATCAGGACAAATGCCAGCATCTCGTGGAGATGAACGATGAGCTTCCAGGAACCCTCGAGCTCGTCAAAGCGGATCTCTTGGATCGAGGCAGCTTCGAAGATGCGGTCAGAGGCGCTGGTGTCGTCATTCACACGGCGTCTCCGTTCATCGTCGGAAAGATCGACGACGCTCGTGCGCAGTTGATCGAGCCGGCGGTACAGGGAACGAAGAACGTCCTCGATGCGGTCAACCAGACGGGCTCCGTTCGCAAGGTCGTGCTGACCTCGAGCGTCGCGGCCGTGTACGGTGACGCCCGTGATCTGACCGACGCGCCTGGTGAAGCATTCACCGAAGAGGACTGGAACACGACCAGCTCGGTGAGGCACCAACCCTACAACTACTCGAAGACACTCGCCGAAAAGACCGCCTGGGCAATGCAGCGTGCCCAGAACCGCTGGACGCTCGCGACCATCAATCCGGCCTTCGTGCTCGGCCCTAGCAAGACCCCGCGCGCCGACTCCGAGAGCATCAAGTTGATGCGGGACATGATTCGCGGCGTCTACAGGTTCGGTGCACCGCCGCTTTGCTTCGGGGTGGTCGATGTTCGGGACGTGGCCGAAGCGCACGTCGAGGCTGCAATCCGGCCGGAAGCCGAGGGGCGTTACATCCTGGTTGCCGACGCCAAGACCTTCTTGGAGATGGGGCAGATTCTACGCAAGCGTCTGGGCGAGGGGTACCCGTTCCCCAAGTCCGAGATCCCGAAGCCCATCCTCTACTTGGTGGGGCCGAGCCAAGGCTTTTCGTGGAAGTTCTGGTGGAACAATGCAGGCTACCGCGTCGCTTTCGACAACGGGCGAAGCCGAGAGCAGCTCGGCATCGAGTACAGGCCAGTCGAAGAGACCCTCACCCAACACGCCGAGCAGCTCATCGCTGCTCACGGAGAGCGTCACTAGCGTAGGCGTTCCGCAACGCGGAGCCGGAAAACAGGAGGAGATAGATGCTGAAAGAGTTCAGAGAATTCGCGCTCAGAGGCAACGTGATGGACATGGCGATCGGCATCATCATCGGTGCTGCCTTTGGAAAGATCATCGCCTCGCTCGTCGCCGACGTGCTCATGCCCGTCATCGGCCTTTTCATCGGGGGTCTCGACTTCAGTCAGGAGTACATCCTGCTTGGCGAGGGAAGCTACGAGACTCTGGCAGCGGCCGAGGAGGCCGGCGCCGCGGTGCTCAAGTATGGATCCTTCATCATGACGGTCTTCGACTTCATCATCATTGCGTTCGTCATCTTCATGATGGTGAAGTGGATCAATTCGCTCCGACGGAAGAAAGAGGAAGACGTCGAGAAGGCTCCACCGGCTCCCCCGAAGCAAGAGGTGCTCCTCGAAGAGATTCGCGACCTCCTCGCCAAGAAGTAGCGGGAAAACGGTCTGCTCTCCGATGCGCGAGCTCAGCGTCGTTTTTTGCCGAACAGCCCGGAGAGCAAACCCTCGCCTCGCGACTTCCGAAGAAGCCACTGTGCCTTTTTCGCCAGTGCCGGGCCTGGCAGTGCGCCCACCCGCACGTCCAGAATTTCTCCGTCGTTCACGAACAACAGTGTGGGGACCGCGTGGATGTTGAAAGGCTGGGCGAGCTGGGCCTGGGCGGCGGTGTTGATTCGGATGAATCGAATCGGCTCGTCCGCCAGCTCTCGAGCGACCGCTTCGAACGAAGGCGCCATCGCCTTGCATGGTCCACAAGTGGGCGACCAGAAATCGAGAATCGCGGCGCCTCCGTCTTCGCGCATCAGATCCTCGAGCTCGGTCAGTGTCTTGAGGTCTTCGACCATGCCGGACCCTAGCACGAGCGTGACGGTGTCTCGCAGCTCCTTCCCGCCTCGCTACGGACAAGTCGTGAAAGGACTCGAATCGTCTCGCGTCGCGGTCCAGGAGAACCAAGTTCGACTCGGCGAATCGTTGGGCAGATTGTACGATTGATACCCGTCTTTTCGATATCGCGGCGTGGTAATCGTCGACAAGTCGGCCGATACGGCCACGGTCTCATCCGACTCGGGCGGTCCGTGAATCAGCGGTTGCGCCCACACCGAGTGCTCGGGGTTGTCGCCGGGCTTCAATCCGCCCCACCTGCACGCTAACTTCCCCTCACAGCGCACGTTCCCCACTGCATACATCGGATCGAGACAGCCTCTGCCTCTGCTCTTGTCCGAGGGCGTGTACGCCCCGCGATCTTTCGACCAGTAGCTCGGGGCTGCTTTGCACTTGGCCCACTCGATCGTTCCGGCTCGTCGGTCCAGGTTGCCGACAGCCACCGCACGCGGGTTTCCCGTGTAGAGACACTCGGCGGGAAAGCCGGCGTCGCCCGGCCGCCGCCAAACCGGCGAGTCGACTCCATTGCAGGCCGGTGAGAAGTGATGAATGGTGGTCGTGACGTCGACCATCGCGTCGATGGTGAAGCTCTCGTACATGGCAAAGTGCAAAATCTTCACCTTTCCATCGACGATGTGGCCGTCCTTTTGCTCGTATCGAAGCACCAGCGATCCGTCGATGTCCCGCACTGTTTCGTCCCCCTTGCCCAAGTAGGTGTCCGAAATCTGTAGCGTGGCATCGACTCGATACGAGATCGTGCACGTGTCGGAAGCGAACGCCCGATCCGGCATGCAGGCCATCCATGACCCAATCGCCGCTAGAAAAAGAAGTCGATTCATCGAAGCTCCAAAGTGCCGAGTGAAACGGTATGAAAGTCGAAGATCACGGCTCGTATTTAACCCTTCGGTCTTTGCTTCATCGCGCCGCGCATTCTACCCTCGAGTGGGATTGAAAGGGGGATGCATGAGAGTCTTTGCGACACTCTTGTTGGCTTTGGCCGTTTCCAATACCGCGTTTGCGGGTCCGCAATCGACGATCGGCGGTAAGCCGCTCAAGACCGAGATGGCGCACAACGTCGGGGTCGGCTGGCCCAGCCTCTTCTACGAATGGTGGAACAACGGAAAGGGCAAGCTCGATTGGGCGTTGGGGGCCGAGCTCGTGTATGGAGACTGGTCGGCCGCCTATTCCGACGTCGCGGTCGGCTTCGCGTTCAACGTTCCCTTGCGCTGGCACATCCACAATCGCAAGCATGCCAGGTCCACCACCGATGTTGGGCTCCGTTTCACGCCGGGCGCCATGGTTGGCGGCACCGAGCGGCGAGGCCCGTTTGGCGTCGACCTCGACCAGCGAGTCACGGGAGGCATCCGAGCAGAGCTAGCGATCCCCGTCTCCATCGACGTGCACGAGCGCGTCAGCGTCGTGACGGGCGGCGCGATTCCCTTGACCGTCATGTTCGCCGAGGGCGTCGACCCGTGGGGCGTCATTCCACTGCTGGTCCGCATGGGGGTCGAGATCAACGCCTCCCCCAAAGTGGCGCCGTTCTTTCTGTTCGAGCTCGGGCCCGGGATCGGAGTCGGAAGCGGAGGGTCCGACGTCGACTTCGCCTTCCGCATCTGGGTGGGCACGACCTTTTGGTCGGTGCTCCGAAACTAGCGGCGGATGTCAGTCGCATAGAAGATCAGGTACGCGACGGACACCCAGGCGGCTCCGAGGCCCCAACCCGCGATGACGTCCGTCGGATAGTGCACACCGAGGTATACGCGCGTGAATCCCATCGTGGGAATCATCAGCGCAGCAGCGGCCAGCAGAAGCGCACGAAGCCCTGCGCCGCCCAAACGGGCGCCCACGATGCTGACAGACGCGTAAAACACCATCGCGCTGAGGGCATGACCACTCGGAAACGAAAACGTCTGCAACTCCATGACCGAAGTCACGATCTCGTCTGGTGGCCGCTGCCTCTCGAAGAGCGACTTGAACGATGTGTTGAGAATCACGCTGCCGAGGTTGACGGTCGCCAGGAAAGCCGCGTCCCGACGCTGCTCGCGAACCAACAGCCACACGCAGAGTAGGGCGGTGAGCGTCGCGGTCACCGGACCCGTACCGAACCTCGTGATGGCCACCATCGCGAACGTCCACCATGGGCTTCGTCGATCCTCGATCCACCGAAGCACCAACGCCTCTTCTTCGACTTGTCCAGCAGTCACCAGCATCGCCATGGCGCCGAACACGGCGGCGCCGAGGAGCATGGCAAGCGAGGCTCTGCGCTTGTGGCCTGGTTTCACTTCCGCTCTTTCACCTTGGCGACGGCACGTCGCGGGAATACATAGGCTGCCATGAAAGTCCTCGTTCCTGACGATCGTCCGTGACCTCGACTCGGCGCGCGATGCGCCTCTCGCTGGCGGAGGCATTGTTCTACGCCCTCATGGTGGGGGCGGGCGAGGTGTATTTCCTCGCCGATGCCGTGCGGCTCGGAGCCACGGCTCTCGAGCAAGCGCTCGTGATCACCGTTCCCCTTTGCGTGGGACCGATCGGGCCTTTGGCCTCGTTGGCTATCTTGGGCCGGTTTCGCCGCCGAAAGTCGGTCGTGGTCGGCGCCGTCGCGGCCCAGGCGCTGGTTCTCTTCTCGATCGTCATCTCCGACGCACAGGGACGGCTGACGCCAGCGCTGCTCATCGGCTTTGCTTCGGCATACCAGGTCTTTGCGCAAGCGGCAGGCACTGCCTGGGCCTCCTGGTACGGAGATCTCGTTCCGGCACGGATTCGCGGGCGCTACTTCGCCACCCGGAATCGGATCGCGCAGGTGGCGACCTCGGCCTCCCTCGTAGTCGCGGGCCTCGTGCTCCAGCGGCTCGAGCCGGGTGCGGCGGGCGTCGTGGCCGCAGGTGCGGGCGGCTTGGGATATGCGATCATCTTTGGCGCCGCCGGTGTCTTTCGTCTGGTATCTGCCGGTCTACTGGCGGCGTCCCCGGAGCCCACGGTCGAGCTGCTCGGCAATCGTCGCGAGTCGCTCGCGTTTGCACGCTCCGAGGAGGCGCAGCCCCTCCGTCGCATCTTGCTTTTCGCGGCCGCACTGCAGCTCAGTGTGTACTTGGCCTCTCCTTACTTCGGGCCCTTCATGCTCGAAGAGCTTCGGCTCACTTACGCGGAGTACATGCTGGGTAGCCTGGCCGTAGTGGTCATGAAGTTCATCTCTCTACCCACTTGGGGAAGATTCATCGATCGGTACGGCGCGCGAGCGGTGTTTCTGTTGGCCGTGGTCCTCGTCGCGCTCGTGCCCATACCGTGGCTGTGGGCTCGTGGCGTGGTGGTGGTCGTAGTGGCCCAGGCACTGTCGGGGCTCTCGTGGGGCGGCCACGAAGTATCGCAGTTCTCGCTCCTTCTCGAGAGCAGTCCCGCGCGTTCGCGTCTGCACGTGTTTGCCGCCATGAGCCTCTCGAACGGCGTTGCCCAGCTCACGGGCAGCCTTCTCGGCGGCTGGCTGCTCGCGATGGTCGACCGTAGCTTCGCCGTCGTGTTCCTGGTGAGCGCGGGCCTCCGGGTCTTGGTCGCGCTCGCCGCCCCACGAGTCATTCCGGCTCGCCTGGGAGCGCCCGGCATCGGAAGGCGGCGCCTCTTTCTCCGGTTGATCGGCTTCCGGGTCAGCGGCGGCATGGAAACCAGGCCGGTGCCGGTCGATGACGAGACGCACGAGAGCCGCGACGTCCCAGCGTGATCGGCCGTATCATGCCGATCGTGGCGAGCCGGATGAAAGGAGAGTGAGATGAAAGGGCAAGTGCGCACGAAGGACGCTGGGGCCAAAGAGGGCTCGGCCGCTAGCTCATCGACGTCCGCGGAGCTCAGCTCCGTGGGGCGTTCCCGACGGCAATTGATCGTGGCTTCTGCGGCTGCCGTTGCGGGCTCCGTCGTGGCTTGCGGAGACGCCGGTGGGGGCGCGACCGAAGGCGCGCAGGAGTGTCAGGTGGGCGACGTCCCGCCCCTGTCGCTACCCGACTTCGAGACGGCTCGCTGCATCGACCAGATCGCATCGCCCCAGCTTCCGTCCGATGAGAGCCGCTTCGAGGCATGGAATCGAGAGCTGCGCGACAAAGCGCCCGGCCGCGAGGTTGCGCTCGTCGATTTGGACGCCGTCGAGCACAACTTGAAGGTGGTGAACGCCCGGCTCGGCTCGCGGTTTGCGCTGCGCCTCGTCGCAAAGAGCCTGCCGAGCATTCGTCTTCTCGAGCACATGATGGTCACCGCGTGCACCAACCGCGTGATGGCGTTCTCCGAGGGCATGATCGGTGACCTGCTTTGTCGATTCAGAAGCGACGTCGACATCCTGCTCGGACGTCCCGCCACGGCAGACGCGGCCGCCCGGATCTTTGCTGCGCTCGACGCGCGCTTCGCCGGCGATTCGAATCCCGCTGCTTCAGTCCGTTGGCTGGTCGATACGCCGGAACGGATGGCCGCGTATCGTGAGCTCGCCGACCAACGAGGCGCGACGATCCGCGTGGCCGTCGAAATCGACGTGGGACTCCGGCGCGGGGGCGCGCGAAACGAAGAGGAGCTCTTGGCCATGCTTTCGATCATCGATGGCTCGAGCCGCTTGCAGCTCGCGGGATTCATGGGCTACGACGGCCACGTGTACCTCGCACCGGAGGGCACCGAGTTCGCCGAGGTGCAGGCGCGTTACGCCGACTTCGTTCGCGCGGGGAGCGAGGCGTTCCCCGCGCTTTTCGAGGGGTCACCCGTATTCAACGGTGGGGGCAGTCGTTCCTACCATCGGTACACCGACGATCTCGAGACCCCAGTCGACGAAATCGCGATGGGCTCGGCGTTTTTCTACCCGCACAACTTCGCCGACCTTCCTGAAACGGATCTCCGCCGGGCGGCGTTTCTCGCCTCTCCGGTGTTGAAGCGAATCGATCCGGCAGAGCTGCCGTTTGCACCGGGTTTGCTCCCAGGCATGGCGCAGACCAACCCCGATTTCGAGGTGTCCTTTTACGTGGTCGGCGGTGGCTTCCCGGCGGTGCAGTCGTTTCCCGAAGGGTTGGTGGAAAACCCGATCTCACCGGGCCCCGAGGGTGTAAACAACCTGCTGTCCAACCAGGCGCAGTGGCTCGGATCTCGCGCGGTGCCGCTGCAGGTCGGCGACTTCGTGTTCTATCATCCTTGGGAAGGAGACGGTGTGCGTTGGCTCTCTCGCCTCGACGTCTTTCGGAACGGCGAGCTCGTCGACCAGTGGAGCACCTTTCAGCCGGGTATCCGGCTTTCTTGATGCCGTCCCTCAGCGAGGCGTGTCGTCGGCGGCGGAATGCCGGCTTCGCTCTCGCTCGTTTCGGAGCCGCGATTCGGCTTCGCGCCGCTGCCGATCAGCTTCGTCCCGAAGCTGGAGCGCTCCCTTGAGGGTCTCGATCAGCTCCGCCTGATCGCGAAGGCTCTGATTCAAATGATTGGTCAGCACGTCGACGCTGACGACCGCGATGCTGGCAAACACCGCGAAGATCGCGGTGACGCGGAGCCAGTTGGCGAAGACCGATGGGTCGTAGAACGTCGTCGTTTCGACCTCCGCGAGGCCGCTCGACAACAGCGCGCCCACCCCGAGCAGCGTCAGTACGTTCACTCCCAAGGTCACGAGTGTGGTACGGCGCCCGAACAGAACCGAGGCCAGCACGCTCTGCCCGGCCAAGAGGAGCGCAGGGGCCGCCAAGTATCCGACGGAGAGGAACGCGATGACTCCCACGAGGTAGAGCAGCCCCAAGAAGCCGAGCGCCCGGACCGGATACGATAAACGTCGCGCCAAGAGCAGCGCGATGAAGCCCGCGTACATCAATACGGCGAGCACCACCACGCGCCACGCCCCCAGATCGATCGCGTCGGTGAGCGTTCGCGCAAACGCCAAGCCACCGACCACGACGGCGATCAGCAATGCAGTGTTCAATACTTGGAGGCGTAGCCTCCGTGTTTCCCCGATCACGTCTCGCTCGGGCCACAATGCGTCGTCAGGTACCACCGAGTCGATGTTAGCCCCTGGTTGGGGTGAGGATCCAGGCGAGGTTTCGGCCTCAGCGCTGCTTGCGCAAGATCGCGATCACGAAGCCGCCGAAGTACCGCAACGGCGTGCGGCCGGCCATGCGTTCCAGTCGGTTCAAGCTCCGCGCCACCCGAGAGACCTTGTGGACGGCCGCAAACGGGGTCACGATGCGAATGCCCCGAAAATCCACGACATCTACGTTGGGTGGCAGCTCCTTTCGGATGCTCCAGGGCGAGTCCCAGCGCGTGTACACGTCCGCCTCCGTTCGGCGGTCACCGATTGGTTGGGGGCCTGCAATCCGCTTCGCGAGATACCGGAGGCTCCATGGGTTGTATAGCTCGAGAAGCAGATGACCGCCGGGCCGCGTGACCCGCACGGCCTCGCGGATTGCCCCAGTTATGTCGGGCACGTGCGCCAGCACCTTGAACGCATAGGTCAGATCGAAGCGGTCATCTTCGAAAGGAAGATCGCAGACATCGGCCATTCGCACGTCGAGGCCGCGCGCCCGCGCTTGCCGTGCCATGCCCTCGGAGAAATCCACGCCGACTGCTTCCTTGGCGAGCTCTGCGACCCGTTCGAGAATCAGGCCCGTCCCGCAACCCAACTCGAGCACACGCGCCCCCCGTGCGTACGGTACCGCCACGTCGAGCTCGAGCTCGTCGATCAGCTTGTGGTACGCCGATCGGCGGCCCTGATCGTACGACTCGCTGAAATCGTCGTAGTAGCTTCGAATGTCCATGGAGCGAGCCTCAGGCGAGGACCTCCTCGTATAGCAGCTCGTACGAGGCAGCGATCCGAGACGGCGAAAATCTGGTCGCGACCAGCTCATGGGCCCGTCTTTCAATGGCATGCTTGGTAGACGGGTCGCGGTCGATCCGGTCGATCGCTTCGGCGAGGGCTTCTCCCTGTGCGGGCACCGCCAGGGCGCCTCCCTCCTCCGCGAGCTCGGCGCTGGGCGTCGCTTCGCCAACCACGACGAGGCGGCCGAGGCTCATCGCTTCGAGAACGACCAAAGGATAGTCCATCTTGGCGTGCGCGGTCCGATTCGCCATGACGACGAAATCGCTCACTGCCAGCAGGTCGTGAATCCTCGTGGTCTCGCCGAAAAAGCGTACGCGGGACGTCAATCCCCATCGCCTGGCTTGCGATTCGAGCCGCGTTCTTTCTTCTGCCGCCCGGGCCGTTTTTTCTCGGCACGCCATGACGAGCACTGCATCCCGGTTTTTCCACGCGGCGAATCCTTGCAGGGCGCATTGCGCGCCCCCGCCATGCTCGAGGTCGCCAGGGTAGATCCAAATCGGGGCCGTCTCGGAAAACCCGAGTTCACGGCGGAGAACGAGCCGTCGTCGAGCCGTGGGTGCATCTAAGGCCGGCACGCATGGCGGAA
Source organism: Polyangiales bacterium (assembly GCA_035466435.1). GTDB lineage: Bacteria > Myxococcota_A > Polyangia > Polyangiales > Houyiibacteriaceae > SG8-38. The sequence goes on along the minus strand of DATIUW010000243.1, from coordinate 8,082 downwards.
TCCACCGCAGGCGGCTTTCGGGCACGCCTTCGCGCCGAAACCGCTCGTACGAGGCGCGCGACAATGCAACCGTCACGTCTGCGAAAAGCAGATCGCGCCACCGTGCTCCTTCGGGGGGCGCGCTGCACGCCGTATGTACGCTGGGTGCTTTGCGGGCTGCCGTCGCCAAACGTCCTGCCGCCGAGCTCTTGCGGTTGGGTGCAAAGAAGAAGTGCCACAGATCGACTCGGGGCCCGAGTAGGAGCCGCCGAAAGACGCGCCAGGCTGCGTGCGGGCCGAGTGAAAAGCGCCCATCGGCGGAGGCCGGGTAGACCGGCTCGACCCTTCCCCGGTCGAGAGGGTTCGGCTGCCCCTCACGTCCCATCAGGACCGGTCGATGGCGTTCCAAATGCCCTGCGATGTCTCGCGCCAGGTTCTTGCTGCTGTCGTTCCAAGGCGGAGTGACCGGCTTGGAGACGAAGAGTACCTCCGCCATGGCCCCGGGGTACGCCTGCCGCGCGCACACCGCAAGTCATTGACGTCGCCGCCATCAGACGATAGTGCTGCGACAGCATTCGCCCCCAATCGAGATTTCGTGCTTTGCGGTAAGTCCATCGCCGTCGTGGTACCGGCCTACAACGAAGCCTGTTTGATTCGGGCTACCCTCGACGGGATTCCAACCTTCGTCGACCACATCATCGTCGTGGATGACGCGAGCGTGGATGACACGGCGAGTCTCGTGCGGGACTGCAGTCGCCAGGTGGAGCTACTCCGGCACCGTGCGAACCGAGGCGTCGGTGCGGCGGTGGCCACGGGCTGTAAGCGCGCCCTTTCGATCGGCGCTGACATCACTGCGGTGATGGCAGCCGACGGCCAGATGGACCCGCTCGACCTGCGCGCATTGGTAGCGCCTTTGGTTCTCGGACGAGCCGACTACGCGCACGGGAACCGGCTCGTCTGGCCGTCGGTGAGCACGCTCATGCCGCGGCACCGATGGGTGGGAAACCACGTCTTGTCCTTCCTGACGAGAAAGGCCCTCCGGTTCGACGTGTCAGATTCTCAGTGCGGATACGCCGCGCTCACCTGGAAAGCCAAGCAAGCACTCGACTGGGACCGTTTGTGGACGGGCTACGGCTACCCCAATGATCTGCTCAGCCGGGTCATACTGCGAGGCTTGCGAGTACACGAGGTCCCGGTTCGACCCGTGTACGGAGCGGCCCGAAGCGGCATTCGCCTCCATCATGCGATCGTCGTCATTCCGTTCGTGATTGCCCGCGCCTGGGCGCGCCGTCTCCGCTCGGCCTTTGGCGAGGTCGCTTTGACGGCCTGGACGCGCTCACGCTAGGACCACGCATGGCTGACATCGACGTGTTCAACGGGGACGCGGACGGCATCTGTGCGCTGGTCCAGCTACGCAACGCCGACTCGAGACAGAGCAGGCTGATCACCGGTGTGAAGCGCGACATCGCGTTGGTGGATCGGGCGGACGCCGGGTCTGGAGATCGACTCACCGTGCTCGACGTGAGCTTCGACAAGAACCGTGAGGGCGTCCGGAAGGCGCTCGAGGCAGGCGCGGAGATCTTCTACGTGGATCACCACTTTGCAGGAGAGATTCCCCGTAGCGACATGCTCACCACGATCATCGACACCGACCCGGACGTCTGCACCAGTCTCCTCGTCAACGGGTACCTACGGGGCAGATACGCGCAGTGGGCGGTGACGGGCGCGTTTGGCGACAATCTCAAGACCAGCGCGCATGCGATCGCGCGACCCTTGGCGCTGTCGGAGCCACAGCTCGCGCTCCTCGAGAACCTCGGCACCTACATGAACTACAACGGCTACGGGGCTTCGGTCGAAGACCTTCATTTCGACCCTGCCGTGCTGTTCGAGCTCGCGCGACCGTACGCAACGGCCCTTGCTTTCGTCGAAGGGGCACCCGACGTTTTCGCCAAGCTCGAGGCGGGCTACCGCGAAGACATGGCTGCGGCCGCCGCGACGAAGCCGGAGCGTGAAACGGCAACGACCGCGGCATTCATTCTGCCGGACGAAGCGTGGGCCCGCCGCGTTTCAGGAGTCTACGGCAACGACCTGGCAAACTCGTTTCCACGAAGGGCCCATGCAGTGCTCACCGAACGAACCGATGGCACGTATTTAGTCAGCGTTCGCGCGCCGCTCGTCGACAAACGAGGAGCGGACGAGCTCTGCCGGCGCTTTCCAACCGGGGGAGGGCGTGGTGCGGCGGCCGGCATCAATGCATTGCCGGGCGATCAGCTCGAGGCGTTCATGAACGCGTTTGCCGCGTCCTACGACTCCTGAGCCCGGCTCCGGCCGATTCCATGCCACATGCTCACATGAAGGCGGTCGGCGACCTCCTCGGCATCGGGCTTCACGTCGCACACCTTGAGGCCGTCGTCGATCAACAGAAACGACGCGCCGTGCACGGCAGACCAGGCCAGGAGACCCGCCTCCAGAGGGCTCTGGGACAAGAGCCCGTCCTGGTGGCACACGGTGAGGATCTCGACGAGCACGGCGAACGCCGCGTTGCCGCTCTCGTAGAGCTCCGGGATGTCCCGTGCGGGCATCCAACCGAACATCAGCCGAAAGAGCTCGGGGTGGCCGGACGCGAACCGCAGATAGCCTGCTCCACTCCGCCGAAGACGCTCCTTGCCGCCGACGGCGCCCTCTTGCGCGTCGAGCATCATCGTACGGAGCCGCTGAAAACCCCGGGTGGCGAGCGCCGCCAAAAGACCGTCCTTGTCCTCGAAGTGGCGATAAGGAGCCCCTGGGCTCACTCCGAGCTTGCGTCCGAGCTTGCGCAAGGAGAGGCCCGCAGGCCCATCTTTTTCGAGCTGGGTTTCGGCAATCTCGAGCAAAGATTCACGTAACTCGCCGTGATGATAAGCTTTTCTGGCAATGGACATGATCGATAGTAACTTAATTCCTGGCCCCGTGTAAACAGTGTTGACATTGGAAGTGAACGACGTATACATCAATGTATACGCTGCATACATAAGGAGGTTCACATGACCAAGCAACTACTGACACTCGGAATCATCTTCTCACTCGGCGCCGTCGGCTGCGCCGGCTTCGGAGCCCAGCAGGCCTCCAGCCTCCCGGCTCAAATCCGCCTAGACGAGGGCGTCGACGGCCTATGGATGTCGGCGGAACGCACCCCCTCGAAGGGACTCGAAGCGCCACACTACTCTGGCGAGGGCCTCGGTGGCCTCTGGGACGCGGAGGTGCCGACGCCGACGCCGGTGAGTGATCGCGGCTACTTCGAAAGGCGGACGGGCGGCGATCTCTGGAACCCCGCCTCGGTCACCCGAACCTGGGACACACGTGAGACGCGAGCTCCTCGCCCCGCGTCCCGTGGCTACATCTTCAGCGACGTCAGCGGCCGCAGGGGCCGTCATCTTCGGGCGGCGCAGTGACGAAACGACGAGCCAGCCTCGCAACGAGACGAGAAATTACTGTTTGTTGAGTTGCGGGGCCTGCGGAGCTAATTTACTTTATGTTAAGTAAATGAGCACAATCGCCGACCCACAGTCCGTTCATCCCGCACCTCGAACGATACCGCGACACCGGGGCCACTGGCTCTGGGGCGGGACGTTCGACTTTCAGCACAATCCCGCGCAGTTCGTCTTGGAGGGACACGAGCGATACGGCGACGTGTTCATGACGCGGGTCCTCACCGGACACTCGTACTTCATCCGGGACCCCGAGGTCGTCAATGCGATCAACGTCACGCACGCCAAGCACATCTACAAGCCCAAGGTCGTCAAGCAGATGTGGAAGCCGTTTCTCGGTAACGGTCTCGTGCCGAACGATGGTGAATCTTGGAAGCGCCAACACCGGCTCATCATGCCCGGCTTCCACAAGATGCGAATCGATGCCTACGCGCCGACGATGGCCGAGTACACGCGCGACTTGGTGCGCGGATGGAAAGAAGGCGAGCAACGCGATTTCCGTAAAGAGATGGTGGAGCTCACCCTGCGGGTGGTTGCCAAGACCTTGTTCGACACCGACCTCGCTCACGACTCCGAGACGGTTCACAGCGCCATCGAGGACATCAGCGAAGCGTTGATCGATCACGCGCAGACGCCGATCCCCGCGCCGCGTTGGTGGCCTTCGGAGCGTAACCGCCGCATGGTTCGCGCGCTCGACGCCATGGACGACGTGATCGAGCGGCTGGTAAGCGCGCGACGCAAGCAACGAGAAGATCGTGGCGACCTCATGTCCCACATGGTGTTTGCAACGGACGACGAGGGCGGCATGTCGGACAAACAGCTGCGCGACGAGCTGATGACCCTCATTTTCGCGGGCCATGAAACCACGGCCCATACGCTCACTTGGGCTTGGTACTTGTTGGCGAGCAATCGCGACAAGCTCGCCAAGGCGCAGCGAGAGATCGACATCACGCTTGGCGGCCGACCGATCGGAGTCGATGACCTGCGTGAGTTGCCCTACCTCGAGATGTGCTTGAAGGAATCACTTCGACGGCTGCCGGCCGTGTGGATCTACGGGCGCGAGGCACAACGAGATTTGCGGCTCGGCGACTATTTCTTCCCGAAGGGCTCGATTCTCGCGATCAGCCCGCTCGCATTGGGTCGCAATGAGGCGTACTTCGAAGACCCCCTGGAGTATCGGCCCGAGCGCTGGACTCGCGAATTCGAGCGGAGCCTTCCCAAGGGCGCCTACGTGCCGTTTGCCGCGGGCCCGAGGGTATGCCTCGGCAAGCAGTTCGCGATGATGGAAATGCGGATCGTCCTCGGCACCCTGATTCAGAACGTCGACATCAACATCCTGGATGGCTTCGAGCCGGACTTCCTTCCGGAGCTCTCCCTGAATCCCGGCGAGCGCGGTATGCAGATGAGAGTCCGCTTCCGGGACGACGCGCCCGTGCTGGCTGGCGATCGCCCCCAAAGCCGGCCGATGCCAAGGCTACAGGCCGTCTGAATGACCGTTCGAGCTAGTCTTGTGTAATTTTACATACGCTTAATCCTTGACGCACCGCGTCGCAGCCTCCAAGTTGTGGGCTCACCGTGGGGGTTGCTCGTTTGCGCGGGCGGCTCCCCGATAGGGAGTATCCCATGGACACTGCACTTCTCGTTGCCATTCTCTCGATCGTCGCGCTCCACGTCGCCGCCTTGGTGGGCGGGGGCGTCGCCTTGGGCGTCATGCGATTGCTCGGCCGCCGGCCGGCCCAAGCTAGTAACGGCAACGGTTCCAACGAATGAAGGCTAGGCGCCCGGCTCGAGGGCTCGAGTCAGCACCAGGACGCTCGGTTTCCCGGCCGCTCCAGGAGCTCGCGGAGATTCGCTGACACGACCCGGTAGCCGACGTTCCCGTAGAGCTTCTGACGTCCCTGATTGAGGTAATACGTCGGGCTGCCTTCGACCTTGTACTGGTCTCGGAGCTCGATGTCGCGGCAGACCTCGGCCATGGCCTGTCCGGACTGCACCTTCTCCTCGATGGCCGACGTCGGCAAGCCCGCACGATGCAGCACGTCGAGGACGACGTCCCGCCTCGAGATGTCGCGGGCCTGTTGAAAGAACGCCGAGCGGACCTTCCAAATAGCTTCCTCGAAAAGTGTGCGCCCTCCGAGGTTGTCATGCCGCGCGTCGTCTATGACGCCTTCCTGCACCAGAAGGCGGGCCCCGCAGAGCATTTCGTGCGCGACCGCCGAGGTCTCCGGGGCGACCTCACTCCAGATCCGCTCACTGACCGACACGTGCTCGAATTTCGAGGCGGTCTTTCGGACGTGCTCGCCGTACCCGGCGTATCCCCCGCGGTCCTTCCATCCTTCGCCGATGCGGTGGCGATTGGCTCCGAATAGCGGGATGAATCGATATTCCAGGACGATCGCATCGCCGTACTCTTTGCGGAGCTGGTCTACTCTGGCCTCGGCCACGTAGGCCCAAATACACAACACGTCCGACAGGTAGGTGATTTGTATGGTCATCGGTAAAACACGTAGGCGAGACCCGCGATGAAGAGGATGGCAAACACGACCAACCATTGACGCCAGATGTCGCTTTGCAGCGCCGAGGCATCGGCCGGCTCGACTGCCTCAGTTCGGCCGCACTTCGGGCAGCGGGGATCGTCCTCGCTGCTATCGAGGGAGAACTCGTAGTCGCAGTCGGCGCAGACGTAGCTCGTGGTGGGCATTGCGCTCACCACTGGCCGATGCCGCCGAGGTCGTGGACGTTCTCGAAGCCGTTTCGTTCGAGAAGCCGCTTGGCGATCGCGCTGCGACCGCCGCTTTGGCAATAGACGACGATCTCGCTTCGATTGTCGCCTAGCTCGTCGAGCCGGCCCTTGAGGTCCTGCATGGGGATGTTGATGGCGCCTTCGATGTGGCCGCCCGCGAACTCACCGGGACTGCGGACATCCACCAAAAGCGCACCCTCCTGAACGAGCTTTCGCGCCTCGTCCCCGGAGATGCGGGACACCCCGAACCGAAGATACAAGATGGCCATCACGATGACGGCCAACACGATTAAAACGATTTTGGTCAGCATGCGCACCGACTCAAGGATAGTCCCGCACGGTGCCGGCGCCACCGGGGGCGCCATGCCCTGATGCAAAGACAGCTCCCGTCGCGTACGCTCGGTCCGACATGCATTTGGATCGGTCGGTCGGGGCGCTTTCTCTGGTGGGAATCCTTTGTGCGGCCTGTGGGGGCGAGACTAGCTCCGTACCCGCGACGCCCCCGTTCGAGGAGTTCGAGTGGGAGACGGCGGTCCCCGACGCGCGGGTCGACCGCTTGTGCGCGGAAGCCTCCGCGCCGGACGATGCGGCCGACACCACCTTCATCGACTGCAGGCTCGAAGGGGCGAGCTTCGCCGACGAAGCGCCCTCAGCCAAGGACGACCTCGTGGTGGTCGCATACAACATCCTTCGAGGATTCGAGGTCGATGCGCAGATGGAGATGATCACGAGCGGAATCGATTTTCCGCAGCCGGATGTGCTTCTGCTGAGCGAGGTCGACCGCGGCTGCGAGCGGACGAGCTTTCGAAACATTGCACGCGAGTATGCCGAGCGGCTCGGTTACTACTACGTGTACGCGACCGAGTTCGTGGAGCTGCCTGGAGATCGCGCGCCCGGAGGGCCCTACGATCCTCCCATCTGCGAGCACGGAAATGCGATCGTATCCCGCTATCCGCTCGGAAACGTGCGCCAAATCCGCCATGCGCAGAATCGAAGCTGGTACACGCCGCCAGGCACGCCCGACCCGGACGAGCCTCGGCTGGGCGGCCGCATTGCCATCGCGGCGGACGCGAAGATCGGGCCTAAGCTGGTGAGGCTTTACGTGTTGCATCTCGAGTCGACACTCAGCGTACTCGAGGTCCGCGACGCGCAGGCCGAGGAGATCGCAGTCGATGCCGAAAGCGCGAGCCACCCGGTGATCACCGGCGGGGATTTCAACACGTTCTTCTATTTCAGCGACATCAAGCACGGCACGCTGAACGAGCCAGCCGTCAGGTCGTTCGTCGATCGCGGGCACGTCGACGCCCACCAGGGGCTCGCGCTCGAGGATCGGTATACTTCCTCGGACCCGATCGACATGGTCATCGACCTCATCATGGTCCGAGGCTTGGAAGTGGCTGTTGCTGGACGCTGTCCACCCGAACGATGTGCGTCCCTCTCGGATCATCTTCCGGTGTTCGCGGAGGTTCGCGGCGTCTTGGGCGACTGAGCCAAATGCGGCGCCAGACGAAAAAGCGCGCTAGACCTGCCGCATGAGCGAGGCCAAGGGCAAGGGGGACGGTCAGGAAAACGCCCCCAATTTCATTCACGATCTGGTCCGCGAGGACATCCGGACCGGCAAGCACGGGGGGGTCGTCGTGACGCGCTTTCCTCCGGAGCCCAATGGGTATCTGCACATCGGGCACGCCAAATCGATCTGCTTGAACTTCACCACGGCAGCGCTCTCGGACCAGGGCCGCTGTCACTTGCGGTTCGATGACACGAACCCGGAAGCAGAGGACGTGGAGTACGTGGAGTCGATTCGCGAGGACGTTCGTTGGCTCGGGTTCGATTGGGGCAGCCACGAGTACTTCGCCTCGGACTACTTCGAGCAACTCTACGAGTGCGCGGTCG
>DATIUW010000242.1:0-40473 GCA_035466435.1 Polyangiales bacterium | reverse complement strand
GCCGACTCCGCTGCCGTCCCCTTGACCGCCAAGACGACGATGTCGCCCCACTTGGCCGCCTCGCCGAAGGTACCCGTCGAGGCCCTTTGCCCCGCACTTGCTTTCCAGTCGTCGAGCTTGGAGGGATCGCGTGAGGCGCGCATCACCTCGTACCCATACTGGAGGAATCCGTCAGCCAACGCTCGACCCACGTCTCCCGATCCGATGATTGCAACTTTGGATCCCGCCATTTTGCGAACCCTCCTACTCATGGAGGGACATAAGGCTGTCAAGTCGCGGTGCTAGGGAGCTTTCGAGCGCTGTGCCGTAAGCGAACGAGCGGATCGCGAATTTCGGGGGGGTTTGCCCGATTCGACACCGAAATGGCCGCGCGGCTTGACCTCGGCCGGTCTTTCGTACGAAAAACCTGAAGCGGAGGTGGATGTGCGACTAACGAAACTTGCTTTGTTGGCCCTCGTGGCCGTTCCGATGTCCCTCGGCATCGGCTGTAGCGATAGTGACTCGAACGGCGGCACCGGGGGCACGGGAGGATCCGGCGGCGCAGGTGGTTCAGGGGGCACCGCGGGGACCGGAGGCAGCGTTCCTTCGGGCCAATACGCTGCGAACCTCTGTGTGAGCGAGAAGCAAGAAGCAGCTGGCTCTTTTTGTCGCAGCGCGTTCGAAGCGTGGGCCGCTTGGGAGATCGATCAAGATGATGGCATCCGCGATGCTGCTCTGCAGTCGGCGCGTACGGTATTGAGCACCGCGTGGGATGCCGCAGAGACCGATGCAGAATCCGACGATGCGAGCTGCTCCGATCTCGCTTTGACGTCGGCCCAGGCGAGCACCGGAATCGAAACCTGGGTGTCCTCGATCAAAGACGCGATCAACGATGGCCTCGACCTCGGGCAAGCCGGGCAGGCCCAGTGTGGCGCTGCGCTCCTCGAAGCGGCAGGCGATGCCTGTGAGGAGGTGCTTGCGGCCGAAAGCGCGCACATCGCCGACCTCGCGGCCGACCCGGATGCCTCTACGCTCGATGCCGCCAAGATGGCGGCATCCTCGGCCTTCCTGAGCGACTGGGCCGATGCGACTTCGGGAACCTGTCCGACCAATGCGACCGATCAGGGCATCGCCAGCGAGATCGAAAGCCTCACCGACCAAGTCGTGCTCGACACGACCGTCGCGCCGGGGCTCGACGATCAGGCATTCACCGCGCTCATGCCCGGACCGACGGACTATCTCGGACGGACCTACGAGCCCCAGTGCATGCAGGGCTCCGAATATCGCTACTTTGCAAAGCGCGGCACGGTCAATAAGCTGGTCATGTACTACCAAGGCGGCGGCGCGTGTTGGAACAACCTCACGTGCACCGTGCCCACGTGCAAAACGCTGCCGGACGAGAGTCTCTCCGTCGACGCCAGTGGCTTCGCGGATCTCACCAATGAGAACAACCCCTTCCGCGACTGGCACATCGTCTTCGTGTCCTATTGCACCTGCGACATCCACTTCGGCGACATCACCCAGGACTACGAAGGGCTCACGGTCGAGCATCGCGGCTATCACAACTCGAAGGTCGCGGAGAAGTGGGCGCGCGAGCACTTCCTCAACCCCGATGAGGTGTTCGTGACGGGATCGAGCGCAGGTGCGTATGGCGCTTGGTTCAATGCTCCGCTCTTGCACGACGTATGGCCCGCCTCGCAGTTCCACGTCCTGGCGGACGCGGGCAATGGCGTCATCACACAAGACTTCCTGCAGAACGAGTTCGAGAACTGGAACTTCACGGCGAACTTGCCCGACATTCCCGGCGTCCTCGAAGCCATCACCACGGGCGACGGCATGCCGGCCTATACCGAGGCCGTTGCCACGTACTTCCCGGAGAGCAACTGGGCACACTACTCCACCCTCTTCGACGGAGGTGCGGGCGGACAGACGGGCTTCTACAACATCATGCTGAACGATGGAAACCCGCTCTTTGCGACGTCATGGTGGAACGCTTCCTGTGCGTTCGGTGAAAACGCGCTGGCGCAATCCGTCTCGACGTATGACGCCGTCGAAGCAGACACCGGAAACTACCGCTTCTACTTCGGCACCGGCTCGGCCCATACCATGTGGGGCCGCAACAAGGTGTATGATGACACCACCGGTGGTGTTCCGACGATCGTCGATTGGGTCAATGCCATGCTCGCCAGCGGCCCTGACGGGCGCGACGGGGATTGGATGAACGTCCTTTGCGAAGACTGCGGCCTGACCCTAGCCGGGGACCCGCTTCCGGAACCCAACCCCTTGCAAGACCCGTTCACGCAAAGGGGCGACGACATCGTGATCGTCTGCGAGTAAACGACGCGCGGCACGACTACAAGAGCCGGCGGAGCGCGAGCACGGCCATGCCGATGCACGCGACCGCTCCGAGGCCGAACAAGAGGCGGGCCAGCTCGTCTCCGACAGACGCGGGAATGAACGGAATGGCACGTTCGAGGGTCCCTTCCGGTGCATAGAAGGTGACCCAGCCCGCGCCTGCGGCAATCGCGAGGAGAAACACCGACGCCAAGGCGTCGCTCGTTCGGTGATCGCGGCTCAGCAGCAAGATGCCGACGAGGACGAGCACCGCCCCGCCGGCGCCCACGGCGGACGAGGGCACGTGCGTCAGAAGCGTGGCATCCAAGGGCACGAGGCCCAGCGCCCCCGCTCCGGCAGCGGCTCCCCCGACGATACACAGCAACCCGATGGCCTTGTCCATCGGCCTCAGGATAGCCGACCGGTCCCGGTCGGCGCTAATCCGCGACGGCGGTGCCCCAGTAGTTGTAGGAAAGAATCTTCACGCCGGGGATGTACATTCGCTCGTCGACGACGATTCGAAAGCCCGCGGACTCGAGGATTCCGGGAATGTCACGATTGACGTTGCACCCGCCGGCGAACATGCGCCAACCCGGATTGATTCGATGTTGCCATTTTCGGACGCGCTCGTCGGGCGCCAAGCCGTGCTCGCAAAACAGGAGCCTCCCGCCGGGTCGCAACACGCGGCGCATCCCGCGGAGCGCACGCTCCGCATCCGGAATCGAGCAAAGCGTATAGGTGACCACTACGGTATCGATGGTGCTCGAATCGAGCGGAATCTCCTCGCCACGAAGGTCGAGCATCTCGAGCTCTAGTTGAGATTGCCGGACCTTGTCGCGAGCGAGCCGGCGCATCCCTTCGGACGGCTCGAGGCCCCACACTTTGCGCACCTTGCTCGTGTCGTAATAGGGAAGATTGAGCCCGCTGCCCAGCCCGACTTCGAGCACCTCGCCCTCTGCAAGCGGGATCACCTTCTCCCGCTGCTTCATGTTGGGCCTCGAGGAGCAAGCCAAATTGATGAGCCGCGGCAAAATGTAACGGTTGTACAAGTCCATCTCGATAGCTGTATCAGGTCTAGGGAATGCGCGCAGTCGTGAATCAGGCAACCGAAGGCGGAGGAAACTTCAGATACTCGTCGACCAGAAGCTCCGCCAGCTCGCGATTCGTCGGACGGCCCTCTGCCAAACGGCCGCGCTCGCGCAGATCCTCGCAAAGGGTCTCGAGAACGGAATCGATCCTGAGGTCGCTCGCATGCGTGCGCCAAGCTTCACGCTCCGCTTCGTCACGAAAACAGTACGCCTTCCAAGAAATGGAGAAGCGCATGTCCTCCCAGCGGTATCGACCGACTTCTTCCTCGCCATCGCGTACCACCCACCGGCCGTCGCCGATGGGATGAAGCCGCATGCGTGGCAGGAAGCTCGGCATGGGTCGATCGATCTCCATGACCCGGTCGACACCGTGAAACACGCTGTCGGTGTCCATCAGGACAGCCGTGTTGAAGCGCACGTCGAAGGTGCGCGCAGGTCCGTCGGACCCATCGGGATAAAACGCGAATTCGCCTCCGTTGGTGTCTTGATACCAAGACACCGACGTGGCGATTGGCATGCGGTATTCGTCGAAGAGACCCGAGTGGTGCATGACGACCAGAAGCCATTCCGGATGGACCTTGCGATTGAGACCACGGAACTCGGGAACGTCCGTGTGCACGGCGAGCTCCTGCCCCGGAAGCAGGATGTTCGCGTAGACGATCGCGGGTTCGACGATCGGACGATCGAAAAGTTGCTTTGCGGCCTCGACGAGCCGCTCGTTTCGATGAAGAGGCTCGATGCCGGGCGCGAAGATCTCGTCACCATAGGCGTACGTTTCGCGAAAGTAGTTCGTTCGTGCGACCAGCGTCGTCAAGTCGTGGTCGCGACGCCCTAGTCTTCCGCCCGTCCGCAGAAAGTTGAAAGCCGCGTCGAAGCGCTGCGGGAGCCCTTCCCCGATGCCTTGGTTGAGGCCTTCCTCGGAATACATGCCGTAGCTTCCGAAGTCTTCGCAGAGTCGTACGAGGGACCGCGCTTCTTCCTCTCCCAAAAAGGGATCGAGCTCCACGTACCGATTGTAGAAATGCGCAGCAGGCGACAAGGCTGGTCCTCTTCGGGTGTTGTAAAGATTTCAGGCGAAATGTAAAGACGCTTCCCATGACCCGTCATGCCTTGCTCGCTCTGGCCGTGATCCTCACCCTCTCGGCCTGCGATGAAAGGCCGTCCCCGCTCTCGGGGCCGGAAGAATCCAAGCCTGGCGTCGCAGGGAACAGCGCCCCGAGCGGGTACACCGAATCGCGTAATGAGGCGGTGGCGGAAAGCCTTGCGCTGGGCGCGCAGGAAGATTTCGCAGACGCGAGCCGCGGATTGATCGCAAGCGATCCAGAGCTTCGCGTGACCAACGCCCAGGGTGAAGTGATCTGGGACATGACCTCATATGGCTTCATCGAGGGAGATGCCCCGTCGAGCGTCAATCCGAGCCTGTGGCGGCAGGAACGCCTACACGACATCCACGGTTTGTTCGAGGTCACCGAAGGCGTATATCAGCTACGCGGTTTCGATCTCTCCAACATGACGCTGATCGAGGGGGAAACGGGATGGATCGTGGTCGACCCACTCACTGCCGAGGAGACGGCTCGCGCCGCCATTGCGTTCGCCCGCAAGCATCTCGGCCCGAGGCCCGTATCCGCCGTCATCTTCACCCACAGTCACGTCGATCATTTCGGCGGCGTCTTGGGTGTCGTCTCCGCGGAAGAAGCGGCACGGAAGAAGCTCCCGATCATCGCGCCCCAGTTCTTCATGGAGGAAGCCATGAGCGAGAACATCGTGGCCGGCGTCGCGATGGGCCGTCGATCGATGTACATGTACGGATCACGTCTGCCGCATGGCAAAAGAGGCCACATCGGTTCGGGTCTAGGCAAAGAGCCAGCATATGGAGCTCTTGGATTGCTTCAGCCCACGCAAACCATCACCGACACGCCAACGGAGATGACGGTCGACGGCGTGAAGCTGGTTTTTCAGAACGCGCCGGGTTCCGAGGCGCCCGCCGCGATGACGTTCTACCTTCCCGATCGAAAGGCATTTTGCGGGGCCGACCTATTGGCTCACAGCATGCACAACCTCTACACGCTTCGAGGCACGCAGGTGCGCGACGCGCTGAAGTGGAGCGGATACATAGACGAGATGCTCGCTCTGTTCGGAGAGGCGGAGGTCTACTTCGGCGGGCATCAGTGGCCGATTTGGGGCAACACCCGAGTCGTCGACTTCCTGGAAAAGCAACGCGACCTCTACCGGTACATCCACGACCAGACCTTGCGCCTCGCGCTGCACGGCTTCACACCGAAGGAAATCGCCGAGGAGCTGACGCTTCCCGAAGCGCTCGGAAACCCGTTTTTCAACCGCGGCTACTACGGGACGCTCGAGCACAATGCCAAAGCGGTCTACCAACGCTATTTCGGTTGGTACGACGGCAATCCGGCCAATCTGGATCCGCTGCCGCCGGCTGAAGCTGGCGCGCGTTACGTCGCGCTCGCGGGCGGCGCGGCGAGCCTGCTCGAGAAGGCGCGTGCTGCCTACGAGCAAGGCGAGTATCGCTGGGTCGCAGAGTTGGTGAATCATCTCGTCTTCGCCGACCCGAACGACCAGGATGCCCGGGAGCTTTTGGCGAAGGCATACGACCAGCTCGGTTATCAGGCCGAGTCGGCGCCGTGGCGAGACGTTTACCTGACCGGCGCATTCGAGCTCCGGCACGGAGGTCCGGACGAGGGCGTCGACCTGGCTTCCGCGATGGACATGATCAAACACGCACCCGTCGAGCGCTTCCTGGACGCGATGGCCGTTCGCTTGAACGGGCCCCGGGCGGAAGGCGAGGAAATGACGATCAACTTGGTGTTCACGGACTTGAACGAGAGCTACGTGCTCGAGGTGGAAAACTCCGTGCTGCACCATGACCAACGCGGTCCAGATCCAGACGCGAATGCCACCTTGCACATCACGCATGACTTGTATCTCCGAATGCTCGTCGGCCGAGCCGGCTTGAAGGAAACGCTGTTTTCAGAGGATTTGACCGTCGAAGGAAGCCGACTCGACTTGCTGAGCTTCTTCCGCCTCTTCGATCGGATCGACGGCACGTTCGACATCGTCACTCCGTAGACGAATCCGCACGGTTTCGAAGGCCGGGCCGCGTTTGGACTGGCACATCCCGATGGATTTCAGGCATCCTCGGCGCATGCTGGCAAATGCGCGTTGCGTCGTCTTTTGGGCCATGTTCATCGTGCTCGCGCCCGCCTGCACCGAAGCATCGAACACGTGCCCTCAGGCCCAGGGCGTCATCGGTGAGGGCATCGCGCGGTTCGCGCCTTCGGAAGTCGATTGCGAGACGCTGCCCGTCTCCATGGCGCTGGTCGAAGACCGACTCATTCGCGGCGGTATCCCCGGAGATTGGGCCGACGTGCCGGTCTATTCGAACGACGGCGAAAGCTTCGAAGCGTACTTTGCCATCGAGGATGGCACGAGTCTCTATGGGACCGGAGAGATCGCCGGACCTCTGCTTCGAAATGGCGCGGTCACGGAAGCCTGGACCGAGCAGCCTTATCGGGAAAACCCTCCTCCCGAGCTGTCCGCCCTGGAATACGACGACCAGTTTCCGAATCTCTACCAGGCGCACCCTTGGGTGCTCGCCGTTCGCGCCGACGGCTCGTCTTTCGGTGTGCTCGCCGATACCACCTACCGGACGGGAATGGACCTCCGAAACGGAATTCGCTTTTCCGCGCCCGAACCGTTTCCCGTGATCGTCATCCAGGGGGCCTCCCCGCAAGAGGTGCTCACCAAGCTGGGCGAGCTGACTGGAACGATCGAGCTTCCGCCGCTTTGGGCTCTCGGCTACCAGCAGGCACGCTGGTCCTACGTGCCAGACACGCGCGTCGTCGAAATCGCGGACGAGTTTCGCGCCCGGTCGATTCCCTGTGACGTGCTCTGGGTCGACATCGACTACATGGATGGCTTTCGAATCTTCACCTTCGACGGGACGACGTTCCCAGACCCCGCCGGCCTCAATGCCTACTTGCACGACAACGGCTTCAAATCGGTCTGGATTCTGGATCCAGGTGTCAAAGCCGAGTCCGGATACTTCGTATACGACGAGGGCTTGCTCGGAGACCATTTCATCCGCGAGCCTGGAGGAGACCTCTTCGTCGCAGGAAGTTGGCCGGGCGATTCGGTTTGGCCGGACTACACGAGCCCAGAGACCCGAAGCTGGTGGCAAAGCCATCTCGGCGAGCTCCTCGACGACGGCGTGGATGGCATCTGGATCGATCTCAACGAGCCGTCGATCGTCGCGCCTCCCAACATGCCGTTTCCCGAGGATCTCGTTCATAGAGGCGGCGGCGATCTGACGCCTGGAACGCATGCGAGGTACCGCAACGTCTATGGGCTCCTCATGTCCCAGGCGACCCACGAGGGAATGAAGAGCGCGCGGCCCGACCGTCGCCCCTTCCTGCTCTCTCGCTCGAATTACATCGGCGGACAACGTTACGCGGCCATGTGGACCGGCGACAACTCGGCGACCTGGGATCACCTCTACTGGTCGGTGACCATGACGCTCAACATGGGCCTGTCGGGTCAGCCGTTTGCAGGACCCGACATCGGCGGTTTCTGGAGGGCGCCCAGCCCAGAGCTCTATGCGCATTGGATCGGCGTTGGTGCGTTCTTCCCATTCAGTCGCACACACACGATGCAGTTTTCTCCGGACCAGGAGCCTTGGTCGTTCGGTCCCGAGGTCGAGGCAATCTCCCGGACCGCAATCGAACGCCGTTACCGCCTCCTGCCATACATCTACACCTTGTTTCGCGAGTCGTCCGTCAACGGCCTTCCGGTGTGGCGTCCCGTCTTCTTCGCCGATCCTGCCGACGCGAGGCTGCGCGACGAAGACCACGCATTCCTGATCGGCGACGACATCTTGGTTCTTCCCGACCTGACGCAAACCGACCCGCATGCTTTCGAGATACCTTCTGGGATCTGGCGCGAGCTCACCCTCGTCGGCGAAGACACCGAACAGATGCCGGAGCTCCCGGTGCTTCAGATCCGCGGCGGCGCAATCGTGCCCCTCGGCCGAGTCGTGCAAAG
Source organism: Polyangiales bacterium (assembly GCA_035466435.1). Classification (GTDB taxonomy): domain Bacteria; phylum Myxococcota_A; class Polyangia; order Polyangiales; family Houyiibacteriaceae; genus SG8-38. Next base: position 32,011 of record DATIUW010000242.1, on the reverse strand, counting down.
CACGGCGCAGACACTGCTCGAACCGCTCACCCTCGTGGTCTCGCTCGATGCAGACGGACGAGCCCGAGGCGTGCTCTACGAGGACGCCGGCGAAGGATACGAATACCTCGGCGGAGATTACCTGCTCACCACCTACGCTGCGGAGCAGGTGGGCCAGAGCGTCGAAGTGCGAATTGCCGACGCGGAAGGCCAGCGCGAGCGGCCCAATCGCACGGTCGAGGTCGTCGTGGTGACGGACGAGGGTAGCTTTCGCGCGACGGGCCCCGAAACCGGCACCATCACCGTGTCGCTCGAATGATCGAGCGCTAGAGTTGCTGACGCTGGCGAGATCGAGCTCGAAAACCAAGGAGGCACTTCATGAAGAACATACCGAAATCATTCGCCGACATTCTGGAAAAGCCGTCGTTTGCGCATTTTTCGACCCTCATGCCGGACGGCAGCCCCCAATCGAGCCCCGTGTGGATAGACACCGAGGGGTCTCAGCTCGTCATCAACTCGGCCGAAGGCCGCGTCAAGGATCAAAACGTCCGCCGGGATCCCAGAGTGGCGATCTCGGTGGCCGACCCCGACAACCCGTACCGATGTCTCATGATTCGCGGCCGCGTTTCGAAGATCACGAACGAGGGGGCGGACGATCACATCAATCGCATGGCCAAGAAGTACCTCGGAGCCGACGAATATCCCTTTAGGCAGCCCGGCGAGGTGCGTGTCCTCTACTACGTCGACCCGGAGAGCGTGGCGACGATGGGCTGACGGAGCACACGTCAGTCGCGGGCGAGCTCGGCCCAGAAGATGCCCCGAAAGTCGCCTGGCTCGTAACCCGTGGCTTCGTCGTTGGGATAGAGCTCGGAGAGCTTCGCCTTCAGGTCCGGCGCCAAGGTCTCACCGTGGCAGGTGACGCAAAGAGGCTGCACGAAGATCGGCTCGACGTAGCCGACGGTTTTTTCATCGATGAGCACCGCCGCTGGCTCCCTCTGATCGGGATCCTCGGCGTACCGATCGAGGAACGGCTTCATCCAAGGCTTGGGCGCGTTGGCGGGATTGCGTAGCTTGTTGCTGGAGCGGCCTACTTCGACCGACGCAGAGCTCGCCTTTTCGGCGAGCTCCGGCGCCTTCACCTGGCAGACCGAGATCGCTTTGACCGGTCCTTCCTCCAGTCCCTCGACCAGGGCCTGCTTCAGATTCTTCTTGAATGGCTCGATCGCTTCCGCACCAGCGGATTTCCACTTGGCTTCGTCGATCTTGGAGCGTTCGCAGGCAGGCAACGCCAAAACCAGCGATAACAGGATGCTTGTACGGAGCATGAGCCCTGCTTAATGCCTTTGGGGGGCGTCGATCAAGCCGACCCCGACGCGTGCTCCGCGATGCGTCCCGACAGCTCGGGCCAAAGAGGGCTCGGGAGGTCGTGACCGAGCCTCGGCAACAGGTGCATCGATGCTCCCGGGATGGCCCTGGCGGTCCTGGCCCCGTGAGAGGCGTGGAGCAACTTGTCCTTGAGCCCGTGAAGGACGAGCGCGGGCACGTCGAGCCGGCGAAGCCCCCCGGTGCGACTGCGGGCGCTCAGTACGGCGAGAAGCTGCCGGGGCACACCGCTGCGATCGGCCGAACGTGCCACCACCCTGCGGAAATAGTCGCGCACTTCTTCCTCTTCGAAGAAATCCGGGCTGCCCACGAGCTTGCGAATCTGAACGAGACGTTCGAGCTGTGCTTTGGGCTCGGCGGGAATCGGACGCAGCCACTCTCGTTGAACGCGCCAATCCGGGCCCGGCAGGTCGGGGTCCCCCGTGGTGGACATCATGCTGCTCAGGCTTGCGACTCGGCGTCGATGATTGATGGCGCAAAGTTGCGCGATCATGCCTCCCATCGAGGCGCCAACCAGGTGCGCTCGCTCGATCCCGAGGGCATCCATGAGCGCGATCACGTCTTCGGCCATGTCGGTGAGCTGGTACGGAGGCTTCACACGATGACCCCAAGCTCGTGACGTGAGACTCCACAAGGTCGGAGGCACGGATGCCTCGACACGGCTGCTCAAGCCAACGTCGCGGTTGTCGAAACGGATGACGCGAAAGCCATGTGCCGCTAGCTGCTCGCAAAAGCCCGTTCGCCACGCGAGCATCTGGGCGCCTAAGCCCATGATGAGGATGACCGGGGTCGCGTCGGGTCTCCCAAAGCTCTCGTAAGCGATGCGAAGCTCACCGGCGTCGGCAAAAGGCATAGAGGCTCTTGTAACACCAGCCACGGGATCGTTGCAGTCGATCGCGCGAGATGTCACAAAACCTGATTCCAGCCGTCGGATGCGTAAGGATCCTCACATGACCAACATCTTGCCCGCCCTCTTGCTGATGTGGGCTGCCCTCTGGCCCCTCGAAGCTCGCGCCCACTTGGATCTGACGCTGCCCGTTTCCCGATACGGCGAGAACGCGCTCAAGATTGGGCCGTGCGGCATCGCTGGGGGCGAACGAACGAGCAACGTCTCGTACTACGAGCCGGGCGAAACCATCGAGGTGCGTTGGGACGAATACATCGATCACCCTGGCCACTACCGAGTCGCATTCGACCCCGACGGCGATGACGACTTCGTCGATCCGGCCACGATGATGGAGCTCTATTCCAACGACGCCGTCTTGCTGGATGGAATCGTCGACAAAGGGCCGGGAGAGCGGGATTACGTCGCGACGGTGACTCTCCCCGACATCACCTGTGACAACTGCACCTTGCAAGTCACGCAGGTCATGTACGACAAGGAGCCCTACACCGTACCGGGCGACGACATCTACTATCAGTGCGCGGATCTCGTGCTGCGGGTGGGGGGAGCGCCGGACGCTGGCATCGATCCGGGGATCGACACCGACGCGGGCGCCAACGCAGACGCCGCGGCGGGATGCCATGCTGGCGCCAGGGACGTCACTTCGCTCGGTATGCTTCCGATCTTGCTCCTGCTGGCAGTCCGGCGTCTTGCCGACCGGTCCCGGTTGCACGTATAGAGATTCGCCATGCGCATCGCAGACTTGTATGCGGAAGGGCGTCCCGTCCTCTCGCTCGAGTTCTTCACGCCGAAGAATGCGGCGGGTCGTCGCGCGTTGTGGCGGGCCATCGAGCGTCTCTCGGCGATCGACCCTGGCTTCGTCTCCATCACGTGCGGCGCCGCAGGGACCACACGCGAGCGCACCGCCGACCTGGCCATCGAGATCCAGCGGACCTTCGGAATCCCAACGATGGCGCACTTGGTGTGCACCGGTACCACGAAGGCCGAGCTCGATACGACACTGCGCCACATGCACGCTCATGGAATCGACAACGTTCTCGCGCTCCGAGGCGACCCGCCCCGGGGCGCCGCCGATTGGAAGCCCGTCGAGGGCGGATTCCGCTACGCGAGCGAGCTGACCGGGTTCGTGCGAGCAGGCTACTCGCTCGGAATTGGCGGGGCCTGCTATCCCGAAAAGCACCACGAGGCCCCCAGCCTCGAAGCGGACATCCGAAACCTCAAGCGGAAGGTCGAAGCCGGCGCAGAGTTCCTGATAACGCAGCTCTTCTTCGACAACGACAAGTACTGGAGCTTCGTCGAGGCAGTTCGAGCCGAAGGCATCGGAGTGCCCATCGTCCCGGGCATCATGCCGGTCCTGAATCTCACGAACCTGCAACGTATCGCTTCCCTCTCACCGGGGACTTCCGTTCCGGACTCGCTCGAAGAGGCGCTCCGCAAAGCCGGCGACGACGACGAAGCTGCGCTCCAGGCGGGGGTCGAGTTTGCCGCGGACCAGTGTCGTGCCCTTCTGAAAGGCGGCGCGCCGGGATTGCATTTCTATACGCTGAACCGCTCGAAGGCGACCCTACGGACCGTTTCGCAGCTTCAGCGGGATGGTCTCATACGCCCCGAATGACGGCCATCGAAACCCCGGCGCCCATCATGACGAGCCCGATGCAGATGATGACGAAGCCAATTCCGCCGACGTAGCACCATGCCATCACACCAGCCCGCTCGTCCTCGCCCAACCGCGCATTGAAACGAAGCGGCCGCCAGTACCACCCTCGTGGCAGCTCGCCCCGAGGGCTCAGCACCTGGTAAAGCCGAATGTGATAGAGGAGGCCCGTGGGAAGTCCCACGACGAATCCGGCTGCGGTGATCCAAATGCCCGTCTCGTAGAGGGTTTCCCATGGCGTGAACCAAATCCCACTCAGGAGACACATCAGCGTGGTGATGGCGATCACGATGAGAAGCTCACGCACCGGTCTGCCTCCAGGCTTTCATGGCTCGCGACCGTTCGCACCTTTGGAGGCGCATAGATCGAGATTGCTGACGTTGTTCTCGTCGTAGGGGTCGAGCGCAAACGCTCGCTCGAAGGCACGGCATGCCTGGTCGGTCTCGCCGATCTCGAAGGCGACGATGCCGAGCACGCGCTGATTGTGTGCGGTATCGGGTTGGAGGCGGACCGCTTCTTCAGCCGAGCGCAACGCCTCGTCACGTCTTCCTCGCTTGAGGTACAGCATTGCGAGATTCGCGTAGGCCTTGTGGGACTCGGGCACCGAAGCTGCATGCTCCATTGCCTCGATGGCCTCATCGAGCTTGCCTTCCGAAGCTAGCAGAAGCCCTTGACGATGAATGAGTCGCCAATGGCCGGGCGAATGCTCGAGCCCAAGTCTCGTATAGGCCCAAGCACGCTCGAGATCACCACGATTGGAAGCCAACGAAGCGAGTTGGTCCCAGGCGTCGGCGTTGTTCGGATCGGCTCGAACGGCGTTGTCGAAGAGTTGCTCGGTGCTCGACCACACGGGCGTCTGAACGACCGTCCACGCGCAAGCGACGATGAGTGTCGCGCCACCGAGGGCCAAGGACACCGCCCTCGGGAGCTTCATCAACCACGAGGAAAAGGCGAGGAGCAACCCGAAGCTCGGTAAGAAGAGATATCGGTCTGCCGCGTAGTTCTGGACCGGAACCAACAAATGGCTGACCGGAGCCAAGAAAACGAACCACCAAGCAATCCCGAAAGTTGCAGCATTGCGCTTCGAGCGATCGAACACCGCCCAGAGCAGTGCCACGAGACCGAGCACTGCAGCGAGCGCCCCTGGCAGCCACCGAGCGGCCCCTGCTGCGCCGGGCTCGATCGGATAGTCGATCGCGTACGGACCGCCGTACGCCATCAGCCGTAGATATTGCGTGTGGGCCTGCAGGAAGAGGAGCAGCGTGTCTGCAAATCCTTCGCCGTGGTAGGGAACGATGACGCCGAGAGAACGAGATACCCATACGTTCGGAAGGAATGCGAGCAGGCCTGACGCTGCGTACGCAGTGACCAGAAGGGTCTTGCCTCGCCGTGAAACCGGTGAGTCGAGCCACAAGACCACGAGCATGAGCGCGGCTGCTCCCGCGATGACGAGCGCCTTGGCTGCAACGGCCAAGAGGAAAAGCAGGCATGCCGCCAGCGCACGACCGAAGCCGCCTCGCCGGAGGTACCCGGTCGCGATGAGCAGCGACGACGAGAGGAGAAACGCGCCGAGCGCACCCTTGCGCTCGGACAACCAAGCCACGACCTCCACGTGCACGGGATGGGTCGCGAACAACACACCGGTGAGCCAAGCGAGTGGACGGCTCCCGAACAGCGCGAGCACCAGGGTCGCGAGGACCGCACAGGTAGCGCCGTACAGAACCACCTGCGTCAGGTGCTGGCCTCCCACCCAGTCGCCGTAGAGCGCATAGTCGAGCATCACCGACAAGTCGCGCACCGGCAGATACTCCGCACCCAGACGGTAGCGCTGCTCCCAAGAGAAATCGGTCAATACCGTCCAAACCGAGGGCAAGCTCCACTCGTGGAGCAGCCGATTGTCGCGGATTAGCCACGGATCATCGCGGAGCACGAATCCGTAGGGGATGGTCCGCAGGTACAGCGCAAGCCCGAGGAGGCCCACCCAGGCCGGATGAATGCGCTCCCACAGCGTGGCTCCCCGTGTCGTCGTCACCGGCGCTGACCCTACTGCCGAAGCAGCTCTAACGACAGTCTTCGACAGTCAACGTGGATTCCGCGTTGCGCAGATCGTCGCGGTCTGCTCCTCGCGAGTAGACCGGTGGGCTCCCGATCGGAGCGTCGACGGTCACTCGGCCGCCGCCTTCGACCGCATCGCCTGTCCAGACCTCGTACCAGGTGCCAGCCGGGAAGTACACCGACCGGGAGGTAGCGCCCTCCTCCAAGACCGGCGCCACGAGGAGGGAGTCTCCGATCATGAACTGATCGCTGATGTTCCAGGTCTCCTGGTCGTCCGGAAAGACGAGCATGAGGTGTCGCAGAATCGGGGCCCCGGTCGTCTCCGCTTCGGCGGCCAAGGTCATGAAGTCGTTCATCAGCGCGCAATGCACGAAGGCAAACCTTCGGAAGTGAGCCGTCGTTTCTTCGTCTCGACTCCAGCGCCAGTTGTTGACCTTGTCGGCGCCATCGTGGGTGCGCATGATGGGTGTAAAGGCACCGAGCTCGGTCCATCGTTGGAACAGCTCTTTGGTGCTCGGTCCGTCGCCGCGCGCAAAGCCGGCGATGTCGTGGGTCACGAACGGTTGCCCAGCCAAGCCCAGGTTCAGCATCGCGGGCACCACCGTCGGCAAGCCATCGAGCTCACCCCAGTTCGTTTCCTGGTCACCAACCCAGTGGATCTGCGCGACCGCCTGCACTCCGGTGAAGCCCGAACGAGCAAAGCTCACCCAGTCTCCATCGGGCCGGGCGCTCTCCAGCGCCTGCCGTGAGGCGCGGTGCCAGTCGACGGGGAACGTATTGCGGCGCACCATGGAATCGCTGCCGTCCTGCGGCACCGAAGCCAGAGGCACCCACTCGCCGAAGTCCGCCATCCAACCGTCCACGTCGTACGTACGGACGATGTCCTCTAGAGAGTCCGCGATGAAGTCCAGCGTGGCGGGATTGGAAAAATCTGGATGGGCATCGGACTGCGGAATGTTCGGCACGACGATGTCGATGTAGGTGTCTCCCATCTCGTTCTTCAGTAGCAATCCCATCGATTCCATCGGGTCGAAACGTGCTGCGAAACGCGCCGGATCGTCTTCCTCCGCCACGCTGTCGGGGTTCACGATGAATGGATTCACGTAGGTGAGAAACTTGTAACCCGCGGCATGAAAGTCGGAAACCATCGATGAAAAGCTCGGATACAGCGCCTCATCCGCATCCCAGATGTACTGAACGCCGAAACCGCCATCGAAATTCATCCGGATCCCACCCCAGTCCTGCACCCAGAACGCCGCGGTGGGAATGCCCGCTGCCTCCAATGCAGCGCGCTCCGTTTCGACGGCGTCTCTGCCGCCCTGCCCCGCCATCCACAGGTTGTAAGCCCAAGCAGGGGGTTGCGACGGCCGCCCCACCTGGTCACCGAGCTGGCGGATCACGTCCATGCTCGTCGGCCCGTGGAACACTTGCCACCGTACCGCGGATCCGCTGACGACCTCGAACCAGGCGATGTCCTCATCGCTTGCGCAGAGGTCCACGTCCACGCGGTGCGCAGTGGTGAAGAGAGCGCCGAACCCACGTGCGTCGATGTAGTAGGGCATGGGGAAATACGTGGTGTGCTCATCACCGATCGAAGCGCCCGGGCCTCCATCACGACCGTTGCCTTGCTCGTTCACGAGCAGCTCGAACGCCTCACCTCGCTGGTTGGTCGCGTTGTACTGCTCCCCAAAGCCATGAAAAGTCCCTTGCGGATCGCAACGGACACCGATGGCAATCGAATCCGCAGGAGGTCCCGTGACCTCGAGCTCGAACTCGCTCACCTCCTCGCTGACGGGAGCTGCAACCAACGTGGCCGCTCGAGTGCCGCTCGCATACTCGACACGGACACCCGCTCCTCGCACGACGACCGACTGCACGGTCAGCGGATCGACGACCTCGTCGGTACGTTCGAACGAGATGGTCCCAACTCCGACGGGTCTCTCACTGAAGTTACGAGCGATGGGACCCGTGGGGGCCAGCGCAAACAGCACCCTCTCGTCGACGACGACTTCCACCGTTCCATCGTCTGCGCCGACGATTCGTGCACTCGAGCTAGACGAGCTACAGCCCGCGCTCGCCACCCAAAAGACGATCCCGAAGCCAACTACACAGATCCGCGTCATCTCAATGCTCCCGTCCGAGAATGAGACCGATAATCAAAGGATCCCAAGCGGTTCGCAAGCCGACGCCCTCAGCGTCGCGGGAGCTCGGAAACCCGAATCCGGCCCCAAGCGGGCTCCGTGAGGCTTCCGACGTAGAGCCAATCCCCAGCCTGCTCGGCGCTCGTCGACTTGGAGAAGGTCGCGCCCTGCTCGTCTTGAAGGTTGTACACGACCTCGCCGTTCTCATCGAGGCCCAACACGAAGGGGTGCCGTCTGGGTTTCGGCTGCAGCGCAGTGGGAATGCGGAAGATGATTTCGCGGAGCCATGGCTTCGGCCCCGCGGAGTCGAGCAGCTCGTTTCGCGGAGCGTAGAGCGCCAGCCAGAAGATGCCGTCGGTCCCGGTGGAGATTCCATCCGGAAAACCAGGAAGATTGTCGATGAACACCTCCACCTCACCTTGGCGCGGCCCACGCACGTAGACCCGCTTCGTGCGGTAGCGCATCGTTTCGTTCACGAGCACGTAGGTGTCGTCCGGCGCCACGGCGACGCCATTGGCGAAGTGGAGTCCCGTCAAGACCACCGTGCATTCACCACTTTCGAGGTCGTGCTTCAGCAGCCTTCCGTTGGGCGCGCTCTCGAGCGCCTCATGCATGACCTCGTGCTGTGTCCACTTGAAAGAGGCATCCGAAAACCACGCGACGTTTTGCGAGTCGACGTCCACGTCGTCCGCGAACCCGAGCGCATGCTCGCCAGCCTTCGTGCAGAGCACCTCGATTGCGCCGCTCGGATCGACCGAGATCAGCCCCAAAGACGCATCCGCGACGATCAGATTCCCATCGTTGTCGAAGTCCAAGCCGAGCGGCCGGCCCCCCGTGTCGGCGAACACCTCGGGATCGGCGCCGTCTGACGCGTAGCGCAGTATCTTTCCTTCTTCGACGCCCACGTAGATCCGTCCCTCGGCATCGACGGCCACATCCTCTGGACCGTGACCTTCCGGTGTCGGGACGACCTCCATGTCTCGAAGCACCCGGTTGGCGGCGAAGTCGCCCTCGAGAGCTGGCACCGGTGGAGGCTCCCAAACGATTGGATCGATCGGAACCGGCCATAGCAAGAGATAGAGCAACAAGACGACCAGCGCCGCGCCCGCCCAGATTGCAACCTTCTTGATCATCGTCAGTCCTCCCAAAACCAGCGAAGCCGCCGCACGCGAGTCGCTTCCGCGTCGAGCTCTGCCACGAACGCGGCTTCTCGAGGACGCCCTCCCCATTCGAGCGAAGCGAGGCCGGAAACCGTTCGACCCGATGCCAACAGATCTTCGACCTCGAGGGCGGTGCAGCCCTCCAGAAACTCGGCGATGGACGCAGTCGCCGCCCCAGGAAGCTCCACGGTGGCGTCGTCGGCGAAAAAGTCGCTCCCGTCGCGGCCCACCTCTCGAGCCATGCGCTCGATGAGCTCTTTGCCCTTGCGGCCGACTCCCTGCTGCGACGTCTGGAAGTAGCTCAGGAGCCATTTGGGCCCGAATGCTCGCAACATGCTCCAGTTCATGGTGGCGATGGTCCTCATGCCGAGCAGCCCCTCACTCATGAGGATGCGACTCATGCGGTTGAGCTCCCAGTGTGCCTGCATCCGTCGGATGGCGAGCCGTCCCTCCGCGTCGCAGACGATCTCGTAAAGCAGATTGGCCGGCACTTTCATTTTCAGACCGGTCTTCGAGCTCTTGGTATGAATGTCGACCGCGCGAAAGACGTGCATCCCGGAGACGACGTCGCGCCGCGACACGATCTCGATCTCGCTCGGCGCAATGAAGGCTTCGTAGAAGCGGCCCAGCTCGTCACCGAGGCGGCCGGGTCGTTTACCCTTGTGTGAAGGCGGCGTGCCAACCGGATCTTCGAGCACCGCGTCGGCCGAATACAGTGCGAGCCAGCGATCCTTGTCGTGCTGGCCCGCTAGCCGAGGCGATGCCTTTGCCGTCTCGAGCAAAGCTTCTCGGTCGGGTCTGGAGGAGGGGCTACGAAGGGAGGGCTCCATCATGACCGTGGGTTCTACCACACCGTCGTAGGCGCTCAGTCGGCTTTTTCCGAGTCTTCCCCGTCCTTCTTGGGCTTCTCGTCCTGCGCGGGCTTGGTCTCCTCCTTGGGCGGAGCGACCTGGTTGATGAGTCCCATCATCGTCACTGCGAGCAAGTCTTCGTCGGCTTTCCCGAGCGGACAGAGCTGCTTGCCGAGGTACTCGCAAGCCTTGGCGCGCCAAGCCTCGGCATCTTCGACGTACTTCCCTTCGCGCGTATACCATTGTCCCGTCGGAGCTCGCGCCAGCAATCCATTGGGATACTCCCACTGGCCGAGGGCGCTCTTCGCCCGAGCGCCACTCGGGTAAAACCACTCGCCGCTCCGGCTCTTGGCAATTCGGCCGTTCGGATGGTTGAGCTCCAGGTAACCGCGCACGATGGGCCGGCCGTTCGACCACGTGGTCGTGGGATGGCGCGTTACGCGGTAGCCCACGTACGGTGCGCACACCTCCCGTCGAAGCTGGGACAAGTCACGCCGCTCCTGCGCGTCTAGCCCGCGTTTGTAGCGACCCTCCTCTTCGTCGAGGCGCGCCAAGAAATCCATGATGGTCAGCTCTTCACAGGTAGGCGACGCCATGAGCGTGCGCTGCGCCGAAGCGCCGCTCCCGAAGGTGACCGCGACCGCGCCCGCGAAGAGCCAGAGCATTCGAATCCGGCTTCTGGGGGCTTGCGGCGTCATCCTACTCGGATCCCGAAATCCCCCGCGGGCCGCGCGCGCTCCTCTTTCGCAGACGATTGGCCTCCGCGAAGCGGCGTTCGACCCACTTGATGAGCTGCTGATGGGCGCTTTCAGCTCCCTCCCCCCCGTTGCGCTGCACGTAGGTGCCATCGGGCTGCATGTCCCAAGCGCTCCGTTGATCGTTCAGGAGAACGTCGAGAACGGTGCGAAGCTCCTGCTGGAGCGACTCCTGCTCCACCGGGGCGAGAACCTCGACCCTGCTGACCAGGTTTCTAGTCATGCAGTCGGCAGAGCCGATGTAGTACTCGTCCTGGCCGCCGTTGTGGAAGTAGTAGATCCGCGAATGCTCGAGGAAGCGACCGACGACGCTGATGACGCGAATGTTGTCGGAGAGGCCGGGCAGACCGGGACGCAAACGGCACGAGTCCCGTACGATGAGATCGATCTGCACACCTGCCTGCGAGGCTTCATAAAGGGCTCGCGTGATGTCGACGTCCTCGAGCGCATTGGTCTTGATTTGAATCAGGCCCTTCTTGCCCTCTGCGACGCGCCGCACCTCTCGTCGAATCTTGCGCAACAGAGCAGGCTTGAGAATCTTCGGCGCAGGGAGAAGCTTCTTGTAGCTGCGGCTCGGCTTGTAGCCAGTGGTCAAGTAGTTGAAGAGCTCCGTTGCGTCACGGCCGATGTCCGGATCACAGGTGAGGAGCCCGACGTCGGAATAAAGCTTGGCGGTCTCCTCGTGGTAGTTGCCCGTACCGATGTGGATGTACCGGCGCAACCCGTTGTGATCCTGCCGGACCACCAGAATGACCTTACAGTGCGTCTTGAGGCCGACCACACCGTAGGTGACGTGGATTCCTGCCTGCTCGAGCTTGGCAGCCCAGTTGATGTTGGCTTCCTCGTCGAAGCGAGCCTTGAGCTCGACCACCACCGCAACCTGCTTTCCATTGAGCGCAGCATTGACCAAATGCTGAATCACGCGGGATTTCGACGAGGTGCGGTAGAGTGTCATCTTGATCGCACGGACCTTCGGGTCCTCGCTCGCCTCACGTAGGAAGCGCTCTACCGAAGTTCCGAATGCCTCGTACGGGTGATGGACGAGCAGCGCGCCATGGTCACGGATCGCGTGGAAAACGTTGCTTCGCCCGACCAGTACCGGCGTATCGACGGGTCGATGGTCCGGATCCCGGTGCTCTGGAACGTCGAGCGAGGCGAGCTCGAATAGATCGGCGAGCCCGAGAAAACCCTCCACTTCGAAAACGTCCGCTTGCTCGTCCAAGCCGAGCTCGGCCGCGAGGCGCCCGCGATGCGTGGCGTCGATGCCTTGAGCGACTTGAAGCCGCACGATGGGCGCGAACTTCCGCTCGCGAAGCTCCGACTCGATCAGGGCGAGCAGGTCATCGGCCTTGTCTTCGTCTCCCTCGACGTCTGCGTTTCGCGTGACTCGGAACAGCTCGATCCGATCGATGACCATGCCCGGAAACAGGAGATCGAGGTTGTTGGCCATGATCTCCTCGAGTGGGACGAAGACCAGCGATTCGCCAACCCGGACGAATCTCGGAACACCGGACCCGAGAGGCACCTTCACGCGGGCCAGCAGCGGCGCTGGATCATTCGGGTAGTGAAGCGAGACGAGAAGGTTGAGCGACAGGTTCGAGACGAACGGAAATGGATGCGCCGGATCCATCGCCTGCGGCGTGACCAACGGGAAAATGTTGTCGAGGTAATGATCGCGAAGCCATCGTTGGTCTTCGGGAGATATCGAGGAGTAAGCCGCCACCCGGATGCCGGCTTCGTCGAGCTGGTTGCGGAGCCCGTCCCACAAATGCTGCTGCTGGACGGTAATCGACCGAATGACCTCGTGACACTCTTGAATCTGTTGTATCGGCGTGCGTCCGTCGACGGTGAGCTTGTGGACCCCTGCGGCGACCTGCTGCTTGAGGCCTCCGATCCGCTTCATGAAGAACTCGTCGAGGATCGATGCCGTGATGGCGAGAAACTTCACACGCTCGAGTAGCGGCGTGCGCTCGTCTTCGGCCTCGTGAAGCACGCGCTTGACGAAGGCTAGCCAAGTGAGCTCGCGGTTCAGGTAGAACTCTGGTGACTGCAGGTCGACGGGTCTCGGTGGCGCGGGGCGGTCCTCTTTCGGGGCGACTGGAATCGCTTCCTGCGGGCTGCCGTTCGTGGTGGGAGTCGAGGCCATGGCGGATTTCGATGAATTCGCAGTGTAGCGCGTAGCTCAGGGTGGGATCTAGGCTCGAAATTGCGCATCATCGAGCTTGTCACTAGCCTTCTCACCTAGCTCGACTGAACACTCGCCCCCCGAGCACACCGTGCCAACCAACTCGGATCAGCTCTCTCCGCGCAGGAAGCCCAGCCAAGAACGCTCGCGCGATCGCGTGGAGCGCATCCTCGATGCCACTGCCGCGCTGCTAGGCGACACGCCGGTCGACAAGATCACCACGGGGGCAATCGCGGAAAAGGCCGGGGTTCCCATCGGTTCGGTCTATCAATACTTTCCAAACAAGCTCTCCGTGCTTGCCGAGCTCGCGCGGCGCGTGATGGCGGAGGTGGATCTCAAGACGGCAAGCCTGATCGCCGAGGATTTTGGTGTCCTGCCATGGGACGAGGCCATCGACCGCGCAATCGATGCGACGATGCAAGGGTATTCCGAGCAGCCCGGCTATGCGCAGCTATTGTTGAGCATTCGGCCGACGCCCGAGTTCGGGGCCATCACCGATGAATCCAACGAGCGCGTCGCGGCGATGCTCGCGCTCCATCCGGCCTTACAAACGCTGATTCCGCCGGACCGCATCCAGCTCGTCACGCAATCGGCGATCAAGGCCGTCAACGCATTGCAAGATTGGGCGCTGTCCGTGGACGACCCGAAGCTCGCGAATCAAATCATCGCCGAGATGAAGACGCTGTTGAAGGGGTACCTGGCCGTCTACATGGAAAAGCCAGCCCGGATATCAGCCAAAAAGTAAGCTGTTCCAGTGATTTAGCGGAAAACGACAAATTGTGAGTTAAACTCACTTTTCAGTTTTCCTGTTTGGTGTTAGATAGGGCGGACCTGTTTCGGAGGAGGAGACCTGTTCATGAATTTCAAGATACTTATCAGTGTGCTGTTTGCGGCTGCCATTGCAGTCGTCGGATGTGATAGCGACAACGGTGACGGCGGCGGCGGAAGCGGGGGAACCGGCGGAAGCGCAGGCACCGGTGGCACCGCCGGTACCGGCGGGGCAGGCGGCGATGGCGGATCGGGAGGCACCGAATGGACTCCCATCGCCGATTGCGCGGAGGCGATCGTGCACCCGGACGGGTATTCGATCGAGAACGCTCCGGCTACCCCCACCGATGATTGCGACACCACGTTGACCGCCACGGGCACGAACGACGCCGCGGCCATCAACGCAGCGGTGGAGCTCGCAAGCTCCGGAGACGTGATTTGTCTAGAGGCCGGGACCTACGACATGGAAGGCTCCGTGACGGTATCCTCCGTTGCAAACCTGACCATCAAGGGCATCGGCGCGAGCCCCAATGACGTCAAGCTCGACTATCAGGGCCGCGGCGATCGTGGCTTCGACGTCACCACCGATGGATTCACCATCGAAAACCTGTGGATCGTGAACACGGCCGGCAATGGCGTCGAAGTCAAAGCAGCCGACTCGGTCTTCCGTAAGCTCTACGTGACGTGGGACGCCGGCTCGATCCCCGAAAACGGCGCATACTCGGTGTACCCCACCAAGTGTCAGGACACCCTGGTCGAATACGTCGAGGTGGTCGGCGCTTCGGATGCGGGTGTGTACGTGGGGCAGTGTGAGGGAGGCATCGTCCGCTACAACAAGGTGTACGGAAACGTCGCAGGTCTCGAGGTGGAGAACTCACTCGACGTCGAGGTGTATGAGAACGACATCTTCGACAACAGCGGCGGCCTTCTCGCGCTTCAAGAGCCGGGCCTCGAACGCCTCTCCAACGAGAACATCCTGATGCGGAACAACTACGTGTACTGCAACAACCGCGAGAACTTCGCCCGACCGGGCACCACGGTCTCCAACATTCCACCGGGCACCGGTGCGATGAGCTTCGCCGGCGATGGCATCGAAATCCGCGACAACGTGATGGACAGCAACATAAGCACGGGCATGTTGGTCGTGAGCAACGTCATCCTCTGCCAAGTCGCGAGCACCGACTGCACGTACCAGGAGGGCTACAACCCCTACCCGGAGAACATTTACGTCTACGACAACGAGCTGATCAACAACGGCACCGATCCCCAGGCGATTCTTGCGCAGATCGCCATCTTGATCACGGCCTGGGCCGATGGTGCCTCGGACGTGGTGTGGGATGGATACATCAACGCCGAGACCACCGAGCCGAACATCTGTCTCGGCGAGGCGGAGCGCGCGTCGTACACCGACCTCACCAGTAATCAGTGTCAGGACGCGGCGACCGAGGGCGAGTTCATCGGTTGCATCGTGGCCAACAATACCCAGGACCCCGCAGGCCGCGACTGCACCCTTCCCGCGGTCGTCATCAACAACTGACACCACCAACGCAAGGGCAGGCATTTCGTGAAGAACGCACTTAACTTAATCGTCTCCTTCCTCCTCCTCGTCGCAGCCGTGGGCTGCGACAGCAGCTCCTCCGATGACGGAGGCAGCGGCGGCACGGCCGGTGTAGGTGGCACCGGCGGTGCCGGCGGCGAAGGCGGCTCGGCCGGTGTCGGCGGCGTGGCTGGAGGAGGCGGCGAAGGCGGTATCGGTGGTGAAGGCGGAACGGGAGGCGTCGATCTCAGCCCGAAAGACTTCCTTTCCGAGTGGGAGCTGTTCGACGACATCCGAAACCAGGTGCCGGCGGACGGAGTGATCCCATTCGAGGTCACCTCTCCTCTGTTCACCGACTATGCGCTGAAGCATCGATTCGTCACGCTCCGCATGGGCGGACAGCTCGAATATTCCGACGACGAGCGTTGGCAGGCCCCCGTGGGCACCATCTACGTGAAGACATTCGCGTACCCGATCGACATGAGATCTCCCGAGATGGGAGAGCAGCTCGTCGAAACCCGGCTGTTGGTGCACGACGTCGATGGCTGGAAAGTATGGGTCTACGTCTACGACGAGGAGATGACCGACGCGGTGCTCACGTTGGGCGGCGTCTCGGTGTCCGTGAGCTGGATCGACCAAGACGGCAATCCGCAGACCATCGAAAACTACGGGGTCCCCTCGAATGGCGCATGCAGGAAGTGTCACGGCACGTCTCCCGCCACGCGTACGCTCGGACCGTCGACGGGCATGCTCAACCGGGACAACGACTACGGAGAAGGCCTCGTCAATCAGATCGACCATCTGAACACGCTCGGATTGCTGAGCAACGCACCTCCCCCCGAGGACGAGAACAACCCTCGGATCACCTACGTCGATCCGGTCGAGCACAACGCCGGCTGCAGCCCCGGTGACTTCGATTGCTTGCACGAGGCGGCTCGTTCATGGCTCGACTCGAACTGCTCCCATTGCCATGCAGCCAATGGCGAGGTCGCGGACAAGGTTTTGTTCCTCGACTGGGCCAATCTCGATCCAGCGTCGGAAGACACGACTAGCTGGGGCGTCTGCAAGACCGCCACCTCCGCAGGCAATGGTGTGACCTGCACCCAGAACTACGACATCTTTCCTGGAGATCCCGACCGCTCCCTCCTGCTTTGCCGGATCGAGTCGGTCACTGCCGGCGAGATGATGGCGCCTCTGGGTCGAAGCACCGTGCATGCGGAGGGCGCCCAAGTGATCCGCGATTGGATCGCCGCCATGGACACCAACGATCCGCGGTTTGCTCCGTGCAACCTCATCCTCGAGTGATTCGCCTGGCTTTGTTCTCCGTTGCGTTGCTCGCGTCATGCGGCGAGGCAACGGAGACTGGCGATCCCTCGGTCGTCGTCGACTTGCCATGGCCGGTGACCGAGTTTCCCGAGGATCCTCCGAGCATGCGTGGCGTTCCCGACGCCAGAGTCGAGCTCGGCCGGCTGCTCTTTTACGAGACCTTGTTGTCCGGCGACCGCCAAACCGCCTGCGCGACCTGCCACAGTGAGATTTGGGGGATGAGCGATGCCTTACAACGCTCGGTGGGGCTCGGAGCGGGACTGCTCGCTGGACCCGGACGCACGGGCCCGAACGTGATGCGGCGCAATGCCTCGACCCTCTACAACCTCGCCTTCCGGGAAAGCTTGTTCCAAGACGGCCGCACGGAAACCCTGGAAGAGCAGGCGTTGATCCCGATGTTCGAAGCAGACGAGATGGACCGCGATCCGGAGGAGGCGGTCGCCGAAATGGCGACCATTGCCGAGTACGTGCAGCGGTTCGCCGACGCCTTTCCCGAGGACCCGACGGTCAGCGTCGAAAACATGGCTTCGGCGCTCGCCGCTTTCCAACGCACGATGATATCGAAGCGTGCGCTTTACGATTCATACGTCCAAGGTGACCTGGGGGCGCTGACCGACGAGGTCGTCGAGGGCATGTTCCGTTTCGCCGAAATGGGTTGTGACGAATGCCATACGCCTCCCTTGTTCGAATCGGAACGCTTCGAGAACCGAGGCGTCCCGGAGCTCGAGGGCGTGGTGGACGATGGTCTGATGGAGGTCACCGGCCTCGAGGGTGATCGCGGTAAGTTTCGCGTTGCGACGTTGAGGAACGTCGCGTTCACCAACCCCTACTTTCACAACGGTTCAGTGGGCAAGCTCGAAGATGCCGTCAGGCACGAGCTCGAGCGCAGCGGCATGCCGTTCAGCGACGAGGACGTGCGGCTGATCAAGCTGTTCATCGACAAAGCGCTGAGAGACGAGAGCCGGGAGCCTGCCAGGCCTCTCGCGCTTCCAAGTGGTTTGCCGGTGCCGCTCGACGGCACGGCCATCATTCGCTAGCTCACTCGACGAGAAGTCGGCTATCGCCAGTGGAGTCATCGTCCTCGATGAGGTCGATGGGGCTTCGCGAGAACCGACGTGCTGCGGCGAGCGCACGCTCGCCCTTCCCCTGATTCAGACACCACTGGGCATGGTCAGCCAGAAGCGCGAGCTCCGTGGCTCGCCCCAAGGTCATCGCAAAGCGCCGCGCGCCCGCTTCGAGCATGGAACGCTCTCGAGACGTTTGTCCTAGCCATCGGCCTGCGTGCTCGATCGCGGACCTCGCGCAGGCGGCTGCCGCTCGAAGCCGCGGATCCGTCGCGGCATCGAGCCGGCCGAAGATCTCCCCCGCAAACGCATCCCAGACGCCGTCCTGTTTGAGGGCTCGCAGAGTATCGAGAGACAACACGTTGGTGGTTCCCTCCCAGATCGGAAGCACTTGGGCGTCCGCGAGCAACCGAGACAGACCCGTGTCGTTGACGTAACCGGCACCCCCAAACGACTCGAGCGCCTCCGATGCCACGGCCACGGCTTGCTTTCCAGTCGTCAGCTTACCGATGGGCGTCAGCAGGCGGCTCACCAGTTGCTCCGTCGGGCTGGCTTCACCGGACTCTATGCGCCCGAGGAGCTCGACGACGCGAAACGCAAGCAAAAAGGCGCCCTGCGTCTCGGCGATCATGTCGGCCATCGTGTCGACGTGCAGCGGCTTGTCGATGAGCTTCGCGCCAAACGCTTCCCGCTTGGCTGCATAATCTCTGGTGAGCGCAACCGCGCGCCGCATGCCGAGAATCGCACCCACGGCATTCCACGTGCGCGTGATGTTCAGCATGGGTGTGATGTTGCGGACACCGTTCTCGAGACCCGCGACCGGGATGGCGGCTACACCATCCAGGGTGAGCTCCGCGGTCGGCAGCTTGCGCGTTCCAAACTTGTCCTTGAGCCGGTTGATGTGGAGATTTTGCAATCGTCCATGTTCGTCGCGAAGCTCAAGATAAAACATGGCGAGCCCGCGCCCGCCAGGAGGATTGCCCTCGGGTCTGGCGAGGGTGAGCGCCATGTCGGCCGTCGTGGCCGAGGTGAACCACTTGGTGCCGTAGAGACGCCACGTGTCGCCCTCACGCCGAGCGACCGTCTCGGTCTGTCCGACGTCGGAGCCGCCGATGCGCTCGGTCATCCACTGACCGGAGGTCCACATCTCGGTGGGATCACGCGAGAGCAACCGCGGGAGGGCATGATCGATCAATTGCTGGTTGCCCGAGTCGAGCAGCGTGCGCGCCGCGCCGTCGGTCATTGCCAGTGGACAGTTGTACGTGTCGAGCGATGCCTGCACGACGTAGTTGAGAACGTGCTGATGGATGCGCGCGTACGGTCCGAGCTCCGAGTCGTAGCCGGCGGCGACCAAGCCATGCTCCGCGCAGATGGCCTGCGCGCGCTTCCAGACCTCGGTGACCTCGACGTGGTCGATCCGGTTTCCCCATGGATCCCACATCGTGTGCACCGGCTCGTTCTGCAGATCAGCGATGGAAAGCCGGTAGAGCTCTCCGCCGCTGCGCTCGCCTAGCTCCCGGTACTCGGGCTCGAACCGGTCGAGCAGCGTCGGGGGCAAGGATCGCTGCAGGAACTCCTTCAGCAGAGAGTCAGAATCGTATTGATTTCCAAGAGTTGGAGGCGCTTGATGGAATGTCATGACATTACTCAACTTGGCAGACAATGACAAAATGAGAAATCATCATACGCCTGCCCTCCTTGGCAGTCAATTGCGGAACGCGCTGCGCGCTGCTCAGCAGTGCTAGAACCGGCGCATGCTCCCGATCAAAGTCGCGACCGCGTCGTTGAACCAGACCCCCCTCGATTGGGCTGGTAATCGACGGCGCATCGAAAGCGTGCTCGCCAAAGCGCGAGACGAGGGGGTCGGCCTGCTCGTGCTTCCAGAGCTCTGCGTGACGGGCTACGGGTGCGAGGACACCTTCCTAGGCCCTGACGTTTCGAAGCGCGCGTGGGCGATGTTGATGGCGCTGTTGCCACTGACCAAGGGCATGGCGGTGAGCATTGGAATGCCCGTGCGGCGCCGCGGCGGTTTGTACAACACGGCGTGTGTCGTAGCCGACGGCCGGATCGCTGGATTCGCCGCGAAGGAGCACCTCGCCGGGGAAGGCCTTCACTACGAGCCGCGCTGGTTCAAACCTTGGCCGAATGATCAAGTGGTGCATCTCGAACGCGATGGCCAGACCTATCCCTTCGGCGATGTCTTTTTCGACTTTTCCGGGGTCCGAGTGGGATTCGAGATCTGCGAAGACGCGTGGGTGGCCCAGCGCAGGGGTGCGTTGGACGGATATGCGATGGACATCATCGTCAATCCGAGTGCAAGCCATTTCGCATTTGGAAAGCATGCGGTTCGGGAACGGTTGGTTCTGGAAGGATCGCGCTCGATGGCGGTCACGTATCTCTACGCCAACCTGCTCGGAAACGAAGCGGGCCGCGTCATCTACGACGGAGGGTGTTTCATCGCCCAAAACGGACGCATGCTCGCCCAGTCGCCGCGGCTGACCTTCGACGACTTCGTGCTCACCACCACGGTGGTGGACATCGAAGCTTCCCAAACCGAGCAAGTGCGAACCACGAGCTTCATGGCGGACCGCACCGACCCGGGCGCCAAGGGTGTCAACGTGAGCTTCGAGCTGCCGCGCGCTCGCATGAAGCGATCCCAGCCTACCGTGCCCGAGTGGGAAACTAGCAAGCACCACAAGGAAGAGGAATTCATGCGGGCGATCACGCTCGCGCTCTTCGACTACCAGCGAAAGAGCCGGTCCCGTGGATTCGTGCTCAGCATCAGCGGTGGCGTCGATTCCGCGGCTGCGGCTTGCCTGGTTTCATTGATGATCGAAAGGGCCATGGGAGACTTGGGCCCCGAACGCTTCGCCGAGAAGATAGGCCTCGAAGCGCGGCCGAGCACGAGAGATTGGGTGCAGGAGCTGCTTTGCTGTGCTTATCAACCGACTGACAACAGCAGTGAGGTGACGCAGAGCGCCGCAACGGCCGTTGCCAAGGCTTTGGGCGCCACGTTCTACGTGCTCGACGTGCAACACATCGTGGATGCGTACGAAGACCTGATCTCGAAGGCGATCGGCAGGCCCCTCACCTGGGAACGGGACGACATCACGCTGCAGAACATACAAGCCAGGGCTCGCGGCCCGAGCGTATGGATGCTCGCCAACATTCGGGGCGCGCTACTGCTTTCGACGAGCAACCGCTCGGAGGCCGCAGTCGGCTACGCGACCATGGACGGTGATACCTGCGGCGGCCTCAGCCCCATCGCCGGAATCGACAAGGCCTTCCTGCGCCACTGGCTGAGCTGGCTCGAGACGACCGGGCCTACGGGAATGCACCCGATCCCGGCGTTGCACCAGGTCAACATTCAGAAGCCAACTGCCGAGCTGCGTCCGCGTGACCAGGAGCAAACCGACGAAGATGATCTGATGCCCTACCCCGTGTTGGACGTCATCGAGCGCTTGGCCATTGGAGACAAGCTCCCCCCGGAGGATTGCCTCGAAATCCTGGGCAACGAATTCCCAGAGTACGACGCCGAGACGCTGCAGGAGTGGGTCGGGCGGTTTTTTCGTCTTTGGTCACGCAATCAGTGGAAACGCGAGCGTTACGCGCCATCGTTCCACGTCGATGACAAGAACCTGGATCCGAAGACCTGGTGTCGCTTTCCGATTCTTTCCGGTGGGTTCGAGCAGGAGCTATCAGAGCTCTGAGCCAACGGTTCGAGCCATGCGCTCGATCTCGGCGCGCGCTACCTCCGGGCGTTCCATGGTCATGAAGTGCGTCGCGTCTTCGAGGATGAGCAACCGAGCTTCGGGCCGGATCTTCATGAATGCCTCTCGGGATGCCCGTGTGAACGGCGGGCCGTCATGCTCGCGCGCGATCAAGGTGAGCGGACATTGCACTTTCCTGAGGGCCGCATAGGGGTTGGCGGTCGCCGTCGCGAACGTCTTGCTCTCCCAGGCGCGGTCACAGCGTAACCGCACCGTCCCTCGATCGGTGGGCATGGTGCCACCCTCGATGTAGGCTTCGATCCACTCGCGGGGCCACGTCTTGAATGGACCCTTGCCGACATAGTTTTCGACCGCCGCTTCTTTGGAGGGGAACTCCATGCGGCGTCGCGCTGCGGCCTGCGCAATCGGTACCAACCGCAAGCTCAACCCGAAGAGCCTGGCCAAGAAGTAGAGCGGAATCTTTCCGGGAGGCACGATGACCGGATCCACGAGCACCACGCCGGCGACCAAATCTGGACGGGCGGCCGCGACCTCGAGGCTCACCGTCGCACCCATCGAATGACCCGCGAGGACAATCGGACGCGGGAGCGTCTCCACGAACTGTTCCAGATCGCGACGATACGGTGCCCAGGATCGGAGCTTCTTCGGATCTGCCGCGGCGGTCGACATGCCGTGACCACGTGCGTCCATGGCAAACACGTCGAGCGAAGGATGCAGTGTGGCCAGCAGCGCTCGATAGGTTTCGGCATGGAACCCCGTGGCGTGTGCGAAGTGCACGGTCACGCCTCCGCCACCTGATGCAGGTCGGTGAAGGACCGAGAAGTCCCCGAAACGCTCTCGCCGAATTTCCGTCACCGCGAACGCTGAGGGGGACCGATGCGCTTGAAGACCCTGGCGACGATGCCATCGGTCGTCGCAGGCATGAGCCGCTTCAGCGCGTCGGCGACATGTGCTTCTCGTGTGATCAGAACGCGCGGAGAATTCTGCTCTATCGCCTTGACCACCCTGGCCGCAACGACTTCGGGTGTGGTGCCTAGTCGATCGAACAAGCGCTGGGTCGAATTTCGAAGCTCGGAATGAGTGTCGGTCACCAAGCGCGCATCGCGGACGATGTTGGTCTGTATCGCACCGGGATGAACCGACGTGACGCCGATTCGGTACTCGGCGAGCTCGGCGCGCAGCGATTCACTGAAGCCGCGCACCGCGAACTTCGTAGCGACGTAGCTCGTTTGGAGCGGTGGAGCGATGATTCCAAAGACACTCGATAGATTGACGATGTGGCCCTCCCCCGCAGCCTTGAGATGCGGCAGAAAGAACTTGCATCCGTAGAGCACACCCCACAGGTTCACGCCGAGTATCCACTCCAGGTCCTCGATGCTGTGCTCCTCGAAAGACGCAAACACGGTGACTCCGGCGTTGTTCACCAAAACGTGCGCCTCGCCGTGGGCATCGATGACCTCGGATGCGAAGGACTCCACCTGCTCCGGGTCGGATACGTCGACGCGATGCGCGGTCACCGTCGCGCCCCCAGCGGCCAGCTCGTGACGTGCCGCCTCGAGTGTCTCCTCGTTGATGTCGCAAATCGCGAGCCGGCACCCGCGACCCGCCAAGGCCAGTGCCGTTTCCTTGCCGATGCCATGACCGGCGCCCGTGATCACTGCGACTTTCCCGCGTAGCTCGCGCATCCGTCCCTCCACCGCGGACCGTACAAGGCCCGGTTCGGCGCGCAAGCCCAAGAGGTCAGCCGAAGGTGTAATGCACGCCGGTGAGGCTCTCGGATGCCTGCCACAGGCGCTCGGCGGTCTCGGGATCACGCGCCTTCGGCAGAGGCTGCACGATTTCTGGCGGGCCGTGCCAGCCCATCATGCGGGTCGGCCCCACGTATTCGTCGCCCCGCAACGGCTCGACCGCCGCGAACACGGTAGGTAGCGCGCCCGCCGCGGCATCCTGCGCGAGCATGGCATTGCCCCACGCGCTCAGTACCTCCATGAGCTTCGAGCCAGCCATTTTGGGACCTGCTTCTTGCAGGTTGGTCGCGGCCCATCCCGGATGACAGGCGACGCTGATCGTGCCGCTACCCGCCTCTTTGAGCCGCCTGTCGAGCTCGTGCGTGAAAAGGAGATTCGCGAGCTTGCTCTGCCCGTAGGCGCCCCATTTGCTGTATCGCTTCTCCCAGTGCAAGTCGTGGAAACGTATCGTTCCGAACTTGTGGGCGATGCTGCTGACGTTGACCACGCGCGAATGCGGCGTGGCCAAGAGGAGCTCGAAAAGTCGTCCGGTGAGCGCGAAATGACCGAGATGGTTCGTACCGAGCTGCATCTCGAAGCCATCCCTCGTGGTGCGCCTGGGCAACGCCATCACGCCCGCGTTGTTGATCAGCGCGTCGAGCCGAGACTTCCGCGCCCGCAAGGTGTCCGCGAATGCGCGGATGGAGGCTAGATCGGCGAGGTCGAGTGGGATGATCTCGAGACTGGCCGAAGGGTTTTCACCGCGTATTCGCTCCGCCGCGGCTTCGGCCTTTTGTCGACTCCGGCAGGCCAGCACCACCTCTGCGCCACGCTGCGCCAACGCGCGAGCCGCCTCGTAGCCGATGCCACTGTTCGCACCGGTGATGACCATCACACGACCGGACAAATCGGGAACTTGCTCCAGACTCCAATCTCGACCCATCCGGTACTCTAGCCTGCCAATGCAAGGCGTGCAGCGTCCGATCGTTGGATACGCTGGCACTCACGCGCGCACTGCGGTACCGTCTGTCATTCGCGAACGTCTGCCCCGGGTGGGGGAGCGAACGGGCAGCGCGCGGGGAGGGAATCGATATGCGTTTTGTATTTGTCTTGATGTTGATCGGAGCGCTCGGGCTTTTCGGGTGTGACAGCGATGACGACGGCGGCGCTGGAGGAGAAGGCGGCTCCGCTGGAACCGGTGGCGCTGGCGGGCAAGGCGGCTCCGCTGGAACCGGTGGCGCTGGAGGAGAAGGCGGCACCGGCGGAACGACGGGGACTGAGCCGCCCGAGATCACGATGGTCGCGTGGGAGCCCGACGGAAGCTGCAGCATTGGCGTCGCGTCTGATTACATCGTGACCGTCACGGCCACCGACCCGGACTCCGACCCGATGGATCTGATCTATGACGGAAGCGTGGGTGGTTGCTCGGGGCAGATCGATGGCGCAGTTTCGACGATCTCCTGTCCCAATGCCGCCCCATACAACGGCACGGTCGTGGTGGAGGATGGGGATGGAAACGTGTCCATCCCAGTAAACTTCACGATCGGGGTTTGCGAGACCAGTAGCGTGATGCCGTAGGCACGTAATCTGGTATGCTCGGCCTCCTCGATGGCCGACAAGAGCAACTATCAAGCAGAGATCGTCGTCATTGGCGGCGGGCTCGCGGGAATGGTGACCGCGCTCGAATTGCTCGATGCGGGGAAACGTGTCGTCATGCTCGACGCGGCCGACCGCGATCGTTTCGGCGGCCTCGCCCTTTGGTCGTTCGGTGGAATGTTCTTCGTCGATTCGCCCGAGCAGCGAAAGAGCCGAATCAAGGATTCCGTCGATCTCGCGATGCGTGATTGGGTGCGCTACGGCGAGCTCGATCCCGAAGACGTCTGGCCCTACCGCTGGGCCGAGGCGTATGTGAACCGCTGCACCGAAGAGGTCCGGGGCTGGCTGGTCGATCGCGACGTGAGCTTCTTCCGCGCCGTCAACTGGACCGAGCGCGGATACTTCGTGCCTGGGAACTCGGTGCCACGCTTCCACATCGTGTGGGGTACTGGCGAGGGCATCATCACGGCGCTCATCCCACGCCTGGAGGAGCACGAAAAGGCCGGGCGGCTGGTGCTACGTTTCGGTCATCGCGTCGACGAGCTCATTCGAGAGGCGGGCAACGTCGTGGGGTGTCATGGCACGAGCGCCGATGGCGCATTCGAGGCGCGCGGAGACGCCGTGGTCATCGCGGCCGGCGGGATCGCCGGAAGCCACGACAAGGTGCGGGCCATCTGGCCTCGAGAGCGTTGGGGCGAGCCCCCAGAACCCATGCTCAACGGCTCGATCCCGGAGGCGGACGGGCATCTCCTCGATCGCGCCGAAGCGCTCGGCGCCAACGTCACGCATCTCGAGAAGATGTGGAACTACGCGGCCGGCGTGCGGCACTGGGCGCCTCCCTTCCCGAACTACGGCCTCAGCTTGGTGCCGGGGAAGTCGGCACTTTGGGTCAACTACGAGGGACGCCGATTCGTCGACCCGCCGCTCGTCGGAAGCTACGACACACTGTTGCTCATAGACGAGATTTGTAGAGAACGAAAGAAATACTCTTGGCAAGTGATGAACCGAAAGATCGCGAACAAGGAGTTCTCGGTGTCGGGCGCCGAGTTCAACGCCGCGGTTCGCGAAAAGAAGCTGCTCGCTTTCATCATTCGCTTGCTGAAAGGCAACGGAGAGCAGGTCCAAGAGTTCATCGATCACTGTCCGGACTTCGTGACCGGGAGCAGCGTGACCGAGCTCAGCGACAAGATGAACGCGCTCACGGGCACGCGCGACGTCGATGCCAAGCTTCTCGAGCGTGAGATCGCCGAATACGACGCGAACATCGCACGCGGCCGCAACCTACAGAACGACGATCAACTTCGCCGCATCGCGCACGTGCGCCAATACATCGGAGATCGGCTGCGAACGTGCAACATGGCGCCCATCATGGACGCGGGCGCGATGCCGCTGATCGCGATTCGCACGCAGATTCTCACGCGCAAGAGCCTCGGGGGCATTCAGGTGGACCTCGATGCCAAAGTGCTCGACAAGGAAGGCAGTCCCATACCCAATTTGTTTGCGGTCGGCGAAGCATGCGGCTTCGGAGGAGGCGGAATGCATGGCCTGCGGGCGCTCGAAGGAACATTCCTCGGGGGTTGTGTGTATTCGGGTCGGGTCGCTGCCCGAGCAATTCTCAGCGGGAAAGGTGTGAGGTAGTCGATGAAGCAAGGCGGCACATGGCTGACGGCACGCAAAGGCGCACACGATCGGAGGGGGTTTTTCATGTTGCATCGCGCATCGTTCATCGTTCTCGTTTCGACGACGGTCGCCGGTTTGGTCCTTGCGCCCGGCGCCGAAGCAGAAGGGCCGACCGAGAAGCCGGCCGCTCCCCAGCAGATCGACACGACGCCTCCCCTGGTGCCGATACCCAACGCGAAGGTCACCCAAGGCGGCCTTCTCGTCGGAGGACAGCCGAGCGGCGCGCAGCTCAAAGCGATCCAGGAAGCCGGCTATCGAACGGTGATCAACCTCCGCCCCGAAAGCGAGCGCGGTGACGAGGGCGAGCAAGCCGCAGTCGAGCGGATGGGGATGACGTTCGTCTCAATCCCGGTGGCCGGGGCGGCGGGATTGACCGAGGACAACGCCCGTGCGCTAGGAAAGGCACTCGCGGCCCAGGACGCCTTGCCAGCGGTGGTGCATTGCAGCACCGGGCAGCGCGTCGCGGCGCTGTTGGGTCTGAAGGCATTCGTCGTCGATCGCATGAGCGCAACCGCCGCCATCAGCATGGCCAAAGGCCTCGGACTGACGAAGCTCGAGGATGCTCTCCGCGAGCGTATCGCCGCGATATGCAAGCGAGACAAGTCTCGCAACTGTGAGGGGCTTCCGTGACGGAAAAGCCGACGGCGTTGGTTCTTCTCGCAGAGGGTGGCGAGGAGATGGAGGCCGTGATCAGCATCGACGTGCTCCGACGCGGTCAGATCGACGTCACCGTGGCCGGTGTGGATGGCGCGAGCCCGGTCCGTTGCAGCCGCGGGGTGGTGATCACCCCCGACGTGGCGCTCGACCAGGTCAGAGACGCGTTCGACATCATCGTCTTGCCCGGTGGCGCGGAGGGGGCCAAGCGGCTGGCGCATTCCAGCAGGGTCGGGGAGCTCCTTCGCGAGCAAGAGCAGAGCGGTCGGTGGGTGGCTGCGATTTGCGCTGCGCCGATCGCGTTTCCGGCCCACGGCGTCTTTCGAGACCGACAGCTCACGAGCCATCCGAGCGTCAAGTCGATGGTCGAGACTTGGGGTCAGTACAGCGAGCACTCGGTCGTGGCCGACCGCAACTTGATCACGAGCCGCGGGCCCGGCACTGCGTTTGCCTTCGCCTTGCGAATCGTCGGGACGCTCACCGATGCGCAGCGCATGGTTCAGGTGCGTGCGCCGATGATGTTCCCTGTCCAGGCGTCCTAGCCACCATTTCGGTCAGGCGGCTTGGGCGGCCGGGTCGCACGTGGCCTCACGGAAACGGCGGCCTGAGCGATTTGGGAGAGCATCCTGTAGATCGGGGTGCCAACGAGAAATCCCGGTGCAGTCGGGGTTTGGTCGGGCTCTGGGAGTGGAAGCATGGCGATGACGGCGCCGTCGCCGGAAGGCCGAAACTTCACTTCCGGGCTGAGCGACTCGATCATGCGCCGTGAAGCGGTGTTTTCCGCCAGGAGCTCGGTGGAGAACCAGCGGACATCACGCTCCCAGGCCGCTTCGATCAGACGCTGAAGCAACAGCGATCCAAGCCCCTTTCGCTGATAAGAATCCACGACCGTGACCGCCGGCTCAGCCGTATCGGGCCGGTCCTGCATACGCACGAAGCGCGCACTTCCCACACCCTCGTCCTTTCCTACCAGATGGCGCCGAATCGCGCCGATCGCGAAATGGTTTACGCCATCCACCTCGGTGAGGTACCGGAGCTCCTGCTCGGTGAGCTTCGTTTTGGAGGCCATGAAGCGGGCGTAGCGAGAGTCTGGCGAGAGCTGCTCGAAAGCCGCGAGGAGCAGCGCCTTGTCGTCGGGGTGCATCAAGCGCAGATGAACGCGCTGACCATCCGACAAGCGAACGACTTCCTCGTACGCGTCGTCATAGCGGTATGTCTTTCCGTTGCCCCCCATGGCCCACGGAAGGTTAGGCGCGATCGAGCGCCTCGACAATCGCATCCATGGCGGCGGCGGCACCGGCGCGGAGCCGATAGTCCACGATGTGTGACACCTCGCTGGTACCAGGGTTAATCTCGACGGTCAGCGCACCGCGACGGCGCGCATCGACGACCGGCTCGGCGATGTAAGGGAAAACACTCGTGGTTCCGATGGAAAAGACCGCGTCAAAGCCGTGCATGAGCTGCTCTTGCAGCATTCTCGCACGATCCATCGGCAACATTTCACCGAACAAAACGACCTCGGGTCTCACCAAAGAGTCACATTCCGGGCAGGACGGTGGAATGTCGAGGCCCGCGTAGTTTTCAACCCGCCAACGATGACCGCATCGCGTACAAATCAGCGAATGGACGTCGCCATGGATGTCGATGACCCTGCGGCTTCCGGCCGCGTGATGGAGGCCGTCCACGTTCTGGGTGAGCGTCCAGACGCGCTCGAAGCGACTCTCGAGCTCGGCGATGAGTTGGTGCGCGCGATTGGGCCCCGCGCCTCGACAGCAGCTCTCGATCTGGTGGATGTACCGCCAGGTGATCGATGGATCGCGCTGAAACATGGCACCGGAAAGCGCCGCTTCGATGGGAAGCCCCTCCTCGGTGTGCACATCCTCGTAGAGGCCGCCGATTCCGCGGTACGTCGGTAGCCCGGAATCCGCCGACACGCCGGCGCCGGTCACGAAAAGAATGCTGCGGCTCCCTTTCAGGCGCCTTGCGATCTCGATGAGTTGCCCTTGCTCCACTGCCTATTTGGTTATCGTATTATCGACGCCTCGCCAAGCCGAAGACCGAAGGGCTACCGGAACGCGCTCCGTTCTCTATGTTCCGCTACATGTTCTTCACTTCCGAAAAGAAGCTCCGCATGCCGACACGCGCCGAAGCGTTGCCGGGCCGAGAGACTCGAATTCCAGCAGACGCCCCGCATTTCGTTTTGGGCACGCCACTCGAAGGGCCGTTTCCGAAGGGCATGCGCAAAGCGATTTTCGGGCTTGGATGCTTTTGGGGAGCAGAGCGCAAGTTCTGGCAGCTTCCCGGCGTTTACACGACCGCCGTCGGTTACGCGGCCGGCTACACCCCGAATCCCAGCTACGAAGAAGTGTGCTCCGGGCTCACCGGTCACAACGAGGTCGTCCTGGTGGTGTATGACCCGGACCGGGTCAGCTACGAAGACTTGTTGAAGGTTTTTTGGGAGAGCCACGACCCGACGCAGGGCATGCGCCAAGGCAATGACCGAGGGACGCAATACCGATCGGGCATCTACTTCTTCGACGACGAGCAACGCCGTTCGGCCGAGGCGTCGCTGGAACGCTACCAAGGCGAGCTCGACGAGCACGGGTATGGCCGCATCACGACCGAGATCCTAGAGGCCCCGCCGTTCTACTATGCCGAGGGCTACCACCAGCAGTACCTCGCGAAGAACCCAGGGGGCTACTGCGGACTGGGCGGCACAGGCGTCAGTTGTCCGACCGGAGTCGTCGAAGCTCGGCGCTGAACGCCTTCGCGCATCCACAACGCTCCGGTTTTACCTGGATATTTGTGCAATGCGTCGGTCCGTTTTTGGTTGACCTATCAGCGGGGCTTCCATGTATGCTGCGCCGGCCGCCTTGCGCGCACGCTGGGTGGTGGAGCTCCCGTGATGAATCAACGACTACTGCCGGCATGCCTCGCGGCCGTGCTGCTGATCCCGGCGCTCGCGAGGGCCAATCCGGAGCCCACCGCGTATGACGCACGTAGCATCGGCATGGGGCTCACCGGGGTCACCTTTCTCGACCAACCTGCAGCGCTAGCGCTCAATCCCGCCAACCTCGAAGGCATCGAAAAGCTCGGTTTCACATTCCATTTCACCTCGTTGTTCACCAACCAGCGGGCGCCGGTGCAGGGGCCCGGTTCGCAGGTGGACTCGGGCCTCGGATTCGGGCCCATCCCGTCGGGCTTCATCGCTGGAAGAATCGCCCCGCGAGTCGTGTTTGGTGCGGGGATATACATCGAAACCGGCTACGGTTCGTCGTTCAGCGGTGTGCAGTGCCTCGATGGCGCTGCAGACCCGAATAATCCCGATAGTGAGTTCCCAGATACGAACCCCGATACCTGCTTGAACGGTGAGCCTCGGGACCTCGACGTGACCTTTTTCGTCGGAGAGTTCACCTCGGGCTTTTCCTTCAAGGCCCACGAGAAGTTCCAGTTTGGGCTCGCGCTGCGTCTGCCGTTTTCGAAGCAGAACGCCGATCTCTATCAAAACATCGGCGCCGCGCTCGGTACCGGAACTCGATACGGACGTGTGGTCAATAACATCGGCGGCGTGGGGTTCCCCTCCCTCCGCTTCGGCTTCACCATCAAGCCGCACCGCAAGGTTCGGATCAGCGCGATGTACCGCATGTACTCGAAGATCAAGCTGACCGGATACACGGAAACCACGCTGGCGGAAGGCACCGATCCGTTGCGCTTGTCGGCCGAGGCGGACTGGTTCATCCCGCATGCGCTCTCCTTCGGGGTTTCATATCAAGCGAACAGTCATTTGTTGCTCGCGTTCGAGGCCCGGCGCCAGTGGCATGCGGCCGACAAGTCGGGGAACCAGAACCAAACGGTGGTCGCTTCGCTTCCGGACGGCACCGTGCTGAGCACCATCGTCGTACCCTTTGGCTGGCAGAATCTGTGGAGCGTGAAGATCGGTTTCGAGTACCGCTTCACCAAGGATTTCATCGCGCTTCGTCTTGGCACCAACATCGCCGAAAGCGCGACCACACCGCAGTGGGCGCAGTATTTCACCCCGCCTCCCGCGTCGTTCATGTTCACGACGGTCAGCTCGGGCCTCGGCTTTTACTGGAACGATCGCAACAATCCCAGCATCAAGGACAAGTACAGGCTCGATTTGGGAGGCCTGTTTTCCTGGTCTGGCGAGACGATCGGCAATGAGTACATCGGGACGAGCCAGACCATTCCGGGAACCACGCAGTCGGTCGAAATCTGCTCCGACGAACAGGTCGTGCGCACTGGGTGCCCCGGCAAGTATCGCGTCCTCACTTACTGGGCCTCCGTATCATTCACTCTTCAGTATTAACGAGCTCGATCGGCAGGGAACATGCGCACACTTCATACATCGGGCCTTCTTCTCCTGGGGTTGCTCATTCCGTCCTTCGCTAGTGCGAACCCGGAGCCCACCGCGTATGACGCTCGCAGCATCGGCATGGGGCTCACCGGCGTCACCTTTCTCGACCAACCCGCCGCGCTGGCGCTCAATCCAGCCAACCTCGATGGCATCGAGAAGCTCGGCTTCTCGTTCAACTTCCTCGCGTTGTTTACGAACCAGCAGGCGCCCGTACAGGGTCCAGGCACCGAGGTGGAGTCCGGCCTCGGATTCGGTCCGATTCCGGCGGGCTTCATCGCTGGGAGAATTGCTCCGCGGGTGGTGTTCGCCGCAGGGCTATACATCGAAACGGGTTACGGCTCGTCCTTCAGCGGTGTGCAGTGCCTCGATGGCGACCCGGTGACGCAGAACGCCGACGGCGACTACGTGCCCGACACCAACCCGGCGACCTGTACCAATCCCGAGCCCCGGGACCTCGACGTGACTTTCTTCGTGGGCGAGTTCTCG
>DATIUW010000241.1:0-5974 GCA_035466435.1 Polyangiales bacterium | reverse complement strand
GTTACTTGGACGCCGCCAACCGCGCGGGCTTTCGCAAGGTCGTCGATGTCATGCTCGCTCACGAATCTCTGTAGCCGTCTCCCGTAGGGCGTCTTCCTCGAGCCGTGTGATGCTTCGCCGCGGCGTCGATGATCGAGAGCTTCCAAACGAAGTCGAGACTGTCGCGGTCTAGCGCGCTAGGCCTCGCTGCTGCGCTTGCGGCAGCGCTTTTGATCGCGAGTTGCTCCAGCACGGACCAGGGCGAGTCGAGTTACCTGGTCGGCGTAGGCATTGGCGACATCACCGGCCCCGTCGTCGACGTACCCTTCACCGGCTACGCGCGGCCCACTCACATCGCCAACGGGGTGCACACGCGGCTGAAGGCGCGCGCGTTCATCATGGGCGAGCTCGAGGGCCCGCGTAGGCTCGTGTTCGTCGTGACCGACTTGCTCAACGTGTCGCACGAGATGCGCCTTTCCGTGGTCGACAATCTGCGAGCGACGTATGGCGATATCTATACACTCGAAAACGTGGTGTTGAGCGCCACGCACACCCATTCGAGCCCGGGCGGTTACGCGCATGAGGCCGCGTTTCGCCGGGGATACTTCGATGCGGTGGTGGAAGGCATCACCGAGGCGATCGAATCGGCACACGAAAGCCTTCAACCGGGGCGGATACTCGTGGCCGAGGGTCCGGTTCGAGACGCGGGTGTCAACCGCTCCTCAGTCGCGTACCAGCAGAATCCCGAGCAGGAGCGAGCGCGCTACGAGCACGACACGGATCGGGACATGACGCTTCTCAGGTTCGAGGGCGCCGACGGCCCGATTGGCGTGCTCACCTGGTTCGCCGTGCACCCGACTTCACTCACCTACGACAACGACCTCGTCTCTGCAGATCACAAAGGCTTTGCGGCTTTGGCCATGGAAACTCAGCTTCGCGAGCGAGTGGAGGCGGGTGAGCCTTTGGTCGCGGCGTTTGCCCAGAGCAACTGCGGGGACGTGACGGGCAATCTCAATCTCGACAACACCGGCCCCGGCGTCGACGACTACGACAGCGCCCGGATCATCGGCCAAAGGCAGCTCGATACCGCGATGCACCTCTTCGAAACGGCCTCCCGTCGTCTCGAGGGCGATCTGGACTATCGCCTGAGCGCGGTCGACTTCACGGACCTCGAGGTCGCCGCAGACTTCACGGGTGCAGGCCCTCAGACCACGTGCTTCCCAGCTTATGGCTATGCGTTCGCTGGCGGCTCCACCGAGGATGGAGGCGGTCATCCGCTCTTCATGGAGGGGATGCTCGAACGGGATGAAGGCATCGACGCGCTAGTCGAGGTAGTCATTCAGCCGCCTCCGGTGACCGAGGAGCTTCAGGCGTGCCATGCCCCGAAGCCGATCCTCTATCGAAAAGAGCAGCAGGACCCCCTTCCGATCGGCGTCGCAAAGATCGGACAGCTCGCCATGGTGTTCATTCCGAGCGAGGTGACCACCATGTCCGGGCGCCGGATGCGCGACACCGTCGAGGAAGCGCTCGGAACCGGCGTGAACCACGTCGTCATTGCAGGCTATTCGAACGACTAATCCGGCTACATCACCACGCCGGAGGAATATGCCGTGCAGCAGTACGAGGGCGGGCACACACTGTTCGGCCCGTGGACGCTTCCTGCGTTCCAACAAGAGCTCGGGCGGCTGGCCGAAGCACTTGCGACGGGTCGACCAGCGCCGGGTTCGGAAGACCAAGGCGATCTTCGCGGGATGGTGGAGTCCCAACCCTTGGGCAACGAGTACGACGAGCCGCCCGCGGATGGTTCCTTCGGCGACGTCATCACGGCGCCGAATCCATCATATGCGCCGGGCGAGACCGTGTCCCTGGCATTTTGGACCGGCCATCCGGACAATGCATTTCGGCGAGGCGCCAGTTACGCGGAAATCCAAAGGCTCACCGGTTCGGACTGGGTGACGATCACGACCGAGGGAGACTGGCCGACGCAGGTCCGTTGGACGCAGGCGAGTCGCGTCATTCCGCCCTATGACCCTCTCGACCCGTTCGCAACGCCTCCACCTCCAATCAACGAGGCCTTCACCGTGTCGATCGCGTGGCAGGTTCCAGACGATACCGCGCCGGGCACTCATCGCGTTCTCTTTCACGGAAGCCAGAAGCAGGACGCCGGCTCGCAAGCAGTCACGTTTACCGCACAAAGCCCTTCTTTCGAGATCACGGCGCCTGCGGGAGGCGTGCCTTGAACGAGAAGGTCTTCGTTGCGTCGGTCGCTCGGATCGCGGACTTCGAGTCAGTCGATTTCGACCTCGCGGCGCTTCCGCGCGACCAGTGGGAGGCGGGCGACTACGTCCTCGGGCGCATCACCGTTCCTCCTGGCGGACTTGCAAACATCGAGCTCACGAGCGGCCGGCTGATCACTGCATCGAGTGGCGATTCGGTCCTCGGCGCCCTCGCAGTGCGTCATGCGACGCTCGAAGTAGTAGGCTCCTACGAGCATGTCGGTGAGGACGGGCGCATGGAGCTGCTGAGCGGCGGCGGATTGCTGGGACGCGCAACCTCGATATCAGGCGTGTTTCCCGCGCTCATGCACATCGAATATCGCGGGCATGCGGTGCGCGGAGGCAAGAAGCTCAGCATGAGTGACTTCGCGAAACGTCCGCGCGCGCTTGGCCCGTATGCCATGCCCACCATCCTGATCATCGGCACCTCGATGTCGGCCGGAAAGACCACGGCAGCCAAGGTCATCATCCGTCAGCTCAAACGGGCGGGTCTACGCGTGGTGGGAGCGAAGCTGACGGGCGCAGGGAGGTATCGAGACGTGCTCGCCATGTGGGATGCCGGCGCAGACGCCATCTTCGATTTCGTCGATGTCGGGCTCCCTTCGTCGGTTCTGGATCCCGAGCAGTATCGCGAGCGGCTGCGCGACTTGCTGGGCCTCATCACCGAGGCCGAGCCAGAGGTCGTCGTCGCTGAGGCGGGAGCCTCACCTCTCGAGCCCTACAACGGCCGAGTCGTGCTCGACGAGCTCGCCGACGCCGTCGCGTTCAAGGTGCTGTGCGCTTCCGACCCCTACGCAGTCGTCGGCGTCATGCGCGGTTTCGACATCATTCCTGACTTGGTCGCAGGCGTTGCCACGAGCACCAGCGCCGGCGTCGAGCTCGTCGACAAGCTCAGCGGTGCAAAGGCGCTCAACTTGCTCGATTCTTCCGCGATCCCCGAGCTCCTCAGCATGCTCGAGAAGGCCTTGCCCTCGGGACTGCTGGGGCAAAACGCCTCACGCATGTCGAAATGACACGCACGAGTCACATGGGCCGTACGTTCGCGTTCAGTCGCGGCGGCTGGGTTTGGCACACTGAATGCAGCGATGCCGGGACATGATGACTCCCCCATCTGCATCTGACACGCGGACCGTCGATGTCGTGATCATCGGCAGCGGGTTCGGTGGAGCGATGGCTGCGCATCGCTTGGCTTCCAGCGGGAAGAAGGTGGTGTTGCTCGAGCGCGGGCCGTGGCGGGATTCCGAGCCGGTGAAAGCGCGAGGCGTGGAGGAGCGCGCGCCCTTTCCCTACGGAATCCACTTCTACACGCACGGACTTCGCACGCTCCATTTCGAGCGCGGGCCGAAAAATGGGTTCACGCTCAACAAGAAGGGCTTTTTCGAGCTTTTCCGTGCGCCGGGAATCGACGTTCTTTGCACATCCGGCGTAGGCGGGGGAAGCCACGCCTACACGGCCATGCTCACCAAACCGGAGTCTCCCGGCTACTGGCACGGACATCACCCGGATCTGCTTCCGCGCGAGATTGAGCAACACTACGATCAGCTAGTAGAGGACATGGAGGCGGTGCCCTGGAGCAAAGGCACCAAAGCGCCCAATTCCGTTTGGTCGCAGCTTCAGGGTTTGCCGCTCACCCACTGCGCACCAGCAGAGGCGCAACCGCACATGGCGATGCGCTTGCCGCGCGAGCTGCCCTGGGATGATGGCGGTGTGTTCGGCTCGCGGCGGGGGACCAAGCCGTCGGTCGACGTGGTCTATTTGTTGCCCGCGATGAAACGCGGCCTCGAGGTCGAGGACCTTTGCGAGGTGCAGCACATTCGACGCTTGGCACGGCACGACGCCGACCGGGAGCGCGCGTTCGAAGTTCGATATCGTGATCATCGCCATCGCCAGACGGAGGTCGTCCGTGCCCCAGTGGTCATCTTGGCTGCGGGAACGATCAACACGCTCCGGATACTCTTCCAGAGCCGGGATCAGGAAGGCGGCCTGGATGGCATGCCCGCCTTGGGTACGCGTTTTGGGGGCAATGGAGATTTTCTCGGGCTGTGGAACCGGACGGACCGTGACCCGGACGTGTTCAACGCGACGCCGAGCCTCGGTCGATTCGCGCTCGATGGAGCCGAAGCGCCCTACATGGTGCTCTTCGGGCTCCCTGGGCTCGATCAGCTCGCTCTGCCGAGGCGCCTGGTTCACTGGCTGAGCTCTCGCGTTCCGGTCGTGGGGATGGGGGCTGACAGCGGTCGCGGTTTCGTGACGTTCCGCAAAGGCAGGCTTCGAGTGCATTACGACGACCAGGCAGAGTCGGTGTACGACGAGATCAAGTCCGTCTTTCATGCGCTCGAAGCTGAAAGCGGCATGAAGATCGGGTATGGCGAAAAGCCAATGACCGTGCATCAGTGGGGCGGAGCGCACCTCGGTCCGGACGAGCGTAACGGAGTGGTCGACCACACCGGCCAGGTCTACGGTCACCCAGGCCTCTACGTTGCCGATGGGTCCGCGCTCCCTGCCGCCGTCGGAACGCCACCCTCGCTCACCATCGCAGCATGGGCACACCACGTGGCCGACTGCGTCATGGAAAAGGAATTCCATGCGCGAACGGAGTTCGAGATCGCCCCCGAGCTGAGCTAGTCTAGTCTCGCGTGAACCTACCTCCAATATTGGGCCGCCTTCGGAGCTTCTTCGATACGATTCGCGGCAGCTACTGGTTTCTTCCAACGCTGATGGCGTTCGCCGCCGTGGCGGGAGCCTTCGGCCTGGTGGAGGTCGATAGGGCGTTCGAGCTTCAGCGGGTTCCATGGATAGGCTCCGCGGAAGCTGCGAACACACGGTCGGTGCTCTCCGTCATCGCGGGATCGATGATCACCGTGACGGGTGTCGTCTTTTCCATTACCGTCGTTGCTCTGACACTCGCTTCTTCTCAGTTTGGTCCTCGCATCCTGCGTAACTTTTTGCGGGCGCGGGTAAACCAATTTGCCTTCGGCACTTTCGTCGCAACGTTTCTGTACAACTTGCTAGTGCTTCGATCCGTCAAAGAAAACGACGTGCCCCACCTGGCGTCGGCGGTTGCAACGGCCCTTGCCGTCCTCAGCTTGTTCGTGCTCATCTACTTCATACACCACACTGCGCGATCGATTCAGGCATCCACGATTATTGCATCGATCGCCAAAGAGATCGACGGCCAGGTAACTCACCTCCTCCCGCAAAAGATCGACGATGAGCACGAGCAAGAACGGGCCGACCCCCAGGATCTTGCGCGGTCTCTCGAGGAGCTTCGCACGCGGGTCGCGCGAGACGGGGTCGAGCTTCCTGCCCACTCCGACGGTTATGTTCGTGTCCTCGACGATGGTGCGGTGCTAAGGACGGCGGTGAAGCACGACCTGCGGGTGGTGCTGCGCTATCGGCCGGGCGATTTCGTGTGCGCGGGAAATTCACTCGCCCGGATTGGGCCTGCCGAAAACGTAACTGACGAGGCTCGGAGCGCACTTCGCGAGAGCTTCGTCCTCGGTAACTATCGGACGCCCGTTCAAGATTTGCGGATCCTGACGGATCAGCTCACCGAGATCGCGTTGCGGGCGCTTTCTCCGGGGGTGAATGATCCGAGGACCGCAAGCGATTGCGTGCAACGCTTGGGCGCGGTGGTATGCGCCACCGCGGGTCGCCGGATGCCCCTCGGCTTTCGAAGAGATGAGTCGGACCAGCTCCGGCTCGTCATCCCCCACATC
>DATIUW010000240.1:0-5850 GCA_035466435.1 Polyangiales bacterium | reverse complement strand
CCCTCCGAGTAGGCGCGATTGTGCTCTTCCCACCGGCGCTGCGCCTGCAAGACGGCTTCATGGAGGGGCGAAACCGTGTTGAGCACGAAGCTGAGCCACCCGGAGCAGTCGGTCGACGCGAGCGCCGCGTGCGTGTCGGTCAGCTCCAGATGAACGTGCGGCTCACCCAACCGCTTTCTCGGCCCTAGCAGCCTCTGGTGGCTATAGCTGTTGCTCGGAGGGGGTGTTTCGAGGTCGTCGGTCAACACCTGAGCGACCGTGGTCGAAAACCTGACCACGCTTTCGGACAATTGCTCCGATGCGTCCGTGGTCGCAGGAATCCACCTGGCGTCCTCCACCGTGGTCGGCCCGCGTGGTGCCGACGCGCACGATGCGACGAAAAAAAGCATCGCAAGACGTGTTTTCGCTAGCACGGCTCGTTCCCTGGTTCCCCAACTCGACCGGGCAAGCGCCCGGCCGTTACACAGACTAATGAAAGTAGAGAGGCGCACCAAATACCTGTCGGTGCGAGAATTCGTGAATTTCCTCGACTTTGTGTCCAATCCCCGTGCTCGAGGCCTTTAACGAAGCCCGACAAGCGGAGAAATCATGAACGACGCCAAGAAAATCACAAACACCCGAGTCTCTCATTTCACTCGATTTGCACTGATTCTCACGTATTGCGCAAGCTCTCTAGCAGTGTCCTGTGACGGCTCCAGCAGCTCGGACGAGGGTTCGCTGCCGCTCGGCGAAACGCCACCGGCGCCCTCGGCCGAATGTTCGAGCCCGCCCACACCGATCTCATCTGCCATCGAGGCGCAGATTGCAGCGACCCAAGAAGCGGCCGCCCAAGCACGCACCGAGCTTCTCGACACGGAGACCATCACCGTCGTCACTTGCGGCACCGGATCGCCCGTACCTCCGCGGGCACGTGCGCAATCGTGTACGGCCGTCTTCGTCAATGGACAGTTCCTTCTGTTCGATGCGGGCGATGGCGCGGTGGTGTCGATGGAAAATCTGAATCTGCCGCTGCGCGACCTCTCGGCGCTGTTTCTCACGCATTACCATTCCGACCACGTCGCCGACGTGGGCGAGGTGGTCAGCCGCAGCTGGATCCTCGGGCGCCGAAGCCCGTTGCCGATTTACGGGGGAGAGGCGATCGGACGTGTCGTCGACGGTTTCAATCGGATTTATGCGCTCGACTACAACTACAGAACGGCCCACCATGGCGACGTCATCTTTCCTCCCGACACGACGGGCGCTGAAGCCAAGTTGATTCTGGAGCCGGGACCCGATGGGTCCATCGTGTACGAGGAGAACGGCGTCACGGTGAGCGCCTACACGGTGGATCATTCACCGGTCTTGCCGGCCCTCGGCTATCGCGTGGAGTACGGCGGGAAAGCGGTCGCCATCACCGGCGACACGATCGACACCGAAGGCCTGCGAAACATGAGTCAGGGGGTCGACGTGCTCGTCAGTGACGTGATGAACAAGTCATACGTCGAAGACGCGGAATGCGCGCTGCGCCGCCTCGGTGACGAATCCAACGCGACGATCATCAAAGACATCCGCAGCTATCACATCGACGTCGAAGAGCTTGCGACGCTGGCCGAAGGCGCCGGAGTCGGCACCCTGGTCCTCACGCACCAGGTGCCGGCCCTCGACGACCCCGGCCAAATCGCGCTCGTCTTCGGCGCGCCGACCTCGGCGATCTACTCAGGCGAGCTCATCGTCGCAGTCGACGGCACCCGCGTGACCGTGCCCGTGGAGTGAGCGCTCCCGAGCCGCGCCGTCGTTTTCGCTTCGAGACGCCGCGTCAGTTCTCGATCCGAACGTCGCGGAACCGAAAGTACAGCTCGTCGTAGTAGATGAAGAAGCCGCTTGCGAAGTCGATCTCGACCTTGAGTCGCGTCGAGTAGCCGCCGCTGGCGCCAGCGTAGATTCCAGTGCCGCCGAGCACGACGCCCTCCGCGCCGCCAAGCAAGACCTGGTCACCGGCCTTGGGGATGATGATGCTCGGATCGGCGAAGGCACCACCGGGATGACCGCCGTCTTGGCTGAGCGTGTAGAGCTGACCGCCGTGGAGGTCGTAGAGGATGAACTCCTTGAAGACGAGGGTGACGCCGTCGGCGCTTCCGCCAAACTCCTTGCCCCAGGCATAAACATAGCCGACCGACTCGCCCTTCTTGGCGTCGAAGACCTCCAGCTGAACCGTCGGGATGCAGACGCCACCGCACCAGTCGACGAAGCTGAAGCCGTTGATGTCGGCGGGGATGTTTGCAACCGGAAACGTGTTCGGCGCGGAGAAACCCTCGGCCACGATCACCGAGCCGTCGCCTAGCGTCGACTGTGGTGGTTTTGCTTCGCCGCTCTGCGGTGCAAGAAAGACGGCTACGAGAATTGCGCCCAGCATCAATTTGTTCATCGGTGGACCTCCTATCCAGAAAGCGTGGACGGTAGCGGCCAACG
Organism: Polyangiales bacterium; assembly: GCA_035466435.1. GTDB lineage: Bacteria > Myxococcota_A > Polyangia > Polyangiales > Houyiibacteriaceae > SG8-38. The sequence continues at coordinate 3,402 of DATIUW010000240.1, read as the reverse complement.
TGAACGCATGTCTGTACGTAATTGGTGAACTCGAGTTGCTGAAAAGACGACTCGTCAGTTCGCATTTCACTTCGTGGCCGCGCGATCGCGGCTCACAAATTACGTATGGACGAATGAGTCGATGAGAGCGATTCATCTGGCGCACCATGGACGACATCGATCTTCGTCCCTGATACGTCCACGCAACCGGGGGGGAAGACCCGAATAGATGCCGAAGAACAGAGCTGCTGACATCGTGATCGCGATGGCAGAAAGGTGCTACGACCTCGACACCGCGGATGCGGATTGGTTTCAAGGCGTGTTGGCCGCCGGCCTTCCCCTCCTCGACCACGGGCTCGGAGTCGCGGGCTTCGTTTTTGTGAAACCTCCGGCACCGGGCCCGATCGACATTGTCGATGTGTGCGTGCCTTCCGGCCCCGAGGACTTCCCAATTCGACACGCAAAGGCGTTCTCCGCCCTCCCTCCGGAGCTCCTCCATCGAGAGACGCAGCATGCAGGAGTCGCGACCCTGTCCGAGCGCTCGGACATTCTCGCGGTCTGGACGCGCCAAGTCGACTACGCCAAGGACGCCCTTGGAATCACGGCCTTGGATCCCGATGGACACGGGCTTCAAATCATGGTGCCACTTCCGAGAGTGACCAAGCTGACCCAATACGAACGGGAGCTCTGGCAAATGCTCGCCGCACATCTGACCGCGAGCCACCGCTTGCGGCGCGCCCTGCGAAAGGAGCAAGCCGAAAGTCGATCAACTGGCCGACAGCGGCTCCCCCGGGGCGCAGAGGCCGTCATCGAACCGAAGAGCTTCGAAGTAGTCGAGGCGGTGGGCGATGCATCGAAGACGGCTTACACCAAAGTGCTGCGAGAAAAGGCCATCGCGATCGATCAGGCTCGAGTACAGCTGCGCGCAGAAAACCCAGTGCGAGCGCTCAAGATTTGGAGCGCGCTCGTGCGCGGCCGCTGGTCGATCGTCGACCACTTCGACTCGGACGACCGCCGGTATGTCTTGGCCATTCCGAACCCGCCGCACATCACCGATCCACGTGGTCTTTCGGACCGTGAAGAGCAGGTCATCGCGTACGCTCGACTCGGCATGTCTCACGCGCACATTGGGTACCACCTCGGCATTTCGAGGAGCACCGTGACCAAGGCGCTCGCCTCGGCCATGCGCAAGCTCGGTGTGTCGACGCAGGCCGCGCTCGTCGCGAAGCTTCACGGCGTTCCCACACCTGGACTTAAAGAGCCTGCCTAGGCGTCACATAGCGAATGACGAACGACCCGCGGTGTGATCCGCAGTCCGTCCTCAAGCGTCGCTACAGCCCGCCGACCACGGGCCGGCAGCTGCCTAAGAAACATTGGCCCCCATCATCACACTCGGCGCCGTTTGGTTTCGTTGGATTCGTGCACTGCCCCGCTTCGCAGATGTCATCGGTGCAGGAATTCCCATCATCACAGTCGAAGTTGGAGCTACAGAACACGACGCGCTCGCATGGTCCGACCGTCTCTTCGATGATCGCGGAACAATCCAAGAACTGAACGCGACTGATGGTATATGCTGAGTCAGTCCCAACACACTCATAAAATCGAGCTCCGCTAATGTTGGAATCCCTCGTATAAGCGATGAATCCGCCGGGTAGCGTTTCCGTGGTTGATGCAGGATCCGGGAATGCCGTCGCATCCACGGTCGTGAGACATCCGGTCACGGAGGCCCCAAGAATCTCCTCGGCGGTGAAGCAAGGACAATACAAGGGTGGGCACTCCAGTCCGCGAGGCGGAAGCAACTCATTCAGCCCAATCACGTTGCAAATCAGCTCCACTGCGAGCTCGCCTTCTGCGCCCGCCGGGATCGTCGCCGAGGTTCCGTCGTCGCAACTGATCGTGACCGCGCCGCTCGCGTCGGTGCTCGCGGTACAAGAGCTGCCGTCTGCGCCGTCGGTAATGGTCACGGTCTCGGTTCCGCACGTGATGGCCGCGCCCCCAGCGGTGGCCGCGATGCTGCACGAGGTTCCGTCTTGGCCGTCTTGACCGTCGTAAACGACCGCCTCGGTGCCGTCCTCGCAACGGATCGTCGTCGTGCCAGCAAAATCATCCCGAGCGACCGTACAGGAGGTCCCGTCTTGGCCGTCTTGGCCATCCCGCCCATCTTGTCCGCTCAGATCGACGGGAATGAATGCGCCGCCGTCACAGAAGTAGAACGCATCCTCGCTGACGACGTAGTAGACTGCGCCAAACCTGCCGTTCGAGCAGTTCGGCAAATCTTCCAAGGTCTGCTTCACGATCACGTCGCCTCGAGCGCTCTCCGTGTTTCCGCAGGCGATCAAGTGCGCTGCGCTCAGGGCGAACATCAAGGCCATCGTGGCGGTGGATCTACACATCGGGAGCTCCTCTCGTATGGGGTCGGCGTCTAGAGCACCGGGGCGACGGATGCTCCGTGGGGCAGAACCCCAATTCGCCGAAAGTCGGCGATTCTGTCCATACGTAAAAGGTGAACTTCGACGCCGAAGCGTTCGATCACATCTCCGTGGAGGCGCTCGGCGGCGGTTGGAAGCCACCGGTGACTTCCGCGAGCTTGGCGGCGAAGTCGATCGTGGTGCGGTCCTCCATGGCGGCGCCGATGACCTGGACTCCGACGGGTAGCCCCGACGTCCCGACTCCGACCGGAGCCGTGGTGGAAGGCAGCCCCGCATAGCCTGCGACTGCCGGCCAGACGTCGAAATTCTGGTACGAGATCTCCTCGCCATTCACGACGATGCTACGGGAGATGGGCAGCCCTTCTTGGTCGTGCTCGATGGCGGTGAGCGGGGCGCAGGGTGCGAGCAGCACGTCGTACTCCTCGAAGAAGCTCGCCCACTGCGCTTGGATTCGCTCGCGCTCGGTGAGAAGCGCCTCGAGCTCGTCCGGGGGAATCATGACCCCACGGGTGATCGCAAACCGGAGCAGCCGGTGGTCGAGAGCGAGCTGCTCGAGGTCGTCGAGGGGGGCCACCGTGTCGACGGTAACGCCCGCGTCTCGGAGCTGCTGTACCAAATCCTCGAGCACGGTGAGCACCTCCACATCCGTATCCAAGGCGGGGTCGGTGAGCCAGGCGCCGACGCGATAGTCCGTCAGCGCGTCTTCGCGGGGCGGGGCCAGGCTTCCACCTTCGGGTTCGGCCAAAATGCCGAGCAGCAGGTCGAGATCGGCGGCCGATCGGGCCATTGGGCCGATGACTCCGAAGATCAACCCAGGCGGATCGGGCGGCGCAGGCACCGCAAATCGCGAGAAGTGCCCCTCCATCGGAATCAAGCCAAACGTGGGATGGTGGCTGTAGACCCCCGTATTGTGCGCAGGCACTCGCAACGAGCCGCCGATGTCGCCCCCGAGCTCGAAGCCCGTGAGCCCCGCCGCCAACGCGGCCGCCGACCC
>DATIUW010000239.1:0-22073 GCA_035466435.1 Polyangiales bacterium | reverse complement strand
CGCGCTTGGATGAAGCATTTCGGCGTTTCGACGAGGCCAACGCAGAGGATCCGAATCGTGAAACCGTGAACGGCGAGGCTCTGCCCAAGGAGCTGGTCTACGGTCGTCGCATGTCCGAGCGGCTCGCCGCGTTTGCGCCCGATGCCCCCGAGACGGTAAAGCTGGCGGCACGCGCGCAGCACATTCGTCGCTGGGAAGTGCCTCGGGACAGCTATCCGGAGGGGAGGGCGGGGTACCTCAAGTGGCGCACCGACCTTTACAAGCGCCACGGGGACATCGCCGGTGGGATCATGAAAGACGTCGGCTACGACGATCAAAGCATCGAGCGCGTGCAGACGCTCCTACGCAAGCGAGGGCTGAAAACAGACCCAGACGTCCAACTCCTCGAAGACGTGATTTGTCTCGTGTTTCTCGAGCACTATTTTCACGACTTTGCCAAAAAACACGATGAGGCAAAGCTGATTCCCATCGTGCAAAAGACGTGGAACAAGATGACCGGCGAAGGGCATCGAGCGGCCCTTGCTCTCGATTATGCGCCGAGTGATTTGGCGATCATCGAGAAGGCTCTGAAGAGGCCGTAGGCCGGGGCGGGATCGAGTAGGTCACCGTCGCATGCGCAACCGGATCATCTCCGCCTTCCGAGTACATGGTCACCTGGCCTACCGCAAGCCGCTTGCCGAGCTTGAGCATCTCGGCCTCCGCGACGATGTCTCCGAGCTTTGGAGCGCGCAGAAAGTTGATGGTCAGGCTGCTAGTCAGCGCGAGCGCGACCGGCCCGATCATGCCAAGCAGCAGATAGTACATCGCAGTGTCGGCGAGGGTCATCAAAGTGGGGCCGGAAACCGTGTCGCCCGGGCGCAAGTACCGATTGGTGACTTCGAGTCGAATCCGCAAAAAACCGTCGCGGAGCTCCTCGATCTCGATGGGCATTCGCGCTTGCGGAAAGGACTCTTTCATGAAGTCCTCGATTTCCCGTGCATTCATCCCAGGCATCAGAGCTGAAGGCGTCCTTCCTTGATGTCGGCCCAACGTTCCGGCGTGAGCCGTTCATAACCCCCACTCGTGCGCACGTACAAAGGGTCCTCGATGGAGGAAGGATCGACACCCTGCTTTTGCAGCTCGTTTTTCTGGATCTTGAACGTGGCCGTCTTGGCCAAGCCGCCCATCACTCGAACGAATCGCGGCTGGGCGTAAGAGGGAAGCTCCGACACTGCGCGCCAGAAGCGCTCCGGGTCGAACTCGCCGGACGGAACCACCGCGGCCAACCCGGCCCTTCCTTCCATGTTCGGAACGGGGATTCCAATGACGGTAGCCTCTTCGATCCCATCGTTGTGAGTGATGACGTCTGCAACCTCCGCCGTCGATACGTTCTCGCCTTTCCATCGGAACGTATCCCCGATGCGGTCGACGAAATAATAGAAACCGTCTTCGTCGTATCGAAGCAGGTCGCCCGAGCGGAAGTATTCGTCCCCCTTCTTGAAGACGTCGCGAAGAAGCTTTCGTTCCGTTGCCGCTTCATCGGTGTAGCCCCGGTACTCGAGTCCCGCGGTCGAAATCTTGGGAACGCGAATCAGCAGCTCACCCGCCTCACCCGGCTCGCAGGGAATGCAAAAGCCACGATCATCGCGTAGGTGCTCGTCGCGATCGACGTCGTAACGAACCAGCCGCATCCACCCCGCGAGTCCGCCGAGCGGCACTCGACCCACGGAGCCTTCCCTGCCGCTCAGGTTGGCGATGAAGCCGGGCGCCTCCGTTGCGCCATAGAACTCGCGTATGTGCTCGATGCCGAATCGAGACTTGAACTGCGGCCAGATGTCGGGCCGAAGACCGTTGCCCACCGCCACTCGGACGGGGTTGGGGAGCTCCCTGGGGTGTGGGGGCGAGTTGACGAGATAGCGGCACAATTCGCCGATGTAGAGGATCGCCGTGGCGTGGTATCGATGTACGTCGTCCCAAAACGCGCTCGCGCTGAACGACTGACGAATTGCCACCGGGACCCGCGAGGTCATGGCAGCAGCCACGCCCAAGAGGAACCCGCTCGCATGATAGAGCGGCAGGACGCAGTAGAGCTTGTCACCCGAGCGAAACTCGTACATGAGCGGCCCGAATCCGGCTCCCGCCAAAATGGCGCGTGCATGAGAGATGCGGCAGGGCTTGGGAAGGCCGGTGGTGCCGGAAGTGTAGATGTAGATGAAATCGTCCTCGGCCCGGACCGGCGCCGGCGGGTAGGCGACGGTGGGGGCGTTGCCGAGAAATCGAACGTAAGGCTCGTCGTCGAAAACCAAGATGCGATCGAGCGACCGACACAGCTCTTCGCAATCCCGCAGACCCGACTCGAGTGTGTGACTGACCAGGACCACTTTGGCGTTCGACGACTCGATTGCGTGAGAAAGGGGGCGCCCGCGGAGGTTGGTGTTGATGAGCGCAGCGGTCGCGCCGACACGTGAGACCCCCAGCACCGCGGCGATGTAAAACGGTGAGCTCTCTGCAAGCACCGCGACCACGTCGCCTTGCTTCACCCCAGCCGCTGCGAGCGTATGGGCCATGCGTGAGGTCGTGCTCACGAGCTCCGACCAAGTCAGGTGCTCGTCATCCATTTCGAACGCGAGGTCATGCGGTGCAGCCTCGGCGTTTCGAAGCGCCACCTCCAGTAAGCTCTCGACGCGTTTCAGCTTGGTGCGCAAGAGCCACGGAAACGTTCCGCGTAACGCGCGCGGTCCCACGCGAAGCTCTGCAGCGATCGAGGAACGCCAAAACGGCGAGGCGAGGCGTCGAAACATGTCGGGAAGTGTACGCAGCGTCAGGCCGGATTCGAGCCCTTTTTTCGACCTGCTGTGTTACAAAGGTCGGCCCGTGGCGACGTGGACCGACATCAGGGATCATGCGAGGTCCAGCTACAAGTTGGCCGAGGAGCACGAGCACGACTTCAAGGTCGTATTCGAATACCCAGGAGGAAGGCTTCAGGCCGTCATCGTGACGCACTACCACGCGATGGGCCGTGCGTGGGTCGATTTTTCTTCCGCGTGTTGCCGGGTCGAACGACTGGATCCGACCGCAGCGTTGCAGCAAAGCTTCAACCTTGCGGTCGGTTCCGTATGCTTGGATGGCGATGTCTACGTCGTCCGCCATACGGTGATGCTGGACGAGTTTCAACTCTCGGATCTCGAGCTCTTCATGCATGCGGTGGCGCGCGCCGCAGACCAGATCGAACGAGCGCTGCCCATGTACGAGCCGGCGTCCGAGCCAGCGCTCGGCGCGGAGGAGGAGCTGGCCTAGGATGCCGTTTGCGGACGAGCTCTCGGGTCTCTTAGGCCTGTTCATGGTGCTCGTGGGGGCATGGGGAGTCCTCGCTCCTTCGCGGCTCACCGAGCTCGTTCAGCGCTTTGCCACCAAGAGCGGCCTCCTCGTGGCGGTGGCCGTGCGCCTGCTGCTCGGTTTGGTCCTTTGGTTTGCAGCGCCGGAGTCGCGCGCTCCTCTGTTGCTCCAAATGCTGGCAGTGCTCGCCGTTCTGGCGGCAGTCGTCCTGCCGTTCGTCGGTGTCGACCGTTACAAGGCGATCATCGATTGGTGGACGACGCTCTCCCCCACGAAACAGCGGCTCTGGAGCCTCCTAGCCGTGCTCTTTGGTGCGTCGATTCTGTGGGCTTTGTTGCCGACTGCGACCTGACGCGTCGGGGGGTGCGAACATGCGTCGCACCTGGAGCTCAAAAGCCGGTTCCGCCAAGGCGGTCGCGGTCACCTCGGTAGATGAAGCCGATGAAAGGCTCCATCCACCACCGCGTGCGATCGAAGAATCCACCTTTGCCGCTCATCGAGTACTGGAAGCCCACGTCGAGATACATCGCTCTCTTGAGATGGATGCCCAGCCCTGCTTTGCCCGTGAAGCCCGGGGCGAACTGTCCGCGGCCGTCGTCGCGGCAATAGAAAGTCCGACATCCGGTCCCGAGCGCTTCGAAGCTCCAGATGTTCGCATCGAAGGCCCCTGTCACATACGGGAGAACGGCCTCGATCGTGGGAATCTGAAAGCGCACTTCAGGCGAGAAAAACAATCGAACCAGAGGCTCGTTGCCCAAGCGTTCGAAGACGTTGGGGATGTCGCTGGTGTCGATCCGGTTCCATTGAAATCCCAGCCCGAAACCGAAGACGAACCAACCGAGATCGAAACCTCCCCAGCCCATGATGCTGGCGCCCGGCCTCACGATGCTCCGATCGACGTCCAAGAACACCGGGACACCCAACTTGACGCCGCCCTGGAAACGCATGTCCACGCGGCGTTCCTGAGCCGATCCGCTCGACGCGACGGCAAGAAGGATCAATCCCAGCAGTGCAGCCAGCCCCGTACGTCTCATCGAGTCTCCAACGACGGGCGCGCATGGGCCGCGAGCCAGCTCCTGTAGGTTCGATAGCCGATCTCGCGGTAGCGCTCTTCTATCCAGTCGGCGAGGGCTTTCATCGCCTCTGGCGACATCGGTGTTCCAGCGGCTGCATGGCCGGCCACCACTTCGCTGCGGCCCGCCGAGCTGCCTGGCGTTTCCTCGGGCTCGTCGCCGACGCCGAGGTACGCCGCGACGACGTTCTCGACGATCTCGATGGCGTTCGCCCGACTGTCTTTGATGTTGCCCTTGCCGGTGAGCACGTTGCCCAATCCGAACACACCGGGAAGACCGTGCACCTCGCCGGTTTCCCAGCTCGAGAAGTAGTAAAGCTCCCCTTGGATCGGAATGCCTTCGATCGGTCTCGGCACGCTGCCAATCGAGCTGATCACCATGGTGGCCTGCACGTCGAACTCGGACCCCTCGACGGGGCGGACGCGTCCGTCGACCATCTCCGTCTTTTGAAAGCGAATCCCGACGAGGCGGCCGTCCTCGACGATGGTGGCGAGGGGAAGGCAAAGCGGCTCGAACTTGACGAAGTACTTACGCATGACCCGTTCCATGATTTTGATGCGAGCCGCCTGGAGCTTGGTCATCTGCTCGGGTGTGGGATCATCGGCGCTTGCCAGTGGCATGTCTTCCATCCGGCGCCTGTAGTAGAGAGTGCAACCCTGGACGCCGAGCTCCTCGACGGTGAGCCCATGCGCCTCGAGCGTCTTTGGAATGCCCTTGATCTCCATTTCGACGATGTCGACATCGATTCCGCGTTCGCGGATGGCCCGGGCGTACAGCTCCAGGTTCACGATTTTCACGACGTCGATCGACGCCAGCCCGCCGCCTATGACGATGACGTCGTCTGGAATCTCGAAGATCGGACCCTCGTAACCTTCCTCGTGATAGTGATTGAACCAGTAGACGAATTCGTTCTGGTACACCAGACCGCGGCGGACATACTGGTCCGCCCCCGCCACGGGAAGCGGCCGGTCGCGCCATGCGCCGTTTGCGAGAATGATCGCACTGAAGCCCATCTCCAGATGGAGCTGGTTCCACGGCAAGTCCCGGCCCACCTCGGTCGACGGGACGAAGATCACCCCATCCCGCAGGAGGTTTTCGTCGATCTTGCGGTACTCTTTTTCGCGGAGCTTTTCGTGCCAGCGCGGAAGGCCGTCTTCGATCTTTCCGTACGGACGCGCACCCTGCTCGAACACCACTGCCAGCGCGCCTTTTTCAGCACAAGCTGCTGCCGCTTCGGAGCCGGCGACGGCTCCCCCGATGATCGCCACGACTGGTTTTGGCTCGTCGGCGTCCTTCAAAGCTTGGAGCTCGTCCACGAGGCGGGTCTAACCTGATTCCGCGGGCGGAACAACCGTTACGCTAAATGAACCGATTGGTGCCGCTGACCCCGGTGCTCTGCAGGTCGTCGCTGAACTGATACCGAGGATCGAGCAGGTCGTTGATCCGGTTCATGACTAGATCCACCGCTCCCTGGAACTTCGCTCGGTGCTCGTACTCTGCCTCTGCCGTGAACGGCGCATATGGCTCGTCGATGTGAAATTCCGAAAGCTCCTCGTAAGGTATCGGCTTGCCGATGCGATAGACGATGGTGCCGGCCTTGCCGATGGGCAGAGAGCCCGTGTAAACCAGATCACAACCATTGCAACCCACCGGGACGATGGTCTTCTCGTACCGTAGCGCGATCTCCATCATCCCGATTCTGCCCTTCGGAAGACGGATCGATCTGGTGCCCTGTGGAAACACGAGCAGATCCAGACCGAGCTCGAAAGAACGCTCGTTCAACCGGACGAACTCGGCCATCATTTCGTTGAATACACGGTTGATCCCGGCTGCATAGGAGCAGTGGCGAGGATCGAAATCGACGCCGAGGATGTTCCGTTTCGTATCGAAGAGCTCGGTGGGAATCGCCGAAACGTCGACCGTGCTCGGATCTCCCTCGGGGTCGGCTTCGTGATTCACGAGCGTCCGGAGGGTTTCGTACTCGGAGTCGGTCGGACGTCGTCCCATGGTCAGGCTGAAGTCCTTGGTGATGATGTAGCCGCGGGAGACCGTCGGGAGATTGCTCGTCAGCTCCATGAACGTCGCCACGATCGGTTGTTCGTAGTACTTGCCCTTCACCCAGACCGTCATGTAGCGATCTTCGAGCTTCCACATCTTGTACATGAAGGGGAAGTAGTTGAACCGATCGGTATGGTTCATGGCAAAGATGACCGGTTCCTCGGGCACGTTCTCCAGACCCTCGAGTCGAATGTCGATGCCGGGAAGGAAGTTGTAGTTCGGCGCGAGCACGGTATGCCCGAAGATCACTTGGCCGATCGGTCGCTTCATGAGCCGAATGCGCTTGAGTCGAGGCAAATCGAGCATCGGTGGGCTACGGTGTGCTCAAAAGCGCTAGGCTTGTCAATTAGGAAGCTGGAGCCGCTGAGCGACCAGGGTTGCAAGCGCCATGATCGCGACCTGCGGGTTCACTCCGACTGCCGTGGGAAAGAGGCTTGCATCCGCCACGTAGCAGCCGGGAAGGTCCCATAGCTCGCCGCTCATGTTCACGACGGAGTCCCGCGGATGGCTGCCCATCCGGCACGTGCCCATCATGTGCACCGTGAAGAGCTCGATGGTGCTTCGGGAGCGCTGTGTGCGCTCGATCTTGTCCAGGTCGTCCACGTCGTTCGCAATGTGAAAGTTGCTGAATGGCAGAATCACTTTTTCGGCGCCCATCTCGAAGTGAAGCGTGGCCAGATGGCGCACCCCGCGAAGAAAGCGCTCGTGATCGTATGGGGTGATGCTGTACTTGGCCATCGGAGCACCGAAGCGGCGGCTCACGCTACCTGCATGGGAATCTTCGACGAGCACGCCGGTCATCGCCATGGCGTTGTAGTGCTTCATGAGCTCGAGCGCCTCATCGCCGAGGAACGGAATCTGCGCCGCCGCCGTTCCCGGCGGGACCGCGTTTTCGGCCATCAGGATTCCCTCGTCGCGAAACTCGCGGATCTGGCCGCCCTGACTCACCCCCTGCCAGGCGTAGATGTCGTGCGGGTAGATTGCGATCACCTTGGTGTTCGGATGACAGAGAAAGTTCTTGCCGAGCTGCCTGCTGGGCCGTCCCACGCGGTGCTGCAGCAGCAAGAACGGAGTCTGAATCGCCCCGCATGCAACGACCACGGCTTTTGCCCGCACCCGCACCACGACGTCTTCCTCGCGGGTCCGCGGATTGATTGCGTTGCCGAGCACACCGATGCATCGACCGTCTTCTATCCAAAGCTGCTTTGCGCGGACCTCGGTCAGACACCGCGCGCCCTTCGATAGCGCTCGAGGCAGGTAGCTGACCAAGGTCGACTGCTTGGCGCCCGTCGGGCACCCGGTCAGACATTGATTCGACCCCACGCAGCGGTCTTGCGCTCGGCGATTCGGCTCGTATCGCCAGCCAAGCCGGCGAGCACCACGTTCTAGAAGGCGGCTGTCTTCTCCGATCGAGGAGGGATGTTGCGGCTTCGCATGGATGCGCTCTTCGACTCGGTCGAACAAGGGCTCCATTCCCTTGGGGCCGAGGTCGGGCTGGCCGGTGAGCTGCGCCCACTGCGTCAACACCTGCTCGGGGGGTCGCCAGGTCATTCCGCCGTTGACCACGGTGCCTCCGCCCAAGCACCGGCCCTCGGCATACGGAATCGGAGGCCTTCCCATGATGATGGTGCCGCCTGCGTCTCGGAAAAGCCGCGGAAGCGATTCGGTCAAGTAGGGGTTGAAGCTCGACGTAGGATGGTATCCACCTTCCTCGATGAAGAGCACGTCACGACCCGCCTCGGCCAACTCGGTCCCCACCACCGCGCCCCCTGCGCCGGTGCCGATGATCGCGACTTCGGCTTCGTGCGTTTCGACGTGTCGATAGTCTCGATGAGCCAGGATCGTCATGGCGTCAAAGCCGTAGGGTGATGAACCTCGTCATCGGAACCCGGCTCGCGACCCTCGATCCACCGGCGCCTCAGCTCGATTCGGTCGGCTACGAAGGGGCGGGGGGCGTAGTCGATCTCTCGATGCACGTAGTCTTGGTCGAAGTAGCTCGACATGAAGAGCCCCACCGGGCCGTACATCAAGAGGCGAGCCGGCAACCAACGGCTCTGCGTCAGCGCCAACAGATGCCGATGCACGACATCGGCCGGGAGGGCGGTGAGGGGACGCAGCCCACGAAGCCGCCAAAGCGGCGCCCAGTTGAGCAGACGCATGCCCCAAAGGAACATCCTCGCCGACGATCGGGGCATGTACCGTAGCGACACCAGTGCATGGTGCGTCACCTCTTCGAGCGTGTCCGGCGTGCGCGGGCTCGCGGGAATGATAGAGTGGGCGAGTGTGAGGAGAATTCGGCGCGTTCGAGCGCCGACCTCCATCGGGGCCGCTAGGGTCCATGCATCGTCTGGGTGTCGATCGAGCACCGGACTAGCCACAATGATGCGTTCTGGCTGACTTTTCCACGGGCGGTGCTACAAAAACGGGAGCCCCGACAGTATCAAATAGGATACGTAAAGGTGGCGAGTCCGGCCGACAAGACTTACGTTGCGGCGATAACAGAAGGAGACTGAGTGGCGAAACGGAGCCAAAGAGGAAGAAGAAGCAGATTCGAGCGCGATTTCGAGCCGGAAGACAAGCGCGATGACCACATCAAGCTGAGCGGTGTGGTGAGCCAGGTGTTCGCGGGCGGCCAGTTCGAGGTGACGACCGATTCGGGCGCAACGGTGCGCGCCCAGCTATGCGGCCGGATGCGCAAGTTCAGAATTCGCGTGATCTTGGGCGACCGCGTGACCGTGGCGTTGTCTCCGTACGACTTGACGCACGGCATGATCGTGTTTCGCGACAAGTAAGCCCGGCCGTGTACGAAGGGGCGTTCCGCATCCTCAGAGCACTCGGCGATGGTCGATCGCGCTCGCAGGATGAGGTCGTCCGGGCTGCGGGCGAGGCCTCGTCGGTCGTCCGCGAGGTGATGGCGCGGTATCCGCAATGGTTCGAGGATCAGGACGGTGAAGTCCGCTGCTCGGAGCGAGGCCTGGCGGCGCTCGCCCGGGAGCTCGTTGCCCGCGGTCGAAACGGAGATCACGGCGCAGATCTCGCTCCGGATTGGCGCGTCCGTTACGAGCGGATGGCGTCCGAGCGCAGCGTACCCAAACGCGCCCTCGATCAAGTGTATGTGACGACTGACACCGCTGTTCGACGTGCGACGCTCTTGCTCGGAGCCGGCGAGCACCAGCGCGGTTTGGCCTTCCTCGGCGACGACGATTTGACCAGCGCAGCCGTTCAACTCGCCGGGGCGCAGCGGAAGATCACGGTGCTCGACACGGACGCCGAGATTCTCGGAATTCTCGCTCGCCATGCATCGGCACTCGGGTGGGAACACGACCTCATCGAGCACGACTTGCGGTATCCCGTTCCGCGAAAGATGAAGGGCCGCTTCGGCGCCGTGTTCACCGATCCGCCCTACGCGCTCGAAGGCTTCGGTCTATTCGTGAGCAGGGCGGTCGACCTGCTCAAACCGGACGGGCGTCTCTACGTCTGCTTCGGGCAGAGTCGACGGGCAAGCGAGCGTGGGCTGCAAAAACAACGTGTGCTCTGTGAAGCCGGCTTTCTCATCGAGGCCGTGTTCGAGGACTTCAACGAGTACCACGGAGCCGAATCCATCGGCTCTCGCAGCGCTCTTTGGCGATGTCGCGTGACGCCCGAGACGCGCCCCTTGGTTCGAGGCGAGGTCGAGGGGCCGCTGTACACCAGCCGTCCCTCTGATTCTTAACTCTGGGCCGCGACGATTTCGTCGCACCACGCGATGAAGTCGTCGGTGACTTCTTGCCGGTTGGTCTCGTTCAGCATCTCGTGCCGGCCGTCGGGATACAGCTTGAGCCGGACGTCGAAAATCGCCGCGCGCTTGTATGCGTCATGCAGACGCTTCATGCCCTTGCCGAAGTCCCCCACCGGATCCCTATCACCGGCGAACAGATAAAGGGGCTTGTCCTTTGGTACTTTCGCCACGTTGCTCGGATTGGCGATGCGATCGAGCGCCTGCAGCATGTCGATCCAGACCTGGGTGGATACGGGGAATCCGCAGAGGGGATCCGCTACGTACTTGTCGACTTCCGCTGGGTCGCGCGACAGCCAATCGAACTCGGTACGGTTCGGCGCAAACGCCTTGTTGTACTCGCCGAACGTGAGACGTCGAAGGATGGGGCTCGGGTTGCGCTTGCCTACGCGCGCCCGTTCGAGCCGGGCCACCACTTTTCCGAGCGTGGCGATGGGAGGAGGCTTCCCATTCGATGCCGAGAGGGATGCGGCGATCATGTCCGCCGGATGCTCGAATAGCAGCTGCTGCAGCACGAAGGAGCCCATCGAATGACCCAGCACGATGATCGGCACACCGGGATGTCGTTTGGCGATGTCGCGGTTGATTCCGTGGGCGTCCTCGACGATCCGGTTCCAACCGTCGCTATCCGCCATGTGGCCCGGCGGCATGCCCTCCGCGATGCTCTGCCCGTGGCCCCGGTGGTCGTGCGCGTAGGTGCTGTAGCCGGCCGTCGCCAGCGCCTGCGCGAAGCGTTCGTAGCGCGCACCATGTTCGGCCATGCCGTGAAGCACTTGCACGATGGCCTTGGGTTGATCGACCAGCCAGCCGCGCACGTAGACGCTCGCCCCATCAACCGTTCGAAACGTGAAATCCACCGCCTTCATACGCGCCCAGCATACTCGAAATAACCAGACGTGCCTCTACTCGAGTCGCAGGAAGCGACTCCACAGCTCGAGCCCTCGGTCGCTGTATCTTTGGAGTATTTCGACCATCGCAGAGCGCTTGTCTTCATCGATCAAGGGCTTCGGGAGAAGAGGATCGAGCACTACCTGACGAATACCCGCTCGTCCTAGCAGGAACGATTCGCGGACCGAATCGTCGAGCGGCAGTTCTTCCAAGCGATTCATGCTGAGTGAGAGCTGTCCGTGGAGCTCCGCATAGCTCTGCTCCAAGCGAGCGCCGTCCCAAAGGCTTCGTGCTCGACGCTCCTCCGCGGCTCCGAGATCGTCGAGCCGAAATACCGAGGCATCGGTGTCGAGCCCCAGGGCCGCGAGCTCCTCGCGTATGCCGTCGATTCCCGGCGTCAGATTGTTCGGCCTGACGAAGAGCCCGGCCTTGAGCTCCTCGAAGCCCAGATAGCGCAGCGCGCGAAGCCTGCGGCGGAGCGCGGGTCGGTCCGTCCGAGACAAGTTCGCAGTGAACACCGCCATCCATGAGCCGTCCCAATCGCCGAGCCGCTGCGAGACGTTCCGCCAGCCGTGGATTTTCTCGTTGACCACTTTCGCCCCGGGCCCCAGGCGGTACTCGCCCCGGCGCGGCGATTCGATCAGGCCTTCGCCACGCAGTCGGACGACGGCCACTCGGACGCTGTTCTCCGCGATATCGAAGACGGATGCCGCCTGGACCAACGAGCGGACGGGCAAGGTGCTACCGTAGATGGACGCTCCTGCAGAAAGCACCTCGAGCACCACTGCCTTGGCGCTTACGTTCATCGGGGTGAATATTACAAGAAAAGAGAAATCTTTCCAGTGGTCGTAATGGAGCGCAATCGCCCGGTGATGGTGCTCGTCGTGTCCGGGTTGCTGACACCGTGGAGGTGGGGCGCTAATACTGGCCCGCAATGCCTCGGCTGAGTGTCAACGTGAACAAGGTCGCCACGCTTCGAAACTCGCGGGGCGGGACCGTCCCCAGCGTGGTCGAGGCCGTGCGCGTTTGTGTCGAGGCGGGAGCGCCCGGGATCACCGTGCATCCTCGTTCGGACGAGCGCCACATTCGGCCCGCCGACGTCTCGCGCATCGCCGATGTGCTCGAGCCGGTGCGTGATCGGGTCGAGTACAACATCGAAGGCGATCCGAGGCCCGACCTGGTCAGCTTGGTAGAACGCGTGAAGCCCGATCAGTGCACGCTGGTGCCGGTTCGGCCTGGCGAGCTGACCAGCGAAGCTGGTTGGCCCGCGAGCACGCCGAAGCAGGAGCTGGCGGAAATCATCGCGGCCCTTCGAGAGCACGGGGTGCGCGTGAGCGTGTTCGTTGATCCGGACCCTGGGCCCATCGACTGGGCGGCCGAGCTCGGCGCCGACCGAGTCGAGCTCTACACCGAACCGTATGCGCGCGCCTTCGAAAGAGGGGGGGAGCAGCTCGAGCAATCACTGCGCCGATATCGCGCGGCGGCCGAGCGTGCATCGACCAACGGCCTCGGAGTCAACGCAGGTCACGATCTCGACTTGGCAAATCTTCCGACGTTTCTCACCGTACCCCACGTCGACGAGGTTTCGATCGGACACGCCTTGATCGCGCGGGCCTTGTTCGTGGGGCTTGGCGAAGTAGTCCGAGAATACTTGCGGATTACCGCTTCCCGTTGACTTGAGAAGCCATTTTTCTAGAGTGCCCACCCAATGGTCGAACGAACTCACGGCAATCCTCTGACCGCCGTTCTGAGCGGGGTGCTAGATCAACGAAACAAGGATCCGAAGGTCTCGCCCCTCGGGCCGGAGGTTCGGCTCGAAGGACGCACCTGCCTGGTCACGGGCGCCAACAGCGGCCTCGGAAAAGCAATCGCCATTCGGCTCGCCAAGCGTGGTGCCCACGTGATCATGGCGTGCCGCAGCGGCATTCCGGAGGCGGGGCAAGAGGTGCGCGCCGCGAGCGGCAACGATGCGGTCGAGATGATCCGTGTGGACTTGAGCGACTTCGATTCGATCCAGGCTTTCTGCGACGAGCTTCGCGACAGAAAGGTCACGCTCGACGTAGCGATTTTCAACGCAGGGGTCGTGCCCGCCACCTCCCGAACCAACAAGCACGGCCTCGATCTGATGTTCGCAGTGAACTTCCTTGCCAAGCACGTCGTGCTCGGCCGTTTGCTTCGTGATGGCGTCATCCCGAACGCCGTCTTCGGTCACAATTCGAGACCTGGCGATCCACCGCGGGTCATCTTCGTGTCCTCGGAGACGCATCGGAGCTCGATCCCGATCGACTTCGCACGATTTGGCGAGCCAATCGCGTACGGCATCGCAGACGGGCTGAAGTACTATGGTTTGAGCAAGCTCCATCTGACCACGTACTTCCACGAGCTGTCTAGACGCCTCAACCCGGAAAACGCGACCAATCCCGACGTCTGCGTCCACGCGCTCTGCCCCGGCGCGGTGAACTCCAACATGGCCCGCGAGGCCCCCGCCTGGTTACAGCCCTTCCTGAAGCCCGTGATGACCATGTTCTTTCAAAGCCCAGAGAAGGCTTCCATTCCAGTCGATTATCTGGTGGCATCCAAAGAGATGGGAACGAAGACCGGGGTCTACATGCACATGATGCGGATCAAAGAATCATCCGAGGATTCGAAAGACCGGGACAAGGGCGCTTTGCTGTGGAGCAAGTCCGACGAGCTTTTGCGCGCGCACGGCGTGACTCGAGGAGCCAAATGACTGACGAGCTGAGCAAGAAAGAGCGCGAGATCATCGATGGCACCGTGTGGAACCAATTCTGCGACACCCTGAAGATGGCAGGGAACGTGGTGATGGGGCCCAACACGCCGAGTGACCCGATGAATCGCATGGAGGGCTTTCGATACCTGAGCAGAATCACACGCGCGGCGTTGCAAACCTTCGTCGAGCACAACGACCCGTTGGCGCCCGTGCTGCAGCGCGTGGTCCACGAAACCGCGAAAATGGGCGCCGATCATCCGGACAACTACTACCAGAATGCCGCGATCAGCGGGGAGCACGAGTATCGGATCTGGGGTAACCGGGGCACGGTTCACTACCTCGGTTTCTTCACGCAGAAGGGCAACTACGGGCAGGGCCGAGGGATGCCGCCCACGGGTTACCTCGAAGCCTCGGACATCCGCGTCGAGCCGGACGGAAGCTTCGAGATCATCGTCAGCACCCGAGAGAAGCCCGGGAATTGGCTGCCGATGGAGAAAGACACGGGCACCCTGATCGTGCGGCAGACACGGTTGGACCGCGAGAACGAAAAGATCGCCGACCTGCACATCGAGCGCATCGGTGGGGATGGGATGCCGTCGCCGTTCGACCCCGTCAAGTGTGCGGAGGGCCTGACCACGGCTGCCGGGCTCGTCGCGGGGGCATCGATGCTGTTCGCGAGTTGGGCAGAAGGATTCAAACAACACACGAACGAGCTCCCGCGATTCGATCAGAACGTATCCAACATGGCAGGAGGCGTGCCCGACATCGCCTACTATCACAGCTACTGGAAGCTCGCGCCCGACGAGGCGCTCGTCATCGAGGCGACACCCCCCACATGCGAGCACTGGAACTTTCAGCTCAACAACTACTGGATGGAGTCGCTCGACTATCGGTATTACTCCGTACACGTGAACAAGCACACCGCGAAGTACCGCCCCGACGGGTCCGTCCAGGTGGTGGTGGCCGCACGGAACAAAGGCTTCGACAACTGGATCGACACGGTAGGCCACGAGGAAGGCACGATGTGCTGGCGCTGGGTTCGCGCAGACGATCATCCCGAGCCGCAAACGCGCGTGGTCAAGCTGGCTGACCTTTGAGGCCCATGGCTTCGGTGGAGCTCACAGGCGCATTCGATCGACCGTATCGCCCGAAGGCAATTGCCATCGCAAACCGCGTAGGGCGACTCTTGTCCGAGATTGGCGTGGGAGGCGGTCCCATCACGGTGGACGGTGTGCTTTCTCGCGCGCGCCGCAAAACGGGGCTGCACGACTTCGGCGACGAAGCGTTCCTCGAGCCGTTGGAAGTGCTCATCGACTCGATCAACCGAGAAGCGGCGCTCAATCCCGTAGGTCACGTGATCATCGGCGGCCGGATCGTCGGCGTCTTGGCCAACAAGCTCGTCGCCCAGGACGCGATTGAGCGCCATCCGGAGATCCTCGACATCCCGATTCAAGGACCGATCGTCGTAGCGGGCCTCGCGCGCACGGGAACGACGATGCTCCATCGTCTCATCGCGCGTGACCCCACCATCCGCTCACTCGCATCGTGGGAGGCGATCAACCCGGCGCCGCAAAAGCGGAAGCCTTGGCAGCGAAAGGATCCCCGCTTCGCGCAAGCCGCGGCCGCGGCTCGAGGGCTTCGGTACATGTCCCCCGGCTTCTTCGCGATTCATCCGGCCGAGCCCGATGCCCCGGAGGAGGAGGTAATCCTTCTCGAGCAGGCCTTCCTCACGACGACTCCCGAAGCGATGATGAACGTTCCGACGTACTCCACGTGGCTGGAGCGGCAGGACCACGTTCCCGCCTACCAGGCGTTGAAGCGCATGATGCAGTATCTCCAATGGCAGCGTCCGGGCGTCGGCAAGCCGGTCCGATGGGTGTTGAAGACGCCCCATCATCAAGAATATTTCGATCCGTTGTTCGAGGTGTTTCCCGACGCAACCATCGTGCACACGCATCGCGACCCGCTCAAGACCAGCCCGTCGCTCTTCAGCATGCTCACACACCTTCAGATGATCTTCAGCGACGAGGTCGATCCACATCGCGTGGCACGCCACTGGCTATACAGGATCGAGAACATGGCACGTCGCGCCATGGCGACCCGAGAGCGAGTCGACGATCGGGGGTTCGTCGACGTTTCGTACTACGACCTCGTAGCCGACCCGATTCCGCAGATTGAGCGGATCTACGACGCCGCAGGCTTGGCGCTCACATCCGAGGCCAGGGACGCGATGGAAGTCGCGAGAAACGTGGACAAGCAGCACAAGTACGGTCGGCACCGATACTCGCTGGCGGACTTCGGGATGACCGACCACGACATCGAGTCCCGCATCGCCCGCTACAGGGCTCGGTTCGACGTCCCGTACGAGTGAAAATCGCCGCCGCCAGGTTCGTCTCGCATTAGGATGCACGAATGGACGGGGTAGGGGCGCGGCTGATCTCCCTTGTAGGCCTTTTCACGATGGTAGCCGTCGCATGGCTTCTTTCGGAGCACAAGCGTCACGTCCCCTGGAGGGTAGTGGGGTGGGGCCTCGGCCTACAGTTGTCGTTTGGCGTGCTGGTGATGAAGACCGACTTGGGGGTGGGTCTTTTTTCCGTCCTGAACGACTTGGTCGTGGCGCTCCTCGGTTTCACCGCGAAAGGGACCGAGTTCGTCTTCGGCGACTTCGCGTCCGAGAAGTTCACCATCGCCATCAACGTGTTACCAACGCTCATCTTCTTCTCGTCGTTGATGACGATTCTCTATCACCTCGGCCTGATGCAGCGATTCGTCAACGCACTGTCGTGGCTGATGCGCCGCACGATGGGCACTTCCGGACCAGAGACGCTTTCCGTGGCCGCCAACACTCTGGTCGGCCAGACCGAAGCACCGCTCATGATCGCTCCGTTCATCCGCACGATGACTATGTCCGAGCTCATGGCCGTCATGACCGGTGGGTTTGCTACGGTCGCCGGCGGGGTGCTTGCGGCCTACGTAGGTCTGCTCGAAGGCATCGTTCCCAACATCGCGGGGCATCTCATCGCAGCGAGTGTGATGAGCGCGCCCGCTGCGTTGGTCATTGCCAAGGTCATGTGGCCGGAGACGACTCGAGCATCCGATCTTCCGCCTCCCATGATCGAAGCGCCCCGCGAGGACGTGAACCTGATCGACGCAGCCGCGCGAGGCGCGACCGAAGGTATGAAGCTCGCGCTGAACGTGGGCGCCATGCTGCTGGCGTTCATCGCGTTGATTGCACTGACCAATGCGCTCCTCGGCTTGCCATTTCATCTCTACAACGATTGGATGGAGCTGCGAGGTGCCGCAGCGGTGGAGCCCTGGACGCTTCAACAGATCCTCGGTTGGATCTTTTGGCCGTTTGCCTTCTTGATCGGCGTTCCTCCCGCCGAGTGCGTGCAGGTAGGGACCTTGCTCGGGGAGAAGCTCGTTCTGACCGAGTTCATCGCCTATCTTCATCTTCACGAGGTTCTGGCAGATGACAGCTCGGCGCTATCGCCACGCACCGTGGTGATTGCGAGCTACGCGTTGTGCGGTTTTGCGAACTTCGGCTCGATCGGGATTCAGCTCGGCGGTATCGGCGCCATCGCGCCCGACCGCCGCCATGATCTCGCGAGGCTCGGGCTCCGGGCGATGGTTGGCGGAATGCTCGCCTCGCTGATGACGGCCGCCGTGGCGGGCATTCTCGTGTAGCACCGAGCTAGGCGCTTCCGGGACGAACGAGCCTCCGCTGTCAATCGAGGCGAGCGAGCTCTTCATCGAGTCGGGCGTCCAGGCCGTCTTCGTCGCCCGGGCTGTCGGCCGCGCGCTTCACGCCGGTGCGCTTCCTGACTCTTCGCGCCATCACGACGAACCACGACGTCGATAGCGCGACTGCAAGCATTGGGATGATCCAACCCCACTTGACTGGAGGAATGGTCAAGTCGAAGCCGGGCACTCTGTCTTGAAGCCGATCTCGAATTTCGGCTTCGGGCACTCCCTCGGCGACCCACTCGTTGATGTCCTGCCGCCACTCCGAAGCTTTCGGGCTCGGGCACGAGTCGAGCGTCTTGCCGGGGCAAAACGGGCTGGCGGTGTTGCGCACGATGGTCTGCACTTGCCGGCTTTCGCTGGGGGTGTCTTGCGTCGGCTCGGCCGCGCATCCCAGCAGAAATATCACCACGACTGCTGCGAGACGGATCATTGTGTGAGCTTAAGCACGCCGACCGGCATGCAACAGGCGACAAATTGTCGCGCCCTGAGAGCGCCCATCAAACCTTGCAAATCACGGAGGATCCGTGCCCGAACAGGCCCTGGTTCACCGTCACGCCGGCCCTGGCCCCCTCCACCTGACGCGCTCCGGCCTGTCCGCGTAGCTGCCAAGTGAGCTCACAGACCTGAGCGATCGCTTGTGCGGGGACCGCCTCGCCGAAGCAAGACAGACCGCCACTCGGATTCACGGGGATCCGGCCTCCGAGGGAGGTCTCTCCGTCGCGCAGAAGCTTTTCGGCGTCCCCCGGGGTGCAGAGGCCGATCTGCTCGTACCAGTCGAGCTCGAGGGCAGTGGACAAGTCGTATACCTCGGCGAGATGCATGTCCTCGGGGCCGAGGCCTGACTCCTCGTAGGCAGCATGTGCGATCGACTCCTTGAAGCCGCGTCCGGGCAGGTTGACTCCGGCCTTCGAATCCGTGGAGAGGTTCGGCATTTCGATGATCGTGTTCGGGTAGACCGGGGTGACCGTGGACACCGCGGCGATCTTCACGGGCTCGGTCGCATGCTTCCGTGCGAAGTCCATGCTCGAGAGCACCAGCGCTGCGGCTCCATCGCTGGTCGCACAAATGTCGAGCAGATGAAGTGGATCGGCAACCAGCGCCGAGCCGAGCACTTCTTCGAGGGTCACCTCTTTTCGGTATCTGGCGTTCGGGTTGTGCAAGCCGTGACGCGCGTTCTTCACCTTCACGGCGGCGAAATCCTGTTGAGTGGCGCCATACTCATCCATGCGCCGCCGGGCATACAAGCCGAAATAGGTGGGGTTGGTGATTCCTTGCACGTGGAAACGAAGCCAATCGGGATCGTCGGGGCGTCGCCCCCCGGTCGGCGCAAAAAAGCCCTTGGGCGCTGCATCCGCGCCAATGACCAGCGCAACGTCGCAAAGGCCCGCCAAGATGTGCGCCCTCGCCACGCCGATGGCCTGTGCTCCGGTGGCACAAGCTCCGTACGAGCTCGAGACCTTCGCGCCTGACCAACCGAGCGCTTGCGCGAACGTCGCTCCCGAGACGAAGCCGGGATATCCGTTGCGAATCGTGTCACCACCGGCGACGAGCTGGATGTCCCTCCACTGCAGGCCCGCATCCCGCAACGCTTCACGCGCTGCGGCAACTCCGTAGCCGACGAAGCTCTGGCCCCACTTGCCCCAGGGATGCATCCCCACGCCGAGCACGGCGACGTCCTTGCTCATGGCGCACCCACCTTCTCGTCGACCGGCTTCCAGCTCCAAGTGAGATAGGTGTGCGCATCGTCTTCGTAGAGCCTTCGCAGCACGAGCTCCACACGCATTCCCGTTCGTAGCGCATCCGTTCCGGCGCCGTCTGCGACTCGGCCGAGGATCGTGATGCCCTCCTTTTCGAGCTCGACGGCGGCGATGGCGAACGGCTCGAAGGGCTCGTCGGCGACGAAGGGTGGAGGCGGCTTGTAGTTTGCGCTCGTGTAGGACCAGACCTTCCCGATCCGGCTCAACGTGACTTCCACTAGATCCGCTTCGTCACAGTTGGGGTTTCGGCAGAAGGTCCTTTCGGCCGGAAAGAAGTAGGTTCCGCAGCCTCGGCACTGCGTCCCGAGGAGGCGAGGCTCGACGGGGTCCATGGTGAAGAGGCCTTCGACGGCAGGCACAGGCGTTTTGTCGGTCATCGTGAAGGCTCATGAAATAGAACGTGTTTCAGTCTCCCGCAAGCCGCTTCTTTCGAGAGACTTCGCGCGCTCGAGTCAGCCCGTCTTGGCGTAGCTGGCCTTGGTTCGCTCCAGGAGCTCGGTCAGCTCTTCCCGCAGCGCTTCGAGACTGTCGAGCGTGGCACGCACGGTCGGCCGACGAAGGCCATCGATCTCCTCGATCATTCGTTCGAGCCGCCGCGCGGTTGCGGTGGCCCGTCGGATCACGTCCAGTCGGTCGGCTCCTTCGGGCTTTGGATGGAAGACGGGGTTGAAGCGCCGCCTGAGCTCGGTGACCGGCGCACCCTCCTCGAAAACCGCATGCCGCAGCTCGTCGACCACCGCCGGATCGACATCGGGAAGCGTCGAATCTTCCCCCGGCCGTTCGTGCAGCGCCTTGGCGAAGTACTCCACCGCATCGCACGTCGGAATGCGCTCGTTCAGGCCGTCGCGTTTCAACACCGAAGGGGCGTGCCGCTCGAGAGCCACGTAGGAACCCGTGAGCTTGTCGGCCGTCGCACGTTTGAGCTGGAGCTCTAGCGAACAGTACGAGTAGAAGTCTTCGTACCCCCAGTCTAGATATGCTTCCCGATTGCGAACCTCGATCAAGGCCTCGGCCATCATGACCCAAGAACGCTTGAATTCCCGAGCGCGGCGTACGGTGTGGACGCGCAGCGCATCGGCCCCCTGGGCTTCCAGCGACTCTGCGAGGTCGCCAAGCCTTTGATGCGTAGCCATCGACGCTGTATATCATCGACCGCGTGCCCAAGGCCAAGCCCGATCGAGAGAATATCCGCCTCCGCACCATGCTGGTCGGCGAGCTCGCCCACAGCCTAGCAAATCGCGTCATCGGGGCGTGCGCGGAACACGGCGTGGTGTTGATGCCACTCAAGGGCGTGCTCTTGCTGAGTAGGTGGCCTGCTCTTCGGGGCCGCCGGGATCTCGTCGACGTCGATTTCCTGGTGCGGTCTGGGGACGTCGAGCCCGTGACCTTTGCGTTGGCCTCGCTAGGCTTCGAAGCGACCGTGCGCTCGAGCGCTGGATGCACGTTTTCCAGCGAGGCATGGCCGCTCAGCATCGACTTGCATCATGATCTGTTTCCACACGGCTTGTTTCGAGTGTCGACCGACGCAGTCTTCGCAAGAGCCGAGATCGACGCGTCGCTTTTCGACGCGCCCATCGCACGCATGTCCGATGAAGACGTTTTCGCGCATCTAATCGGCCACTTCGTCAAGGGGCGCGGCGCCTTTCACGAGGACAAGAGTCTCGACGACATTCGATGGCTGCTCGCGCAGGGGCTCTTTGATCTCGAAAGAGCAGATGTGTTGGGATCTCACTTGCGCGAGCTGGGACTCCGGCGGGCCGCCGGGTACGTGCTCGGCCACGAGTCGTTTCGGGACGATCACATCGCGAGCGCCGTCCTGGCATCGTTGGAGCTCGGTTGGCTGGATCGGATCACGATCGCCGTGGCGCACCTGGGCGTACACACGAAAGGAGGGTCCCCTCGATGGTGGACACCGCACCTGCTGGATCGTTCGCTGATCGCGGGATCGCGCTCATTGCGCGCCCATGCCGAGGAGGCCGTGCGTCGTAGCATGGCAGGCCTCATGGAGCGTCGGGGAGCAAGGTGGCGTAGGCGCTCGGCGACTGAAGCGACACGATGAGCTTCCGACGTAAAGCCTTTGCGTGCTGATCGAGCTCTTCGGCCGTAGGGCGGGCCAAAAAGCCGCCCCATGGCGTGTACCACACCTCGTTCGTCGTCGATCGGCTGCTCGGCTCGAAGATGCTGAAGAGAATCGGACCGTCGGGTGCGACTCGGTCACAAGCTCGAAGCAGCTCGAAGCGGTCCGCCCGCCGAAGCACGTGTCCGAAGCTGCCCCAGCCCAGCAACACGGCATCGAACCTCGCCTCGTGTCCGAGCCGTAGTGGCGTTCTTCGTCCGCCGAGCACCGTCGCAACGAAATCCTGGTAGCTCGCTTGGTCGACGAGCTCTGGGCCGAGCGTACGCCGGCAGACCTGAAAAGCAGGAGCAGAGGGCTCGAAGGCGTGAATGCCGTAGCCCAGCTTTCGAAGCGCACGAGCCTCACGCCCGGATCCGGCCGCGCCGATCAGGATGGATGCGGGAGGCGAGGGCAAGCGTCGTTCGAACCATCGTGTCTCCCATCCATAGAGCCCTTCGTGGTCGTTTTCTGCTCGAAACGAGGCGTCGTAAAGCTCGATTGAAAGGGCCTCCTTTTCGGCGTCGAGGAGTGTTCCGTCGAGGATGGCGCCGGTCGCAGCCTCCACGATGCGTTCCATCCGACGCAGGGCGCGCTGAACCTCGCGACTTCGCAA
>DATIUW010000238.1:0-10239 GCA_035466435.1 Polyangiales bacterium | reverse complement strand
CATCGGGTGCCTCCGAGATGGGCACCAGCTTAATGCCATCTCCGATCGAAGGCGCGGCGATCCGCGGCTTTTCGGTCCTGACCGGTTGGGCCTTTCGCGGTGACTCGGGCACTTCCGGCGGCGCGCCGATGGGACCGATGGATGGCAGCTCGAGCTTGGCGGATTGCGCGGAGGGGATTCGCGACGCGCCCGGCGCGGTGGGCGCATCGGAATTGAGCTTGGGCGCGCTCGAAGACGCGGGATGGCTCGAATCTTCGAAAGCGTCCTCGTCTGCTCGGGGCGCAACCGGCAACGCCGTTTTGGGCCGTCGCTGCGACGACGGAATGATGCTCGCTGCGCCGTAGGTGCCCAGGTCGCCCGGCTCCACTGCGCGCGCGCGCACTTCCTCGATCTTGGGCGGCTCGCTCTTCGGCCGTTTTGCGGGTCGAGAGCTTGCCGGCCTTCTCGGGATCTCGGTGCCTTCCGTGACAGCGGCTCTCGGCTTCGTCGGCGGCTCGCTTTCGGGTAAGGCTTCGTGTGGTTTGGTGGGCAGATCGCTCAGACGGTCGATCTTCTCGGACTGCGTAGGCCCCATGCTGTAAACGGTGGAGCTACGCTCGACCGGAGGCGGGAACGAGCTCGACGCCATGGCGTTGGCTGGCGGAGGCGGACGGGAGGTGCGGAAAGGCCCGGTGCTGTCCAGGTCTCGTAAGATCTGCTTCAGGTCGGTGCGCGCGTACTCCAGCGTGTGGTCCGACCCGACATCCACGACGATGAAGGCATATTCGCGGGTCCAAGCGTGGCGGAGGATATCGCCGCCGATCGCTCGGTGCGCGATGACCGTTCCGTCCGGCTCGAGCCACCCAAAGCGCGCCGCCGCTGCTTTGAGCTCCTTCTCGGAGCTGAATATCGCGAGCGCCTCTTCGCCCTCGGCGTTGATCAACGTGCGGAATCCTTCGGCCCTCGGCTCCCATGTCGCCAACCAGACCGGCCGCAACGAGATCGCCTCGAGGGCCTCGGCCTTCGGTCCGGCGCCCTTGGTTCCCTGGTTCAAAAGAACGCGGAACGAGTCGCTGCCGAAGTCATCCATTGGGTTTGCCATCCACCCACACCATCCACTCAACATTGTAATCCTGAAGGAGTATCGAAACGCAAGTTTTCTCTGATGCTTGACACGTCCTGGGCGGGGGCTAGGCTCCGCGCCTAATTTCCGGGCCCAGATAGCTCAGTTGGTAGAGCAGTGGACTGAAAATCCTCGTGTCCCTGGTTCGATTCCAGGTCTGGGCACCTGGGCTGGCCGGCGGCAAGGCTCGCCGCGCCAGCTCCTCGAGGGAGGCAGACGTTGCGCAGCCTGTGGTCGGACGAAGAAGCGCGAGCGATGATCGAGCGTTACCGCGACGATCGCTCCGCCAACGAAGACATCGCGCTTCGCGTTTATACGTCGAGGCTGATCGGCCGGGATCCAGCGCTCGTTCTACATGGCGGTGGCAACACGTCGGTAAAGACCACCCTGGTCGACGACACCGGGCAGCCGGTCCGGGTCCTGTGCGTGAAGGGCAGCGGCTGGGATCTAGGTCGAATCGAGCCGGCGGGGCTGCCGGCGGTGCGGCTCGATAGCCTCGGGGCGCTACGAGAGCGGGAGGCGCTTTCCGACGAGGAGATGGTCAATGCACAACGCATCCGTCTCATCGACGCAAGCGCGCCCAATCCGTCCGTCGAGACGCTTCTCCACGGGTTCTTGCCACACAAGTTCATCGATCACTCGCATGCCGATGCGATCCTAGCGTTGGTCGATCAACCGGACGCACGGTCGATTTGCAAAGAAGTGTACGGGGATCGTCTCGCGATCGTTCCGTACATCAAGCCGGGCTTCGAGCTCGCCAAGCTCGCGGCTGAAACATACGAAGCCAACCCGAACGTCGAGGGTCTTCTGCTGCTCAAGCATGGGCTGTTCACCTTCGGCGAAACGGCCCAGGAAAGCTACGAGCGACACATCCGCGCCGTCGATGCAGCCGAGCGGTTCATCGCGAGCAGCAAATCGGGTGACGGCTCGGGTCGTACACGCGCCGAGCCGATTGCTTACGAAACGATTGGGCCGCTCTTACGTGGTCGGCTCGGTTCGGACGGGCAGCGATACCTTCTCACGGTCAGGCAAAGCCCTGCCATCGACGCGTTCTTGGCTCGCGCGGATCTCGCGAGTGTGAGCCAGCGCGGCACGGCCACACCGGACCACGTGATTCGCACCAAGCGGGTACCGATGTTGCTCGACGTCGATCCCAGCATGGAGGCGAACGCCATCGCGTCGCATGTAGAGGCTCGAATCGACGCCTATCGGCAGGAGTACGAGACCTACGTGCGACGGGAGTCCGAGCGGAAAGAGCGTACAGTCGAGCCTCTGGATCCCGATCCGAGGGTGATCTTGGTTCCAGGCGTCGGCGTGATTGCAGCGGGACCGACCTCAGGCGCCGCGCACATCGCGGCCGACATCTACGAGCACACGATCGACGTGATCGAGGCGGCCGAAGCGATCGATAGCTACGATCCCCTGCCGGTGAGTGATCTGTTCGACATGGAGTATTGGTCGCTCGAGCAGGCAAAGCTCGGCAAGGCCAAGCCCAAACCCTTGCAGGGCCAGGTCGTTTACATCAGCGGCGCGGCGCGCGGGATTGGTGCCGCGTGCGCACGGGCATTTTCGGAAGCCGGCGCGTCCTTGTACCTGACCGACAAAGACGAGCACCCGCTTGCCGAGGTCGCCGCATCGCTGGGCGCAAGGTGCGAGGTGGTGGACGTCACCGACGAAGATGCCGTGGGCGCCAGCATCGAGCATTGCGTGCGTGCGTTCGGCGGTGTCGATGGAGTGGTATCGAATGCCGGCGTTGCGCCCCAGGGACACATCGCTTCCGTTTCGAGCGCGGAGCTGAAGCGGAGCTTCGAGGTGAACCTGTTTTCACACCAGTACCTCGCCTCGGCGGCGCTGCGGGTCTTGGCCGCCCAGGGTACCGGTGGCTTTTTGCTGTTCAACGCGTCGAAATCCGCCTTCAACCCGGGGCCTGGCTTCGGCCCTTACGCGATTCCAAAGGCGTCCGTGATCGCCCTCATGAAGCAGTATGCGATCGAGGGAGGACGCATCGGCGTGCGAAGCAATGCGGTCAACGCGGATCGGATCCGGACTGGCATTCTCGCCGAAGACGATGTGGAGCGCCGGGCTCGCGCGCGAGGGCTCGACTCCGACGCGTACTACCGGTCGAACCTGCTCGGCAAGGAGGTGACGGTGGGAGACGTGGCCGGCGCGTTCTTGCATCTCGCTTTGGCGCCGAGCACGACGGCCTGCGTTTTGACCGTCGATGGGGGAAACATCGCGGCCTCGCCGCGTTAGTAGCGTCTCCCGAGCGTCGTGGTCGTGTTCGCCGGTGGCACGTCTGCACCGTTTCGCAGCGCCAAGTACATTGCGCCAAAGAGGAGCAAGGCAAAGGGCGCGCCGAACAAGAGGCCGATGCCACAGAGCATGGCCGACCCCAGCCAGATGAGCCCCGACACGAGGCCGATGCCGATGATGCGCCATCGCTTCCCTCGCGCGATGCGCCACGAGTAGACGATGGCTTCGACCGGACCCGCGTCGTCGTTGAAGGCCAACTCGGCCTGCATGAACACGATTCCCGTTGCGAGATAGACGTACAGGGGAAGCAGGACCAACGCCGCGATGCCGAAGGGCCGCCCTGCGTCGTCCATGATCTCGCTCATCGGCGTCTCGAGGCTCACCGGACCGATGAACGCCAAAAAGATGATGACCACGACGGGGAGAACGATCAGGATGGCGACCAGCATGACTGCCAGTGACTGCAGAATGTATTTCCAGATCTTCGAGAGCTGGCTGAACAAGACCGCAACCGTCGTTCGGCGTCGATGAAGCCCTCGCACTGCCATCGCCCACATACCGAGCGTGAAGATTGCCGAGAGCACGAGTTGGACGACCTGCAAAACGACTCGAACCACCGCATCGAGGGCTTCGAACGCAGGGCCGGGGTCTCCGCTCGTCTCCTGAATCGTCGAAAAGAAACCCCAGACCATGCCGAGCCCCGCGGGGATGCCGAATCCGAGGAGCCAATAGAGCAGCATGGCGAGCACCCAGGTGCCTAGGTCCTTCGACCAGGCCTCTGAGGCCCTCGAGAGCAAGTCGGCCAGGGTCAGGCCGTCACGAGCGAGCGCGAAACCGGGCTCTGCTGGTCGCGGTTCCGCTGGCACGGGCGAAGGCGCGGGCGTCAGGGGATCTTGCGGCGGCTCCATCGCACCGAGGAGTACCATCCCGTCCGGCGGCTGCGAAGAAACTTATCGAGGAGCGCTCGAGGCCGGAGGTTGACCCGGATCGGTTCGGTGATAGGGCTAGCGCCATGTCTGCACGATTGTTGCTTGGTCTTGGCTTGGTTCTGGCATTGATGGCCGCTGGCTGCGGGAGCGATAGCGATAGCGCGGGTGGCTCCGGCGGCAGTGGCGGCACCGCAGGCAGCGGAGGCTCGGGCTTCATACCGTCCGAATACGGGACTTGGCTGAAGTTCGAACCCGAAGGCGCCACTTGTAGCGATGGCAGCCCATACAAGTTCTGGGTCGAGTTCTCCGAAACGTCCGACAACGTGATCATCTTCTTTCAAGGCGGCGGCGCATGCTGGGACTACGAAAGTTGCAGCGGTGCAAGCGGTATCCGCGGCGCAGCCAACCCCAACGGCCTTCGTGACGACTACGCCGACGCGCACGCAGAGGTCGCCGGGCTGACGATCAATGCAAATCAGATCTACCCGTTGCTCAACGGCGATCCCGACGTGAGCCCCATGGCCGACTGGAACAAGGTATTCGTTCCCTACTGCACGGGTGACGTGTACAGCGGCACACGAACCGAAATCTATCCGAGTCCCAATGAAGGCGAAGCGGATCTGGAATTCCGCCACGTAGGCCACCTCAACATCTTGAAGATGACCGAGATGCTCGACGAGATGTTCAGCGACGTACCGAAGCTGTTCGTCGGAGGATGCAGCGCAGGCGGAGTGGGTGCATTGGTGAACTACTACTTCTTACGCACGGGAATCACCGGCGTGCAGAAGGGCTATCTCCTCGATGACTCGGGTCCTGCCTTCCCGTCCCAAGAGCCGACCTCGAGGTCGCTTCCGCTGTACGACACGATTCGGCCTTCCTGGGGCGTCGACGAAGTGATCGACATGGCGCCTCAATCCGACGTCCTGGCGGCCGACTTCGGACAACTGAGTGGCATCTTGGCCGACGAGTTTCCGGACGATCGTATGGCGGCGACCTTCTTCCGGATGGACTACAACTTCTCTCTCTATTCCTACGAGCGTTTCTACACCCGTGGAAACGCAGATGCGGTCGATCCCATCCTGCCTTTCATGGGGGCCGGCCTCGGCCTCGATCAGGACGTGTCCCTCGACCGGGCAGCAGTCCACCAGCTCTTTTGGGACGACATCCCGCTCTTCGTCAGCCTGGCCGATTCCAAAGACAACTTCGGATACTACATTCCGTTCTATCGCACGACGAACGACAGTCACTGCGTGACCGTGCCGGGTTTCGAGGACGTCTCCCTGCTCGAGGCCCTGGACCTCTTTCAGAACGACTTCGGCACGCTCGCGTGGCTGGGCAGCGAAATTGGCGACATGAACCTCCGCGACTACGTCGAGCACCTCCTCGATGACGAGCAGCCGCTCGAGAGTCACTTCGAGGAAGAGGGGGAGGGGCCCTACGTTCCCTGCACACCCGGCCCCGACTTCGATGCGGATGCGTGCGAAGCCGCGGTCAATCCGTAGGGCGCCTCTTTCAGTTCCAGCGAAAGCCTTCCATCGTCTGCTTCGCGGTGTAGCGGGGCTCGAAGCCCGTGGCTTCGACGAATGCTTCGTTGTCGATGACGATGGGGTACTTCACGTGCGCGATCGCGTCGTCCGGTAGATAGGGAAAGCCGAAGCGGCCGAGCACGGTCGGATAGAGGGGCTCCGGAATCGGAATCGCGCGCTTTCCCGTCGCCTCGCAGACGGTGGAGAGCGGGACCGGAGGCGGGCCGGCTACGTTGAACACGCCGCGGAGCTGCTTTTCCACCGCGAGCGTGATCGCCTCCTCGGCGTCCCATTCGTGCATGAGCTGGTACAGCGGATCGAAGCCGAGAACGAGCGGCACCCGCTTCTTCGACAAGAATCCCGCGAGGGTTCCGCCACGGCTCGGACCGAGGAAATAGCAGAGCCGAAGGACTGCCGTGTTGAGCTCCGGCCATCGCCAAAGCGCGCTGCCTGCGTAGAGGTCGGCGGCCACGAGATCGGCAAGCTCCTTGAACGCGGCCCCAGCAAGCGGGGGCTCTTCCTCGGTATGATAGAGAGGGGAGTCGGGCGTCGCGCCGTATACCGTGTGTCGACCGACGAAGACCGCCTGCTTCACACCATACTCGTGGCAGTACTCGAACAGCTTCCGGGTCCCGCCGAGATTGATTCGATAGCGTTCCTCGGTGTCCGTGGTGAAATGGGTGACGGTTGCCATGTGAATGAGCGCGTCGGGTCGCGAGATTCGGAACACGTCCTCCGCGGGACGCTTGCGAATGTCTGCCTGGTGCATCTCGACGCCCTCGGGCACGTCCGGCCACGGACGACGATCGATGCCGATCACTTGGTAGCCCCGGCGCGTGAGCCGATACGCAACGCCGCGCGCCAACGTGCCGCT
Organism: Polyangiales bacterium; assembly: GCA_035466435.1. Lineage (GTDB taxonomy): Bacteria > Myxococcota_A > Polyangia > Polyangiales > Houyiibacteriaceae > SG8-38. The sequence continues at coordinate 3,555 of DATIUW010000238.1, read as the reverse complement.
GATTCCGGTGATCAAGATCTTCATGTCTGCTCTTTGTCGGGATCGGCCATGCGCTGCAACATGAAGGGGTGCGGCCTCGCGTCGAGCCCCACGCTAATCAGCCGTTCCATCGCATGACGCACGTCCTCGATGTACTCCCGAATCACGTGATCGGGCTCCGAGCCGTCGCCCTCGAAGCGCATGGGGGGCCCGTAATAGACCTGACACGCAATCGGGAGCGGGAAGAAGATCAGCTGAGGCGCCACGGGCACGAACGGTCCATTGACCAGCTTGGCGAGCCACTTGATGTGAAAGAGCTGCGGAAACGACTCTTCGCCTCCGATGAAGGCGCATGGAATGATGGGGGTGTCCATCTTCAGGGCGAGCCGCATGAACCCAGTCCCGAACCGGACGAGCTTGTAGCGGTCCTTGTAGAGCTTGCCCGCGCCCCGGGCGCCTTCGGGAAACACCACCACGACACGCTCGTCCGCGAGCAGCTGCTCGCCGTGCTCGGGTATTCCCGTGAGGTGGCCCACCTTGCTCAACGCGGGCCGTGCAAAGGGCGCACGCGTCAAGAAGTACTCCGCCATACCCTGGCCGAGTCTCGGGGCATCGTCGTTGAGCAACAGCGACGTGAAGATCATCGCTGCATCGGCGCCGATTCCACCCGAGTGGTTGGCGACGACGAGCGCCCGACCCTCGGCGGGCACGTTCTCGAGGCCGAAGGCGGTCACCTTGAGGTAGTGCCGATACATGTAGGCCATCGGCGAGTAGGCGCGCACCAGAGCCTTCTTCGAGAGCCCGAAACGATCGAACCCGTAATCATCGAACTCGATTGGCAGACGGTCTACGTTCCGCCTGACTTGTGGGTCGTCGAAGAAGGACATGGCTCGATCCGCAGCTCGTGCTCAGTCAAATAACTCAGCTTGGCGGCCAAAGCGAGCAAGATAGTCGCTCATCCGGAGCTTCCGAGCAGCGCTCTGAGAGCTCATGTATCGGATCTTGCCGAAGATCGGACGCTCGGGACCCCAGGGCCGGTCGTAGCGGCCCAGCACCCAGAAGATCCCCGAGTAACTATTGGGGTCGCGGCCGTCCACGGCGTACTTGTTGTTGAGCTCGATCATGACGGCAAGGGCATCGCGGGCGCTCGGCGTCCACTCGAGGATCTTCTTCCCCCACAGCATCCGCAGGTAGTTCTGAAGCTTTCCCGTTTCGGTGAGCTCGGTTTGTGCAGCGTTCCAGATCGGATCGTGTGTCTGGGCGTTCTCGAATTCCTCCAAGGAATAGACGTGCTCACGCGGATCGGCCTCGTGGACCTCCAGAGTGGTGCGCGCCCACTCGGGTAAGGACTCGTATTGGTCATAGCGGGGTTCGAGCGCGCACATGTTGAAGCCCACTTCCCGCCACGTCACCAGCTCGTCGAGGAAGGCCTCTGCGTTTTCGCTCATTCCCCACCAGCCTTCACGCGCGCCGTTGGTCTTTTCGGAGAGCTCCGCTGGGGACCAACCTTCGTTCTGCGTGAGCTCGGCAAAGATCTGATGGGTCGAGACGTGTCCGAAATGAAGCCACGGCGAAAGACCGCTTGCGGCGCCTTCATCGGGATGGTTCCGGTCCTCGGCGTATCGATCAAGGCCCTGGTCCAGAAAATCGAGCATACGCTGCTCCCCCGCGATGAATCCCCCTTCGAAGTCGACCGGTGGCACCGTGTGGTCGATCGGCAACGATCCGAGCGTCTCCCCCGCCAACGCCGCGTCGGTCGCCTCGGGCCACTTCTTCCCGAGCGCTTCGAGAAGCGAGGAATTGCTCTCTTTCTCCGAGGGAGGCAGGTCCACGAGCGGATCTTCCACGGGGAGCACGTCGAGGTGCGGCGGGAGCTGTTTTTGAAGAAAGCGGCGAAAGTCGAACGCTCGGCTGAAAACTTTGTCAGCGGCTCGCACGGGAAGTAGCCCGTTGCTGTCGACCACCTCCAGCCGGACGTCGAGCTTCGATGCCGCTGCCCGTTGCATCGATGGAATGAAGAAGCTCGGGTAGTCGTCGCTGACCACCAGGCAAGCCTCTCGCGCCAATGCCTCGAGCAGGCCGCGACCCGCACCCTCCGCGGGCTCGACGTAAGGGTAGTACACGACGTTCTTTTCAGCGAAGTGCTTCCGATGCGCGCGCATCCCGTCGAGGATGAATCGGTGAAGGCGGTCGCTCGCCCAGGGATAGCCGGTTCGCAGCGCCTCGAGGATGACCAGGGGTTTGCCCAACGTACGGGCATGCGAGGCGGCGTGCTGCAACGCGAAGCTCCAGCGCGGCCGTCGAAATGCCACCATCCAGTAGAGGACGTAACGGCCGTCGGATACCGGGTTCTCGTTCAGGGCCCGAACCCGAATATCCGGAGCTCCGCTCACCACCAACTCGTCCGCTTCTTACGCCTCGCGAATTCGATCAATTCTTGGGCTTCCAGAGCGGGCGCTTGAAGCACCAGATAGTCGAGCTCTTGGTTCCGGCGCTGCTCACCAGCTCCCAACCTTGCTCTCCCATCTTGTTGGACGTCTCCGTGATTTGCGCGACGGCGGCAGACTCGAAGCACTGGTACTGCCACTGCGCCTTTTTGGGCGCGTCGTGAGCGTCGGCCGCAACCGGACTGGTTCGCGAGACGAACAACCCCGCTGCGAAAGCTCCCACCAAGAACAAGGCCACGAAAAACGCTCTCATCGGCATACCTCCTCCAGGCCGTGCTTATACCACGGGGCCCGACTCGTCACCTAGCTGTTTGAAATAATGAGACAATTGCCGTAGCGCGGCGGCTCATGTGAATCACGGCGCGGCGCCCGCGGCTTGCCGGTCCCCGGGCGATCGGCCTGTGCGCGAAGATTGCTTGCAACCCGTCTCGGCAGGGCGCTATCTAGTGTTTATGCAGTTACAGCGCATTTTTATGTCTTTACTGGTGCCCGCTTGCCTTCTCGCCCTCGCTGCATGCGGTGGCGATTCCGTTGGCGACGACCGAGGCAGCGGGGGAGCCGGCGGAACTAGCGGAACGGGTGGAACCGGCGGCATGGGTGGATCCATCGGCACCGGCGGAACCGGCGGAATCATCGGCACCGGTGGAACGGGCGGCATCGGAGGCGCCGGCGGCGTCGGCGGTACCGGGGGCGTGGTGCTCGACTGTTATCCCGCCTTGTGTCCGGACGGCAACTCCTACGGCTGCGGTGACTGCATCGACAATGACGGCGACGGATTGGTCGACGACAAGGATCCCGAATGTCTCGGACCCTGCGACGGCACCGAGGGCCCTGTCTTGCTGACCGGGACGCCAGGGGAGACGGGCAATCAATGCCACGCAGACTGCTACTTCGACCGGGGCAACGGGTCGGGGGACGGCGAGTGCCAATGGCACCGCGAATGCGATCCGCTGAATCCCAAGGATGGCTGCACCTACCCACCGTCTCCGAGTGTCGAGACGAACATCTGCTTGGCCCCGCAGCCCGAGCTCTGCGAGGAAACCTGCGGTCAGCTCACGCCGAACGGCTGTGACTGCTTTGGCTGCTGCACGTTCCCCGAGCTCGATGGTGGATACGTCTTCCTCGGCTC
>DATIUW010000237.1:0-56881 GCA_035466435.1 Polyangiales bacterium | reverse complement strand
CTTTTGCACGATGGGAATCAGCTTTGCCTCCTCGTGTTTCTTGGCAAAGTCGTGAAAGTAGTGTTCGAGAAACACGAGGCAAATCACGTCTTCGAGAAGTTGGACGTCCGGGTCTGTTTTCAGCCCCCGCTTGCGTAGGAGCGTCTGCACGCGCTCGATGCTCTGATCGTCGTAGCCGACGTCTTTCATGATCCGACCGGCGATGTCCCCGTGGCGCTTGTAAAGGTCGGTGCGCCACTTGAGGTACCCCGCCCTCCCCTCCGGATAGCTGTCCCGAGGGACTTCCCAGCGACGAATGTGCTGCGCCCGTGCCGCTAGCTTTACCGTCTCGGGGGCATCGGGCGCAAACGCGTCGAGCCGCTCGGACATGCGGCGACCGTAGACCAGCTCCTTGGGCAAAGCCTCACCGTTCACGATTTCACGATTCGGATCTTCGGCGTTGGCCTCGTCGAAACGCCGAAATGCGTCATCCAAGCGCGACATCGCCGCATTCTACCATGCGCCGCATCTGCGGCGTTAGGCGGCCTGCGCCTCCTTGGCAGCGCTCCGTGCGGCGCCACAGACCGATGCCAAGGAGGCGCCGCCGAAAATCAGACTGACGCCGACCAGGGTGCCGACTGCCCAGACCCCGGAAACGGGGAACTGCCGCCAAATCATGATGCCCAAAGCGAGCGCCACGATGCCGCTGAACAGCGTCCATCCCCAGCCTTTGATCGGACGCAGCCGAAAGGCCCAGATGATCTCGAACGCACCTTCCACGACGAAATAGGCTGCGAGGAAAATCGTGAGGGTCGCCAGCGCCATTCCGGGGCGGCCCAGCATGTAACCGCCCGCGACGATCGACAGCAGGCCAATCACGAAGACGAGCAATCCGTGTCCGAACGAGCCCATCCTGAATGCGAGGAACAACCTGGACACGCCCGCCAAGATCAGGAGCACGCCCACTGCGATCGCAATCGACAGCCCCGCGACGAGCGGCGCGACGAGCGCTAGAAAGCCGGCGATGACCGTCAAGATGCCGACCGCCATTCCCAGCCCGGCGTGCCGCTTGATCGTCCCGAACATCTCTTGATCGACTTCTTGGATGCCGTTGGCCATGGTCTACCCTCCTGTGGCGAGAAGCAGAACGCACAGTCTCGCGAAAGGCAAGGCGAATCCACTACTCGAAGGCGCGATCGTAGACGGACTCCCAGAAGGCGCACACCCCGCTTCGAAAGTCGTCGACCGTGGTGAGCATGATGTCCAAATTCAGCCGTAGATCGTCGTCGGAGGAGAACACCGGCCAAGCGGGATCGTCGCCTCCATTGGGATCCCCATTCGCTGCGAAACGTCCCCAATAGCGCCGCATCGTCATGGACAGGCTCAGGTCGTCCTCGCCGATGAGGTCCGGTCCCACGGAGCCGAAGACATAGGCGATCTCGGCCCCATGCGTCGCACGAAGGTCGAGCGGCGCGAGCGCGGGAATCGGGATGGGACGCGCGAAGTTGTACATGAACACCGTCATTCCAGCGTCCGCAGCACGCCGAGCGGTATCCCGCGTGGAGCAGACGAGCGCCGCGTCACCGGTGACGCGCTCTAGCGCGTCCTGAGGTGAGCCGAAGTCGCTCGATGGGTACTCGGCAGCGATTTGCGCGGCGAGCGTCTCTCCGAAGCGCCGTTCGAGGGCGGCTAGGTACTCTTCGTCGTTGGTCACTTCGGGCTGCAGGACGTGAAAGAGGGTTCCCTCGTCGGAATTGCTTCCCAGAATGTATGGAACATCAGCCACCTCGCCCGCATCGAACAGCGCGCGGGGCTGTTCGGGCAGCACGGCGCCATCCACGATCGGTGCGAATTCCCAGCGTGGCGTCCCCCCTTCGTAGAGGTCGCCCCCGGGCGACCCCTCCTGCGCTCCATCGACGGGTGCGCGCATCAGCAAGTCGGCGACTGGAACGCTCCGCAAACAATCGAGGACGTCGTCGGCTTCGCCGCAACCCATGGCTTGCGCAAACACGGTCGCCTCGGACTCTGCGGTTTCCCGTGTGCGGAGCGCCGTCGTGCAGCCGCCGCTCTGACTGATGGCGCCTTGGAAAAGACCGCGCGAGCCCGGCGCGACGACGTGAAAACATACGTCGAAAGCGCCAGCCGACTCGCCGAAAATCGTCACGTTGGCAGGATCGCCGCCAAAGGCCGCGATGTTGTCGCGGACCCATTGCATGGCCATGCGTTGATCGAGCAAACCTTGGTTGCCCGACGCGAGCTCGGGGCTTTCCGCGCTCAGGTCCTGGTGAGCGAAGAAGCCCATGACGCCTAGACGGTAGTTGGCGGTGACGACCACCACTCCGGCTTCCTCGACGAGCCCCCGGCCGTTGTAGAACAAGGTCGGCGGATCGACGAACGGGATCTCGTCACCGGTCGAGCCAGTGATGTTCGAACCGCCATGGAACCAGAGCATCACCGGAAGCGGCCCCTGTGGTGCCGGATCGGGCGTCCACACGTTGAGATACAGACAGTCTTCATCTTCACTCGATTCCGGGCTGGTCGTCGAGCCGAGTTGAGGACAAGCCGAGGAAAACTCGGTGGCGTCGAGCGCCGTCTCCCACGGTGCCGGAGCCTCGGGCGGTCGCCAACGTCGCGCACCAGTGGGCGGGGCGGCAAACGGAATCCCCAGGAATCGCCGGGTCTGTCCGTCGACCTCGCCCACGATGGCTCCATCTGCGAGGGTGATCTCCGTTCCCTGCTGAATGCTGCTCCCGCCACCGTCGTCTCCGCAGCCGGGTACCGTGCCTACCCCAACCACGACTCCCCAAGCAAGGACCGCTCTCAAGCTCCATCCACTCGACATCTCGTCATCCCTCCGCACGCAGCAACGCCCTCGCCGAGCGAACCCGCGCGCGGAGCCTAACACGCGTCAGCTCGTATGGAACTGATAGCGAGCGCCCATCCGGGGCGCGGCGAATTTCGGAAAACGAATCTTCTCCACGATTCCGCCGATGCACTTGCGGAAGCGCTGACTTCCCGGCGAGACCGTGGCGCCCTGGACCGAGCCGTCTCCCAGGATCGCGACGTCGATGGTGACCGTGCTTGGAAGCTTGGTGCGCCGGGCCTCGCTCAGCACGCATTGCTGATACATCTCGTCGAGGTGCGCATCCATTTCGGCGACGACCTGATCGTCCCGCAACTGCTTCTCGCGACACTTCTTGGTGACGTCGCCCACGACGACCGGCTTTTGCATCGCTTCGTCGTACGAGATCAACGACGCCTGCGTCCCCGCCACGGTGGGCTGCCCTGCCGACTGCCCCCCGCCGCACCCCAGAGCCCCCAACGAGGCGCATCCCAAGATCACCAAGATGAACCGCATGGATTAACGATACCGAGTCGAGCGCCCGACACCCAAATGAGGCCGGCATCAGGGCTTTTTTCAGGCCGGCTTGCATGCTGCCTACCATTTGGTAGATATTTGACGACCACTTGGTAGGCAAATGGACGTTCGCAGCGAAATCCTGACCCAGGCCACCCGCCTCTTCGCAGAGCAGGGATACGACGGGACCTCGGTGCAGCAGATTGCCGACGCCGTCGGCATTCGGAAGCCGAGCCTCCTCTACCACTTCCGATCGAAGGACGAGCTTCGCGAAAACGTGCTTGCGGAGATGCTGGCCCATTGGAACGCGGTCCTCCCCGGGCTGCTGTTGAAAGCGTCGACCGAGGAGCGCTTCGACGCGACGATGGAAGCGCTCACGGGCTTCTTCATCGAGGATCCGGATCGCGCGAGGCTGTTGCTGAGAGAGACGCTCGACAGGTCCGCGCACATGCAGGCGATGCTCGGCGAGTTCGTCCAGCCCTGGATTCAGCTCCTCGGCGCTCAACTCGAGCGCGCCAAGGAGCAAGGCTTGGTGCAGGCCGACGTCGATCCGCAGGCCTATGCCGTCGAGGTGATCACCATGGCGGTGGCCGGAACCGCCGTCATCGACTCGCTCCAAGTGATTTTGCCGGCACACCCGGCGCGAGGCAGCACCCGAAAACGTCATGCGCGCGAGCTCATTCGCGTCGCGCGATCGAGCCTCTACACAGACGACGAAGGCGAGAGGTAGCAATGGCCAATTTCTTCAAAGACAACGATGATCTTCAATACTACTTCGACAAAGGCATCGACTGGGAGTCGCTCGTGCGCATCACGGAGCACGACTTTGCCGATGCAGATGGCGATGGCTTCGGCAGCACGAAGGAGGCCCTCACCTTCTATCGAGACATCATCGAGATGTTCGGCCAGTTCGTGGCCGAGGAAATAAAACCCTACGAAAAGCAGATCGACGACGAAGGCGTCGAGCTGGTCGACGGGGAGGTCGTATTCCCGAACCGGCTTGCCGGCATCTTCGAGAAGATCCGGGACCTCGACCTACACGGCCTGCCCGTTCCGCGCGAGCTCGGCGGCATGAACGCGCCGATGTTGCTCTATTTCCTGAATAGCGAGCTCATGGCGAGAGCCGATGTTTCCGTCATGGCGCACCATGGGTTTCACGCGGGAATGGCCATGGCGATGCTGGTGTTTTCCGCGCTCGAAGGCAGCTCGAAAATCGATCCGAAGACGGGACGCGTCCTCGAAACGCGTTGGAAAAAGGAAATCGAGGAAATCGCCGCAGGTCAGTCGTGGGGTTGCATGGACATCACCGAGCCCGATGCCGGCTCGGACATGGCCGCGCTGAGAACGATTGGCGAGCAAGATGAAGATGGCAACTGGTTCGTGACGGGCGAAAAGATCTTCATCACCTCGGGCCACGGGAAATACCACTTCGTGATTGCGCGCACCGAGGAACACGATCCGAAGGATCCGATGAGCGGGCTCAACGGCCTGTCGATGTTCTTGGTGCCCACCTACGAAGAGGACGAGGCCGGCAACCGAAAGCGAATCGTGCAGCTCAGCCGAGTGGAAGAAAAGCTCGGCCATCACGGGTCGGCTACTTGTGGGCTCGTCTTCGACAGGGCGCCCGCGCAGCTCGTCGGCAAACGGGGTGAAGGCTTCAAGTACATGCTGACCTTGATGAACAACGCCAGGGTCGGCGTCGGCTTCGAATGCATCGGCTTGAGTGAATCGGCGTACCGGACGGCGTCACACTACGCGGCAGAGCGCGTCTCGATGGGAAAGACGATCGATCGCCACGAGATGATCGCGGACTATCTCGAGACCATGAAGACGGAGATTCAGGGCGTTCGCGCGATGGCCGTTGCTGCTGGCTTTCACGAGGAGATGGCCCAGAAAATCGCGCTTGCAATCCGTCATGGAGAGCTGACGGATGCCGAGCGCACGCGACTCGAGCGGCTCTTGAGGAGGCACCAGAAGAAATCACGGCGCCTCACGCCGCTGCTAAAATACTTCGGCGCCGAGAACGCGGTGGTGCATGCTCGCATTGCGCTCCAGGTCCACGGCGGCAATGGCTACATCACGGAATACCTTCCGGAGAAGCTGCTCCGCGACGCGTTGGTCATGCCCATCTACGAAGGCACCAGCCAAATTCAGGCGCTCATGGCCATGAAGGACACGCTCGGCGGAATCATCAAGAATCCGCAGGATTTCGTGCGACGTATGGCTCAGGCACGCTGGCGCTCTCTTTCGAGCCGCGACTCGCTAGAGCGGCGCGTCGCTCAACTGCAGACACTCTCCCATGGAGCGCAACAGCACCTGGTCCTGAAGACGGCCGGGGACAAGATGAAGGGGCTTCGAGGCAAGCCGCTTCAGGAATGGTCGGCAGAGCTCACGAAGAACTGGGATCCGAAGCGAGATTTCGCCTACGCGATGCTGCACGCGGAGCGGTTGATTCAGCTTCTCGGCTACACGGCCATCGCAGAGTTGCTGCTGGAGCAGGCGAAGAAGCACCCGGAACGTGCGGAGGTCCTCGAGCGGCATCTCGAGCGAGTCGAGCCCAAGGCGAGGTATCTTCACGACGCCATCACCACGAGGGGACAAAATCTCTTGCGAAAGCTATCCCCGTCTACTTCGGAGCCGGCGGACCAGGCTGCGGAGTGACCCGAGCGACAGGAGCTCTTTCGGCTCGAGCCTGAAGTACCAGTCGTTGGCCGCATACCATTCGTGCGTCTGCCGTACGCCTTCGGGAAGGCTCACGCGCGGATCGAAACCGAAGTCCTTACGCGCCGCATCGGCGGAGCAGGTCCAGGCCTGCTGAGACCCCATCCTGGCTTTCTGCATGTTCAAGAGCCGAGGCTGTCCGTCGATCTGCGTTGCGATCTCCCCACCGATTGCGGCCAACGTCATCACTTGCTCCGGCAAGTCGATGGTGCGAACCGGCCGCCCGACGACGCGAACAATCTCGGACTGAAACTGCTCCCAAGTGACGCACTCGTCGCTGCTCAGGAAGTAGCCCTTCCTCACGGTGCCGTCGTGCCGCGCTGCTTCGACGATTCCGCGTACACAATCGTCCACGTAGATCATGGACATACAGCGATCACGGTTTCCGAAGTAGAGGTTCAAACCGAGCACCGCGCTTTGAAAGAGATTGAAATAATCGACGTCGCCCGGCCCATACACGCCAGCAGGGCGCAAGATCGTCCATCGTACTCCAGCCGACTCCTCTTCGACGACGCGCTCTGCTTCCAGCTTGCTCTCCCCGTAGTACTCGACCGGACGAGGCGGGTCTTGCTCGCGGTGTGGAGCGACCGTGGCCGACGGACCGTACGCGGCGAGCGACGACACCAGAACGAAACGTTTCGTCATGGGGTGCTCGCGACGAACGGCCGTGATCAGATTCCGCGTGGGCATCACGTTGCCACGGCGAAAGTCCTCGTAGGTCCGGCCCTTGGTAACACCCGCGACGTGCAACACGTAGTCCGGCTTTTCGGCCCCGATGATCCGTTCGAGCTCGGCGATCTGCCCGTAGTCGGCCTCTACCGATCGGCCTGCGTTCGATGCTGGTGAGCCGGAGCGCCGCACCGATACGACATCGCAGCCGGACGCGAGGAGGGCATCTCGAAGCCGGCTTCCGATGAACCCGCTAGCGCCGGTAATGAGCACCTTGCCATCGAGGGTGGGCATGGTCATCGCCAGGTCGTGAACCGTGGGGCGTCGATGTGCAAGCCCGGATTGACGACGCGCGGCCGTTGGGAAAGGCTATCTCCCATGGCCGACGGCTTTCAGACCATTTCTCCGGTGGACGGAAGCGTGGTCTTCGAGCGCGCATTCGACGATGGCGTTGCAATCGGGCGAGTGCTCGCTCGCGCAGACGAAGCGTTCAGGAGTTGGCGAAACGTCCCGCTCGCCGATCGATCCGCCTTGGTCCGCGCTTTCGTCGACCTCGCGGTGAAGGATGAGGATGCGGTGTCCTACGAGCTCACCATGCAGATGGGCCGTCCCATTCGCGACGGAGCAGGCGAGGCGAGTGGCTGGCGCCTCCGTGGTCGAACCATGATCGACCTCGCACCGCAGGCTCTGATCGACATCGAGCTCGAAGCTCGAAACGGATTCACGCGATTCATCCGAAGGGAGCCGCTGGGCGTGGTGTTCATCGTGGCGCCGTGGAACTACCCCTGGCTGACCGCTGTCAATTCCTTGGTGCCCGCGCTGGTGGCTGGAAATACCGTGGTCCTCAAGCACTCCGAGCAGACGCCGCTCGTAGCCGAACGCATCCGACGGGCGGCGGAGGAGGCAGGTCTGCCGAGCGGCGTCTTGCAGGTGCTGCACCTCGATCATCCGCGAGTCGCGGCCGTCATCCGTGACCCGCGCATCGCGTTCGTGGCATTCACCGGATCGGTCGAGGGCGGCCATGCGATTCAGCGGGCCGCCTCGGAACGGTTCATCGGAGCCGCATTGGAGCTCGGAGGAAAAGATCCCGCGTATGTGTGCCGAGACGCCGAGATCACGCGGACGGCGGTCAATCTGGTCGATGGCGCCTATTACAACGCCGGCCAGTCGTGCTGCGGCATCGAACGGATCTACGTCCATCAGGACGTGTATGAACCGTTTCTCGAAGCGTTCATCGCGGAAGCAAACGAGCTCGTTCTCGGAGATCCGCGAGAGCCGACGACGACGCTCGGCCCCGTGGTGCGCGTGCGGAACGCGAAGGCCATCCAAGCGCAAGTCGACGCAGCCATCGCGGCGGGAGCGCGGCCGCTGCTCGATCCAAAGCACTTCGAGGGAAGTCGGCGGGGTCTTCCTTACATGGCGCCGCAGGCGCTCGTCGAGGTCGACCACTCGATGCAGGTCATGAGCGAAGAGACGTTCGGGCCCGTGGTCGGCATCATGCCCGTGCGCGACGATGCCGAAGCGATTGCGCTCATGAACGACAGTCGGTATGGGCTCACGGCATCGGTTTGGACTCGGGACCTCGAACGTGCCGCAGCGATCGGGATGCAAGTGGAAACCGGAACGTTGTTCATGAATCGCTGTGATTATTTGGATCCCGAGCTCGCGTGGGTCGGCATCAAGGATTCCGGTCGCGGCTGTACCTTGTCCGAGCTCGGCTACTCGCAGCTCACGCGACCCAAGTCCTATCACCTTCGGCACGCCCCCGGCTAGCCTGGCCATCGCCCCGCAGGCCGCTATAGTCGCGCGCGATGAAGCCTCCCGTGCTCCGCTGCCGCCACGTAGTGAAACGATACGGAGATTTCACGGCGCTCGAGGATCTGTCACTAGAGGTCTACGAGGGCGAGATCTTCGCTTTGCTCGGCCCCAATGGTGCCGGCAAATCGACGCTGATTCACTGCATCACCGGGCTTGCGAAGCCGAGTGAGGGAACCATCGAAGTCTTGGGCTTCGACACCGTCGAGGACTTTCGCACCACACGCCGCCTCGTCGGCTTGGTTCCGCAAGAAATCAACTACGACCCATTCTTCACACCGCTCGAAAGCCTGATGATTCAGATGGGGTTGATGGGCGTGAAGCCCAACCGCGAGCGTGCCGAATCGCTCTTGAGGACGTTTGCGCTCGATGAGAAGCGCGACGCCTATACCAGAACGCTTTCGGGAGGAATGAAACGGCGGCTCCTCGTGGCGAAGGCCTTGGTGCACGGGCCGAGGCTTCTGTTTCTCGACGAGCCGACCGCAGGCGTCGACGTGGAGCTGCGGCGCGAGCTTTGGCAGGAAGTGCAAGAGCTTCGAGCCGCAGGAACCACCATCGTGCTGACCACGCACTACATCGAAGAGGCGGAAAAGCTGGCTGATCGAATCGGCATCTTGCACAAGGGCGAGTTGCTGCTCGTGGAACGACGCGAGAGCTTGCTCGAAAGACACGGGGGCCGTTCGCTCGAAGAGATCTACCTGGAGCTGATCCGAAAGGCCGATGGGAGGCAGGCGGCGTGAGCACGACCGCGCTCAGGACTCTCTTCATCAAGGAGATTCGCCGATTCAGCAAGGTATGGTTGCAGACCGTGCTCAGCCCTTTGGTGACGACGAGCCTCTACTTCTTGGTGTTTGGTGTCGCCCTCGGGTCACGCCTACGAGAGATCTCGGGCGTCCCCTACATCCAGTTCGTCGTGCCCGGCCTGGTGATGATGACCATGGTTCGCGATTCTTTCTTGAATACCTCCTCGAGCCTTTTTCAGTCGAAGATCAACGGCACGATCACAGACATCCTCGTGGCGCCCATCGGCGCGTTCGAGATGCTCGTGGCCTACGTGGGCGCTGCGATGATCCGCGCGATCATCGTCGGCGCCCTGGTGTACCTCGTCGCCCTTTGGTTTACTTGGTTTCCACTTCATCACCTCGGCTGGACGGTCTTTTTCACGATCTTCGTGACTGCGACTCTTGCCCTTCTGGGCATGATTGCGGCCCTGTGGGCGGAGAAGTTCGATCATCTGGCGATCTTTCCCAACTTCGTTCTGCTGCCACTCGCCTTCTTGGGCGGCGTCTTCTACTCGATCGATCTCTTGCCCGAGCCGTGGCACACGGTCAGCCGGCTCAATCCCCTGCTCTACATGGTGAACGGTCTTCGCTTCGGCTTTCTGGGCGTGGCCGACGTGTCACCAGGCATCAGCGCGGCCGTCGTTCTCGTTTCATTCGTGTTTTTGCTGGGGGTTGCCAGCGCTCTGCTACGCAGCGGCTACAATCTGAGAAGCTGAGCCTGGATCGGCCTCGAATTTCGTTGTACGAGCGCCGAGGGCTCGCGGCCGCCATGAGTAGCAACACCTACTTCTCCAACCCCGAAGCGCGGGCGTTCTTCCAGCGTCGCGTAGCTACCTTTGGCTTGATCGGCGCGATGTTGGGCGGCACGGCGCTGCTGTTTCGGATGATCATGGGCGTGCTCTTCGGTTTCTGGAAGGAGCAACTCACCGAGCCGGGATTTCAGATTCATGCAGCGGCCATTCTTCCCCTGCTGGGCGTTTGGTGGATCTGCCGTCGGGGAAAGCTCTCGGTCAATGCCATCCACGGAATCGAGAACGCCGGCATCTTCCTGACCAGTCTCGGCTACATCGGCATGGGCCTGGGCATACGTCCCGAGGTCGGCGCAGATACGATAACGGCGTTCATCTTGGCGCTGATGATGTTCGCCCGCAGCGTCTTCGTCCCGAGCACTGCACGGCGCACCACCATCCTCGGAATACTCATCGGCATACCTCTCGTGGCGGCGATGTACTGGCACTACCTCGGCGTGGACCTGAGCCTTTGGAGACGATTCGGATACGACGGCACCTCGAAGTACCGGGTCGCGACCTCCCAGGCGATCATCACGGCGATGTGGTGGACGCTGACGGTGGGGCTCTCGGCGTTGGCTTCCCGTGTGATTCACAAGCTTCGCAAAGAAGTCAGCGACATCCAGAGTCTCGGGCAATACAACCTGGAGCGGAAGCTCGGCGAAGGCGCGATGGGCGTCGTCTACGAAGCCAAGCACGGCATGCTGAAACGCCCGACGGCGATCAAGCTTCTTCGTCCCGAGCTCTCCGATGGAGAAGCCCTGGACCGCTTTCGCAGGGAAGTGCAGCTCACTGCGAAGCTCACGCATCCCAATACCGTCACCATCTACGACTACGGACGCACCCCAGACGGGCTATTTTACTACGCGATGGAGCTGCTCGATGGGGCGACGCTGACCCAGGTCGTCGAGGCGAGCGGGCCCCAGCCGGTCGAACGAGTCGTGAGGATACTGAGGGATGCCGCGCTCGCTCTCAACGAGGCACACGAGAGCGGCTTGATCCATCGAGACATCAAGCCGAGCAACATCATGCTCGCTCGTCAGGGCGGGGTCCCCGACGTGACCAAAGTCCTCGATTTCGGGCTCGTGAAGAACCTCGGTAAAGTGGACGACCTCGAAAAGACGAACACGCTCTCGATCAAGGGTACCCCACACTACCTGAGCCCGGAAGCGATCGAGGATCCGCAAGGAATCGGTCCGCGTAGCGATCTCTACTCGCTCGGAGCGGTTGGTTACTACCTGCTCGCGGGTCGCCATCTGTTCAACGGCAAGACCATCATCGAGGTGTGCATGCACCATCTGAATACTACGCCCCTACCCTTGGCCGAGGTCTGCACGGAAGAGCTGCCGTCAGGGCTCGAGGAGCTCATCTTCGCGTGCTTGGCGAAGTCGCAGGCCGACCGGCCCGCATCTGGCGAAGAGCTTGCCGACGGGCTCGATCGGCTCGACGTCGCGCGATGGACCCGTGCCGACGCTGAAGCCTGGTGGGACGTCTTCGGTGAAGAGGTCCGCCAGGCAAAGGGGCCCATTTCACCTCACGTGACCGATCAAACGGTCGCGATTGATTTCGAAGCGCGATGACTACATCGAGCGATGGTCCAATCTCAGCGGGTGATCCTGAGGGACCTCGACGAAAATGAGCACCAGCCCATCGGGGTCCGAAGCACGCAGCTCGATCAATCCCCAGGGCTTCTTCACCGCGCTCTCGACGATCGGAACCCCGGCAGCGCGAAGCTCGCTTTCGGTCTGGGCTGCGTCGCGGACTTGAAGCCATAGCTCGGTCGACGGAGCCGGGGACTCGACAGGGCCGCTGGTGAGCTCGAGGTATCCGCCACCGAGAAAGAAGACGACGCCACGGGTGTCACCTCGCCCAAACTCCCGCATCGGATGAAGACCGATGACGTCGCGATAGAACTTCGAGCTGCGATCGAAATCGCGAGGATGCAGCATGAACCTGCTGGAAAGTATCTCCATTTCGTCCGACCTCGAGCTTACATTGTCCGGTGTAGAGCGCAGGCTATATTCGACTGACCCGCCTTGCTTCATCTGAATTGCCATCCAAGAGCTTCCGGCGCCGCGTTCGTTTTCTGTGTGATGGTCACGGCCGCATTTGGCTGTGCGTCCGAGGAGACGTTCGTAGTGGCAGACGGTATTTTCGCCGAGCTCGGCGCGCCTCTTCCGTCGGCGACGCAAGAGCAGATTGCTGCGTTCGAGCGCGGTCGAGAGGCCGCGGCGCGTCGTTTCACTCCCGCCGAGGGCTTGGGACCGGAGTTCAACGTCACGTTCTGCGCGAGCTGTCACGAGAAGCCGGTGCTCGGTGGGGGCGCGAGCCACTATCGGGACTTTTTGCTCGTCGGGGACGAGCTTTTGCCAGGTACGGTGGTGCCGCGCGGTAAGAACGGCGTGCAACGGCAGTTCTCGCTCGAATCGGGCCGAGCCCCGTCCGATCCGCTGGCCAACATCAGCGCGACCCGCAATCCGATTCCGTTTTTCGGGGCGGGCCTTCTCGCAGAAATTCCGGACACGGAGATCCTCGAGCTCGCGGACCCCGACGACGATGACGGCGATGGAGTCAGCGGCCGGGTGAACTACGACGGAAGCGTCGTCGGGCGGTTTGGACGCAAGGCACAGACGGCTCGCATCGAGCTCTTCATTCGCGGCCCGCTCTTCAATCACCTAGGCATCACCTCGAATCCTCTGTCCAATGATCGCAGGAGAGAGCTGCCGAGATTCGAGGGCGCTTCGGCTTTCGCGCCGCACGACGCCATCGTTGGAGTCGATGCGGTCATCGCAGCGCAGGCGGTCATACCGGACGAGCCGACCGTGGATCTCGATGACGTCCCGGATCCCGAGATCTCGGAGTCGGAGCTGTTCGACCTGGTCAGTTTCTCGTTGCTCCTGGCGGCCCCGGCGCCTGATGCGCCGACCCCGGCAACTGAACGCGGCGAACGATCGTTTCTGCGGATTGGGTGCGCAAAGTGCCATGTTCCGTCGTTGCGCGGCCCTCGCGGCGCCATACCGGCTTACACGGACCTCCTAGTGCACGACATGGGTGACGAGCTCGCCGACGGGTTTCCAATGGGGCAGGCCAGCGGGCGGGAGTTTCGGACGCAGCCGCTGTGGGGAATCACGGCCGTGAGCCCGTACCTGCACGACGGACGCGCGGCGACCCTCGAAGAGGCGATTCGATGGCATGGGGGGGAGGCCGAATCGATTCGAGATGCGTACTTGGCACTCGATCCGGAGGAAAAACGAGACCTGATTGCATTTCTGGAGTCACTCGGCGGGGCTGCGCAAAAGACGGCGGGCTCGTTGCCGCCTGGTGAAGAGCTGCCTCGGCCGGGAGAGTATGGCGCGCCCCTTGCGGACCTCGACGCGGAGCAGGAAGCGCAATTCGAGCGAGGTCGCGCTTTGTTCGATCGAGACTTTTCCTACGGCGAAGGCGTGGGTCCGACGTTCAACGGAGATGCGTGTCGCTCCTGCCATTTCGACCCAGTCATAGGCGGGGCTGGACCTTCCGGGGTCGACGTGATCAGGCAAGGCATCTTCTCGGGCTTCAGCTTCAGCGCGCCGGATGCAGGAACTGCGCTTTCGCGGCACGCGATCGACGGTCGGAGACCTGAAGCGGACGTGGCGGCCAACTTCTTCGAGCCCCGGCAGACGCCCTCGACGCTCGGCTTGGGCCTGCTCGAACGGATACCGCGGGCGACGATCGAAGCGCTTGCGGACCCAGACGACGAAGACGGCGATGGCGTTGCAGGTCGGGCCCACGTGCTCGACAGCGGGGAGCTGGGCCGATTCGGCTGGAAAGCATCGGTGCCCTCGCTCCGCGAGTTCGTACGGGACGCTCTCAGCGGCGAGCTCGGCATCACCCTTCCCGATGAGCCCGGCTTCTCCAGGGGCGTCTTGCAAGACGAGGATGGCATCATGGATCCGGAGGTCGACGCGCTCACCATCGACCGCCTCACTGCGTTTCTCGCGTTGCTAGCCCCGCCTCCGCGCAATCAAGTCGATCTGGTCGCTGAAGCCGAGGGCGAACGCGTGTTCGTAGAGGTAGGCTGCGCGCTGTGCCACGTGCCACTCCTCGAGACGGAAGACGGAACCGAGGTTCGTGCGTACACCGACCTGCTGCTTCACGACGTAGCCGAATCGGACTCCCTCGGGATCGAAGAAGGCGACGCAGGAATCCGTGAGCTCCGTACGCCGCCTCTGTGGGGCATCAGCCGGACGGCGCCCTACTTTCACGACGGGCGGGCGGCCACGCTACGGGAGGCGATCGACGCACATGCCGGAGAAGCGTCCGCGGCCCGCGACCGGGTCGTCGAGCTGACCGAAGCGCGGAAAGCCGCGCTTCTCGCGTTCCTGAGGTCGCTATGAGTCGGGCTAGGATGGTCATCCTGTGCTTGGCGGTGTGGGTGGCAAGCTGCGGCGACGGCGAGGCTGGCGCGCGAGGCCGTCTCGTCGATGGCGAAGGCAACGTGCGGCTCGAGCTCGCGATCACGATCGCCGACACCGAGCACACCCGGCAAGAAGGCCTCCGACTTCACGGTGCCCTCGGTGACGGTGAAGCTCTGCTTCTCGTATTCCCGACCGAAGGCACCGTATGCATCACCAACGCCGGTGTCCCCTTCCCGATCGACGTCGTCTATGTGTCGTCGTCCGGGCTCGTCACGGCCCTCGAGCGCAGCATCCCAGCCGACGCCCCCGGCCCCTTCTGCCACCCCGACACTGCCATGGCCCTGGAGCTCGAGGGGGACACTCTCCGCCCCCTCAACTACTGGAAACTAGAGCTGTTCTAGCTGAAAGATCGCAGCGATCTGTTGACGACGTTTCGAAGCGGCGCTCGGGTATCGTGACGGGTGCGGCCGAGGTGCTGCGATCTTCGTCTGAGAAGCCGGGTAATTGCGATGGCTTGGGAGGGTAGAGAGTGACCCCTTGACCGTATCGGGGGTTGGCAGCACAATGGCGTGTAATGTTCCTGCATGCGGTTATGACGACTGACTCAGATGCTCGGCGGGCGAGCGTCGTGGGCGGTGTTGTAGTCGTAGTAAGCCCCATTATTAGCCTCCTGCTAGTTACTCAGGCATAGGCGGGGACCAGGACCACCCACAGACCGACCCACTCAACTTCTGGCCCCCGCATCGAGCATGCGGGGGCTTTTTTCTTGCCGTAGACCCATGAACGAACAGACACATCGCAAAAATACAGGCTCTAGCACTTGCCGTGGGCCATCGCAGCTCGAGCCGCTGGAACGTGCATGGCCGCAACTCGGCCCAACGCCTTTTTCATCGAGCGCGTGCTGCTTGAATGCTGCGCCAAATCCACTACGCGGAGCCAGCCACCATCGAAGGAGACACTCGTGACACCCCCGAATCCCAAGCTAAAAAATCGCATCGGCGAATCGCTCTCCGGAGCTCAGATCATCTGGGAATCGCTCGTACGCGAAGGGGTCGAAGTCTGCTTCGGCTACCCGGGCGGCGCGATCATGCCGGCATATGACGCGATGATTCAGTACCCGATCCACCACGTGTTGACACGCCACGAGCAAGGCGCCTCGCACATGGCTGACGGGTACGCGCGCGCATCGGGACAGGTTGGTGTTTGCATCGCGACTTCCGGACCAGGCGCCACCAATCTGGTGACCGGCATTGCGACGGCCATGCTGGACTCGATTCCGATGGTGTGCATCACGGGTCAGGTCCCCTCGCAGCTAATCGGCAGTGACGCGTTTCAGGAGACCGACATCACCGGCTGCACCATCCCCGTCACCAAGCACAACTACCTGGTGACCAAGCCCGAGCAAATCGCACCTACCATTCGCGAGGCGTTCTACATCGCGCGGTCGGGTCGGCCGGGCCCGGTCGTGGTCGACATCACCAAGGATGCGCAACAGCAAGACTGCACTTTCGAATGGGACGACGACGAGATCGTCTTGCCGGGATACCGACCGGACTACACGCCGCTCGCCGAGCAACTCGAGGACGCCGTTGGCCTCATCAGGAATGCGAAGCGCCCCATCCTCTTCTCCGGCCAAGGCGTCATCAAGTCACAGGCCACGGAAACGCTCCTCCAGTTCATCGAGAAGACGAACATTCCCGTCGCTTGCACTTTGCTCGGTCTCGGCGGGTTTCCGGCAACTCATCCGCGCAATCTCGGCATGATGGGAATGCACGGAGAAAGCTGGGTAAACAAAGCCATTCAGGATGCGGACCTGATCATCGCAGTGGGCATGCGCTTCGACGATCGCGTGACGGGCAATCTGAAGACCTACGCCCCCGGCGCGAAGAAAATCCACATCGAGCTCGACCCCGCGGAGATCAACAAGAACGTCCGGGTCGACGTTCCGATCGTCGGCG
Source organism: Polyangiales bacterium (assembly GCA_035466435.1). Classification (GTDB taxonomy): domain Bacteria; phylum Myxococcota_A; class Polyangia; order Polyangiales; family Houyiibacteriaceae; genus SG8-38. The sequence continues at coordinate 40,414 of DATIUW010000237.1, read as the reverse complement.
ATGCTCGCACGGTCTTGCAGGAGCTCCTGTTGCACGTCGAGCGGTGCGATCGCCCCGATTGGCTGGCCTACATCGACGATCTCAAAGGCAATTCCGCGGTGCGTGACATCAACAACCTGCCGGACTTGGGCAAGCTCTACGCCGCACACGTGATTCATGATCTATACCGCTTCACCGAAGGCAAGGCGCTCGTCGTCACCGACGTCGGCCAACACCAGATGTGGGAAGCGCAGTACTACAAGCACGACTATCCGAGGAAGCTGATCACGTCCGGCGGCCTCGGAACCATGGGCTTTGCGCTCCCCGCGGCCATCGGCGCGAAGTTTGCGCAACCCAACGACTCGGTGTGGGTCATCTGCGGCGACGGCGGATTTCAGATGACGCAAGCCGAGCTCTCCACCTGCGCACAGGAGGGCATCAAGGTCAACGTGGCCATCATCAACAATGGATTTTTGGGCATGGTGCGGCAGTGGCAGGAGTTCTTCTTCGGGGGCCGCTACGTCGCGACGCCTCTACGCAGCCCGGACTTCGTGAAGATCGCCGAAGCCCACGGATTGATGGGCCTCCGCGTCGAGACGCGTTCCGGAGTGGAAGAGGCGGTTCGCACGGCCGAAGCGAGCGAGGGAACCGTCGTCATCGACTTCCGTGTGGAGCAAGAGGACTCGGTGTATCCAATGGTTCCTGCAGGAGCCAACCTTCAAGACATGATCGAACGGCCGTACAAGCCGGGCGAGCAAGCCCACAACCCGATCTTCGAAACCGGGGAGGACGAATGATGTCACAGTCGGTCAAACGCACGTTTGCTGTCTTCGTGGAGGACAAGCCCGGCGTGTTGAATCGCGTCGCTTCTCTGTTCCGTCGGCGGAGCTTCAACATCGACTCACTCAACGTCGGCGCGACGCACGAGCCAGGCGTGTCGCGAATGACGATCGTATGTGAGGCGGACGAGGATACGGCCAAGCGAATCGAGGCTAATCTCTACAAAATGGTCAACGTCTTGTGGGTGGACGACATCACACACAAGCAGACCATCAGTCGCGTACTCGCCTTGATCAAGGTCAACTGCAACCGACAGCAGCGCGACGAGATTTTGAGAATCTGTGAAGTGTTTCGCGCCCGGGCAATCGACATGTCGCCTGATCGCCTCACGATCGAAATCACGGGGCCGCAGGACAAGGTAGAAGGCCTCGTCTCGGTTCTACGTCCGTTTGGAATCTTGGAGTTGGTTCAGACTGGTGCAGTCGCGATGACTCGCGGCGTCGAGAAGCACGAGCTGGCCCATCCCACGGTGCCTGCCTCCCGCAGCTCAGCGGCATAACCCCTAGTTGGAGAAGTAGAGAGACACATGACCCAGATTCGTTATGACAAGGACGCCGACCTCTCGTTGATCCGAGGCAAGAAAGTGGCGATCATCGGCTATGGTAGCCAAGGCCACGCGCATGCGCTCAACTTGAAGGAAAGCGGCGTAGACGTTCGCGTGGGCTTGCAGGACGGCAGCAAGAGCAAGGCCAAGGCGGAGGCAGCGGGTCTGTCGGTCCGATCGGTCGGCGACGCGGTCAAAGAGGCGGACGTCGTGATGATCTTGGCGCCCGATACCTCGCAACCGGCCATCTACGAGCAGCACATCGAGCCCAACTTGGAGGCGGGCAACATGCTGATGTTTGCCCACGGCTTCAACATTCGGTACGGCACGATCGAGCCGCCGAAGAACGTCGACGTCGGCATGGTGGCTCCCAAGAGTCCCGGACATCGGGTGCGGGAGACGTATCAGGAAGGTGGCGGCGTACCGGCTCTTCTCGCGGTCCATCAGGATGCCACCGGGAGCGCCGACGCGCTGGCCATGTCCTACGCAGCCGGCATCGGCTGCGCCCGCGCGGGCGTCCTCACCACCACGTTCAAAGAGGAGACCGAGACCGATCTCTTCGGAGAGCAGGCCGTGCTGTGTGGCGGCTGCTCGGAGCTGGTGAAAGCAGGCTTCCAGACCTTGGTGGAGGCGGGTTACCAGCCGGAGCTCGCGTACTTCGAGTGTCTGCACGAGCTCAAGCTGATCGTGGACCTCATGTATCGAGGCGGTCTCAACTACATGCGCTACTCCGTGTCGGACACTGCCGAGTGGGGTGACTACGTCAGCGGACCCCGAGTCATCGGAGAGGCCAGCAAGAAAGCCATGAAAGACATTCTGGCGGAGATCCAGGACGGCACCTTCGCGAAGCGATGGATCGAAGAAAACGAAAACGGCCGCCCCGAGTTCCGGGCCAAGCGCCACGCCGAACAAGAACAGCCGATTGAGCAAGTCGGTGCGAAGCTTCGGTCGATGATGCCCTTCGTCGACCCGGTAGAGATCAAACAGGGAGACTGAGACGGCGCCGTTGGCTCGGCGTCAGGAGAATGAAACCATGCAACCCGATCACGTACGGATCTTCGACACGACTCTCCGCGATGGAGAGCAATCACCTGGCGCGACGATGACCTCGTCCGAGAAGCTAGAGGTGGCGAAGACCCTATCGCGACTGGGTGTCGACATCATCGAGGCAGGATTTGCTGCTGCCTCACCGGATGACTTGCGCGCGGTCAAGACCATTGCCGAGGCGGTGGGCGTGACCGGCGTCGAGGGACGTCCGGTCCCAGAGCCTCCGACGATTTGCAGCCTGGCGCGTGCCACGACCTCCGACATCGACCAGGCGGCCGAGGCGGTCGCACCGGCCAAGCATGGCAGAATTCACACGTTCCTCGCGACCTCTCCCATCCACCGTGATCACAAGCTCCGCATGACCAAGGATCAAGTGCTCGCGAAGATCACGGAGATGGTTTCTTACGCTCGGAGCATTCGCGAAGACGTGGAATTCAGCCCCGAGGACGCGGGCCGTACCGAGATGGAGTTCCTTTACGACGCGCTGCAAGCCGCGATCGAAGCAGGTGCCACGACGCTCAACATCCCGGATACGGTCGGTTACACCATCCCGGGCGAATTCGGCGAGCGGATTGCCATGATCCGACAGAACGTCCCTGGGATCGAAAAAGCGGTGATTAGCGTGCACTGCCACAACGATTTGGGTCTCGCAGTCGCCAACAGCCTGGCTGCCGTTCAAAACGGCGCACGCCAAGTCGAGGTCGCCGTCAACGGGATCGGAGAGCGCGCCGGCAATGCGTCGCTCGAAGAGGTGGTGATGGCGCTTTACGTCCGTCGCGACCTCTACGGGATCACCACCCAGATCGACGCCACACAGCTCACGCGGGCGAGCCGCTTGGTCAGCAAGGTAACCGGCATGGTCGTCCAACCGAACAAAGCCATCGTCGGCGCGAACGCGTTCGCGCACGAAGCGGGCATTCATCAAGACGGCATGCTCAAGCACGAGGAGACCTACGAGATCATGCGTCCTGAAACCGTCGGCGCAGGCAAGACGCAGCTCGTCCTCGGGAAGCATTCCGGCAGGCACGCCTTCGCGAACCGTTTGACGGAGCTCGGCTATCCCGTATCCGGCGACGGCCTGGACAAGGCCTTCGCCCGATTCAAGAAGCTCGCGGACAAGAAGAAGTTCATCACCGACGCAGACTTGGTTGCCCTGATCAGCGATGAGCTCTACCAACCAACCGAATACTGGAAGCTCGACAAGATTCAGGTCGGTTGCGGAACCGGCATGCCGACCGCCACCGTTCGCCTAGTCGGACCGGACGGGCAGACGCGCATCGCAGCAGAGGTTGGGACGGGCCCGGTCGATGCAGTGTACAAGGCGATTCAGTCGCTCGTGAACGTCCCTTGCACCTTGCTCGAGTACAACGTGCAGTCCGTCACGGAAGGCATCGATGCGCTCGGCGAGGTGAGCGTCAGGGTCGTGCCGGGCGAGCACGATTTCCCGCCAGACAAGATCAATCCTCAGTACGAGCAATCGCGGGCACGCGTGTTTCACGGCCATGGGGCGCATACCGACATCATCGTCGCGAGCGCCAAGGCCTACGTCGCCGCGATCAATCGCATCCTCGCGCTCAAACAGGGAACCAGAAACGAAAGCAAGGCAGCAGGGAGCGCTGCATGACGAGCACCATGGAACCAAAAACGCTATTTCAGAAGGTATGGGACGAGCACGTGGTCGTTCAGGAGCCGGGTCGTCCGGCGGTCCTCTACATCGACCTTCATCTCATTCACGAGGTGACGTCACCCCAAGCCTTCACCGGGCTTCGCGAACGGGGCCTCGAAGTGCGTCGCCCGGACAAGACGGTCGCGACGATGGATCACTCGACCCCGACCCTGCCGAAGTCCTTGTGGGTCATCGACGACCAAGCGAAAGCGCAACTCGCACAGCTCGAGCAGAATAGCAAAGAGTTCGGCATCGAGCTCTTTGCGCTCGGGGATCGACGCAACGGAATCGTGCATGTCATCGGTCCCGAGCGCGGATTCACGCAACCCGGCAAGACCATCGTTTGCGGCGATAGTCATACGTCGACCCATGGCGCGTTCGGAGCGCTGGCGTTTGGTATCGGGACCAGCGAGGTGGAGCACGTGCTGGCCACGCAGTGCTTGTTGCAACGCGAGCCCAAGACCTTCGAGGTGCGCGTGGACGGACGACTGATGCCGGGCGTCACCGCCAAGGACATCATCCTGGCGCTATGTGCGCAGATCGGGACCGGCGGCGCGACCGGCCACGTCATCGAATACACCGGGTCTGCGATTCGCGGCCTGGACATGGACGGGCGCATGACGGTCTGCAACATGAGCATCGAAGCCGGTGCGCGCGCAGGCATGATCGCGCCGGACGACACGACGTTCGCATATCTCGAGGGACGCGATCGCGTCCCGAAAGGCGCCGAATGGGATGCCGCAGTCGCGCGTTGGCGGGAGCTTCGCACCGACGAGGGCGCTACCTTCGACAAGACCGTCACCATCGACGCGAACAAGCTCGAGCCGATGATCACGTACGGTACGAATCCGGGCATGGGCATGGCGATCAACCAGACGATGCCGACACCGGATTCGTTCGAAGATCCTTCACGGCGCGCGGCCTTCGAGAAGGCCCTGAAATACATGGCGCTCGAGCCAGGCGAGCCCTTGCTTGGCAAGAAGATCGACGTCGTCTTCATCGGTTCATGCACCAACTCGCGTATCAGTGATCTGCGTCTGGCAGCCGGTCTGCTGAGCGGCCGCAAGGTCGCCCGAGGCGTGCGCACCCTCGTGGTGCCGGGCTCTCACGACGTGAAGAAACAAGCAGAGGCGGAAGGTCTCGACCAGATATTCAGAGACGCAGGCGCTGAATGGCGGGAGCCCGGATGCTCGATGTGTATCGCGATGAACGGGGACAACCTCGAGCCCGGTCAGTACGCAGTCAGCACCTCGAACCGCAACTTCGAGGGCCGGCAAGGCAAGGGCGGCCGGACGTTCTTGGCCTCGCCACTGACCGCTGCCGCGGCGGCCGTGGCCGGTGAGGTCGTCGACCCGAGAAGCTTACTCCTCGCGTGAAAGGCTCAGACATGGCGAAATTCACCACATTGACATCGCACGCGGTTCCACTTCCGGCCGACAACGTGGATACGGACCAGATAATCCCGGCACGCTTTCTCAAGGTGACCGACAAGCATGGTCTCGGGGACAGTCTCTTTTGCGATTGGCGCTACCTCAAGGATGGGTCGCCAAATCCGGATTTCGTGCTGAACGAGCCCGAGTCTCAGGGGGCCGAGATTCTAATCGCGGGAGACAACTTCGGAAGCGGTTCCTCCCGGGAGCACGCTCCCTGGGCTTTGGTCGGTTGGGGTTTTCGCGCGATCATTTCGACGGGGTTCGCCGACATCTTCAAGAGCAACGCTCTCAAGAACGGCCTATTGCCAGTCGAAGTCGGCCCGGAAACGCACAAGCAACTGATGGAGGCGGTACGGCGCGATCGCTCCACCAAGATCACGATCGACCTGCTCAGCCAAACGGTGAAGGCCCCGGGGGGCATCGAGTCGACTTTCCCGATCGACGATTTCTCCAAACATTGCCTGCTCGAAGGCATCGACCAACTCGGATATCTCCTCTCTTTCGAGGATCAGATCAGTCGCTATGAGCAACAGCGGACTTAACGGCTCGGGGCCCGTCGTGGAGGTCTACGACACGACACTGCGTGACGGCACACAGATGGAGGGCATGAGCCTGTCCTGCGACGACAAGCTGCGGATTGCCACGCACCTGGATTCGTTGGGCGTCGCATTCATCGAAGGCGGCTGGCCGGGCTCGAACCCGAAAGACGTGGAGTTCTTCGAGCGAGCCAAAGACGTCGAGTGGAAGCGCTCTACCCTGACCGCGTTCGGCTCGACGTGCCGAGCGCAACTCCGCGCCGAAGACGACAAACAGCTTCACACGCTTCTACTCGCACAGACACCCGTCTGCACCATCTTCGGGAAGTCGTGGGACATGCATGTCACGCAGATATTGCGCACGAGCCTCGAAGAGAATCTGCGAATGGTCGGCGATAGCGTGGCGTTTCTTCGCGACAATGGTCGACGCGTCATCTACGACGCCGAGCACTTTTTCGACGGGTACAAATCCGATCCCGAGTATGCCCTCGAGACGTTGAGGGCCGCCGCCGGGAACGGTGCAGAGACCCTCGTCCTTTGTGACACGAACGGCGGCTCGATGCCTTGGGAGGTCGAACGCATCGTGCAGGCCGTCCGAGCTGCCCTACCCGAGGCCCGCCTCGGCATTCACGCCCACAACGATGGCGAGTGCGGTGTAGCAAACTCGGTCGCGGCCGTACGTGCGGGCGCGCATCACGTGCAGGGTACGATCAACGGATACGGAGAGCGGTGCGGCAACGCGAACCTGTGCTCGATCATCCCGGACATCGAGCTGAAGCTCGGCCTTCAGTGCTTACCGGAGGGCGGTCTCAGCCAACTCTACGATCTCGCGCATTTCGTGGCAGAGATCGCCAACTTGAGTCCGAACGATCACGCAGCATACGTGGGCCGAAGCGCATTTGCTCACAAGGGCGGCGTTCACGTTTCGGCCATCCGCAGGCACCCCGAGTCGTACGAGCACGTCAACCCTTCCCTGGTCGGGAACACGTCGCGCGTCGTGGTCAGCGAGCTCTCGGGACGCAGTAACGTGCTCAGCAAGGCGGAGGAGCTAGGCCTCGAGGTCAACACGGATCATGGCGGTCGGGTGCTCGAGAAGATCAAGGAGCTCGAGGCGAAGGGATTTGCATACGAGGCGGCGGAAGCCTCCGTTGCCCTACTGATGGCTCGGCAGCAGTCCGGCTACGAGCCGCCTTTCGAAGTCCTCGATTTTCAGGCCGGCGTTGGACGCCGGCGTGGCGGCGGAATGTTCGCCGAAGCCACCGTCAAGGTCCAGATCGGCGACGAGGTAGTTCATACCGCGGGCGAGGGCAATGGACCCGTGAGCGCTCTCGACTCGGCGCTACGCAAGGCGTTGCTTCCGTCTTTCCCCGAGGTGGCGGACATTCATCTCAGCGACTACAAGGTACGGATTCTCGATGGGCACAGCGGAACGGGCGCGACCACCAGAGTGCTCATCGACAGCCAGTCGGCACACGACACGTGGAGCACGGTGGGTGCATCGAGCAACATCATCGAAGCCTCGTTGCAAGCACTGATCGACAGCATCGAGTACGGACTGACTCTGCAACGAGCGAAGGATCAAAAGCGCGCCGAGGAGCCGATCGCCCGGACTTGGTGATTGCCCTTCGAACGTGCGCCATGCATCATGGCCGACCTCCATAGGTAAGGATAAATGAAAGCAAAGATTACACTCCTTCCCGGCGATGGAATTGGACCCGAGATCGTCGATGCGACTCGGCAGGTTCTCGAAGCCGTCGAGCGCAAGTCCGGACATACTTTCACGTTCTCCACTCATCTGATTGGCGGCATCGCGATCGACGAGACGGGAGTGCCATTGCCTGACGACACCATCGTAGCGTGCCGAAGCTCGGACGCGGTGCTCCTCGGCGCGGTGGGAGGACCGAAGTGGGACGACCCCACCGCGGAAGTTCGTCCCGAACAGGGCTTGTTGGGCATGCGGAAGGCGCTGAAGCTGTTCGCGAACGTGCGGCCCGTGAAGCTCTTTCGCGGTCTCGAAGCTGCGTCGCCGCTGCGGCCCGAGCGGTTGCGCGGCGTGGACCTGGTGTTCGTCCGCGAGCTCACCGGCGGCATCTATTTCGGCCAACCCAAGGGCAAGGAAGTTCGGAACGGCTTGCGCACCGGCTTCGACACGATGGTGTACGACGAGAACGAAATCGCCCGCATCGTGCAGCTAGCATGCGACGTGGCCAGAAAGCGGCGCAAGCGTGTCACCTCCATCGACAAGGCCAACGTGCTGGCAACGATGCAGGTGTGGCGAGAGGTTGCCACGGAAATCGCGAAGAAGAACCCAGACATCGAGCTCGATCACCAGCTCGTGGACTCGGCTGCGATGCGGCTCGTGACGGAGCCGGCGTCCTTCGACGTCATCGTAAGCGGCAACATGTTTGGAGACATCTTGTCGGACGAGGGCGCAGTATTGACTGGCTCCCTCGGGCTCCTTCCGAGTGCCTCTCTCGGTGAGGGTACGCTCGGTGTCTACGAGCCGATTCACGGTTCCGCACCGGACATCGCCGGCAAAGGGGTGGCGAACCCGCTTGGAACGATTCTCAGCGCCGCGATGCTGCTCCGCCACAGCCTCGATCTCGATGAAGATGCCAAGACCATCGAGGGGGCCGTGCAGAAGGTTCTCGACAACGGGCTTCGTACTGCCGACCTGAGCGGTGGTCAGCGCTCACTGGGAACGACCGAAATGGCACATGCAGTCATCGCCGCGATCGAAGGCGCTTGACGAAAGGAATCTCGATGCCCCGCAAACGCGTCAGTAGGCTGTTTGACCTCAAGGAAGACGAACGTGGACGCAAGTACATGGAGGTCTACCTGGACGGCATCGCGCTGCTTCGGTTGGTGCTGAGCAACAAAGGAACGGCGTTCAGCTACGAGGAACGTGTGGCATTGAGACTGGACGGTCTCCTTCCACCTCAGTTCAATACCCTCGAGCAACAGATCGCACGCGTCTACGAAGGCTTCGTGCAGGCCCCGACCGACATCGACAAATACCAATACCTTCGAGCAGTGCAGGAGCGCCAGGAAATACTCTTCTATGCGCTTCTCGAAAAGCACCTCGATGAGATGCTACCCATCGTCTACACCCCCACAGTAGGCGCCGCGGTGCAGCAGTTCAGCGCGCTCTACCAGAATCCCCGCGGGCTTTCGATTTCGCCTCTCAACATCGACAGGGCTGCGCTGACCCTCGAATGCTATCCGATGGAAGACGTGCGGATGATCGTCGCCACCGACTCTTCGGCCATTCTCGGCATCGGGGACCAGGGGTACGGAGGGCTTGCGATTCCGATCGGCAAGATGGCGCTCTACACGGTGGCGGGCGGTGTCAGCCCATTTCACACCATGCCCGTCGCTCTCGATGTTGGGACGGACCGCATGGATCTCATCAACGACAACAACTACCTCGGCGTGCGTCAGAAACGCCTGCGCGGAGAGGACTACTACAAGTTCTTGGACCGCTTCGTCGATGCCGTATGGAGCCGCTGGCCCGATGCGGTGATTCAGTGGGAGGATCTCTCGAAGAGCGCAGCATTTACGGTGCTCGAACGGTACCGGGACCGCGGCCCTTCCTTCAATGACGACATCCAGGGCACCGGTGCGGTCGCACTCGCCGGGATCCTCGCCGCTTGTCACCTCCGCGAGGAAAGCTTGCGAGACGAGGTATTCGTCATTCACGGCGCAGGCGCAGGGGGCGTGGGCGTGGCGTGGGCCGTGCGAGAGGGTCTGGTGCGGGCAGGGCTGAGCGCGGAAGAGGCCAAGGCGCGGGTTTTCGTGCTGGACTCCAAGGGGCTGTTGGTCACCGATCGTGACATCGAAGGCTACAAGCGCGAGTTCGCGCATGACCGCGACGCCATCCAGGACTGGGAGTTTGCAGGAGAGTTGCCCGACTTGGTCGAGACGATTCGAAACGCCCAAGCCACGGTGCTACTCGGGCTTTCAGGCCGTCCGGGGGCTTTCGATGAAGAGGTCGTCCGGGCGATGGCCGACAATCACAAGTGGCCGATCATCTTTCCCCTATCGAATCCCACGAGCTCCGCAGAAGCCAAGCCCGTCGACATTTTTCGCTGGACCGATGGGCAGGCGATCGTCGCGACCGGAAGCCCGTTCGAGCCCGTCATGATGGGAGGCGTCACGCATCCCATCGGGCAAGGCAACAACGCCTTCATTTTCCCTGGGCTCGGATTTGGGGCCATTCTCAGTGATGCGAGGGCGATCACCGATGGCATGGTGCTCGAGGCGTCTCAGGCTCTCGCAGACTACACCATCGAGAAGTACGTCGAGGGAGGCTTGATCTACCCCCCGGTGAGTGATCTACAGGAAACGTCCGTCCGTGTGGCGACCCGGGTCGTGCAACGAGCGATCGAGGACGGTGTTGCTCGCCGTCAGAACATCCCCGACGACATCGAGGCATTCGTACGCGATCGCTTCTGGCACCCCACCTACCTCCCCTTCGTCCGCGGCCACCTGGACTAGGAGAGGGCGCCGCCGTCGGCTCGGATTTCGGTGCCGTTGATGTAGCGCGCGTCGTCGGAGGCCAAGAAGGCGATGACGCTGGCGGCGTGACGGGGCTTTGCGAAGCCGACGAAGGGCATTGCACCCTTGAGCAGATCCATGTCGGCGCCTTCTGGTGCTTTGAAGTCACCGTGAAGCGCCGTGGCGATGCCGCCGGGCACGACACAATTCGCGCGTAGACCCTGCTTCACATACTCCTGGTATAGAGACCGCGTGAACGAGATGATCCCGCCCTTCGACGCGGCATAGGCGCTCATCCACGGATGGCTTCCCAGAGCGGAAGTCGATGAGCAGTTCACGATGGCGCTGTGACGGTTCTTCAAGAGGTGCGGAAGCGCCGCATGATTGACGTAGAACGTGCCATTCAAGTTGACGTTCACGACCTCATGCCACTGCTCGAAGGTCATCTTGTGCGTGTGGTAGGTCCGTAGAATGCCGGCGCAATGACACAACGTATCGAAGCCTCCCATGTCCTCCGCTGCTCGGTCGATCACCTTCTTCACGCCAACACCGTCGGTCACGTTGCATTCGTATGTCCAAGCCTTTGCGCCCAGGTCTTCGACGAGCTTTTTGGTCCCTGCGAGTCCCTCGGCGTTCAAGTCGACGAGCGCGAGGGTTCCGCCTTCCTCTGCAATCCGCTGGGCAGTGGCCTGACCGATGCCGGCAGCCGCCCCCGTGATCACCACGTTCTTGCCTTCGAACCTCTTCATCGTCCTTCTCACTCTCTCATGATGGTCGCTAGTAGTTGTGGATCTCTGCCCAACGCTGCCGGTGCAGAGAGGGCTTGCCAAAAGTCATATACGCCGCCTGAGCCCGCTTGAGATAAAACCCTATGTCGTGCTCGTCGGTGACGCCGATACCCCCATGCATTTGAATCGCCTCTTTCGCGCTGAGCATGAACGTCTCGGACGCCAGGGACTTGGCCAACGAAGCCAGCCGGGGAACCTCCGCTGGCTTTTCGTCGATCGCACGCGCCGCGGCCAACACTACGGACCGGGTGAGCGCTATCTCGGTGAAGATCGACACCGCCCGATGCTGAAGCGCTTGAAACGAGCCGATTGGCACGTCGAACTGCTCGCGCTCCTTGAGGTATGCGAGGGTGTCTGCGAAAGCCTGCTCGGAGGCGCCCAACATCTGCGCCGCCAGACCCACCGCAGCACGGTCGAGCACGGCATCGAGCAGTGAGGAGCCGCCGTCGAGCGTACCGACGACGTCGTCGGCACCCACGCTCAGCCGGTCGAACCGGACGATTGCCGCATTGAGACCGTCGACGCGATACTGACGGGTGGTGCTCACTTCAGCTCGCGCGGGATCGACGAGGAAAAGTGTCGACCCGGCTTCGGATGTCGCCGCCAACACGAGGATGCGGTCCGCAACGTGTGCATCGAGAACGTGCGCTCTCTCGCCACTGAGCTCGAATCCATCGGCCGATCGTTCAGCCACCACGGCGGACTTGCGCGAGCTCGGAGGGGTGCTCGGCTCGTCGTAGGCCACCGCCAGCACGAGCTCTCCGGAAGCAACGCCAGGGAGCAAGGACCGCTTCTGTGCCTCAGTTCCACCGAGCAGGAGCGCCTGGGTGCCGAGCAGCAGCGTAGAGACGAACGGCTCCGGCATGAGCTCGCGCCCGGTCTGCTCCAAGATCACGCAGAGGTCGAAGAACCCGAGGCCCATGCCCTGGTAGGCTTCCGGGATCTGCAGCCCGATCCAGCCGAGATCCGCCATCTCCTTCCAGAGCTCCCTCGAAAACCCCACTGGATCTTTGGTGTTTCGAAAAGCACGAATGCGGGCTGCCGGAGCGCGCTCGCGGATGAGCTCACCGGCCGTCCTCGAGAGCATCTTCTGCTCGTCGTCGAGGAGTAGCGACGGGACTTCATGCCCGCTCACTTCTTTCCCTCCGGCAATCCGAGCACTCGCTTCGACACGATGTTCTTCTGAATCTCCGACGAGCCCCCCTCTATCGTGGACGCGCGTGAGCGCAACCACTCGCGCGTGTACTGAACGTCCTCGTCGTCGAAGCCCGGACCTTCCCAACCAAGGCCCTGCATGCCCGCAACCTTCATACCGAGCTCATATCGCCATTGCTTGAGCTCGCTTCCCACGATCTTGGTCACCGACCCCTCGGGCCCCGGAGTGCCGCTCTCGGCGCTCTGCTGAATTCGGGCGAGCATCAAGTGAAACGCTTCCTCGCGCATGCCGAGAGCCGCGATCTCGTCGCGAAGCAACGGATCGGCGATGGCGCCGTCGGCGACGTCGAGATGCTTGCGCGCTCTGGCCACGACCTCCCGCTGCGCCGAACCAGGTTGGCGCGCGATCGAACGTCCGATCGAGGACCTCTCGTGCCCTAGAATCGACTTGGCAATCGTCCAGCCTTCGTTCTCCTCGCCGACGAGATTGGCGGCCGGAACTCGGACGTCGTCGAAAAAGGTCTCGCAAAAGGGAGAATAACCGCTGATGAGATCGATGCGCCGCACCGTGATGCCCGGTGTCTCCAAGTCCGCCAGCATCACCGAGATGCCCATCTGCTTTTTCGGCGCGCTCGAGTCGGTCCGCACCAGGCAATAAATCCAATCGCTCAAATGTGCATGCGAGGTCCAGATCTTCTGCCCGTTCAGCACGTACCAATCGCCGTCACGCTCGGCCTTGAGTTGCAAGTTCGCGAGGTCCGAGCCTGCGTTCGGCTCCGAGTAGCCCTGGCACCAGCGCACCTCCCCCCGTGCAATCCTCGGGAGGTGCTGGAGCTTCTGGGCGTGCGTACCGTACTCGAGCAGAACCGGACCGAACATCGCGAGGCCCTGCCCTGCCACCGGCCGGGGAACCCCAATCGCCTTCATCTCGGCATGAATCACGTCCTCTTGGGCGCGACTCGAGCCCGCTCCGCCGTACTCCGTCGGCCAGCTCGGTGCAGTCCATCCCTTTTCGATGCCTCGGTCGCGCCAGAGGAGCAGGTCGGGATCGCTCTCCTCGCATTTGGATCCCCCGAAATAGCCTTCGAACGGACCGCTGCCGCTGGTGCCCCAAAGCGACCGGGGCGCGTTCTCTCGAATCCAGGCGCGCGCTTCCTGCCGAAATGCTTCCAACCCGCTCACGCGATCACTCCGCAGCCGCGCCTGCCTTCTTCATGGTCAGCGCGACGTCCTCGATCATGTCTTCTTGCCCACCGACCGTGTTCAGGCGCCCTAGCTCGACCAGAATGTCGGTCGACTTGAGCCCGTACTTTTCCGCAGCCCGCTTGGCATGCAGCAAGAACGACGAATACACCCCGGCGTATCCGAGTGTGAGAGAGTCGCGGTCAGCCCGGACTTTGTGGGTCATCAGGGGATAGACGATGTCCTCGGCGACATCCATCAGCTTCCACATGTCCACGCCGGTCTCGACACCCATCCGGTGGAGCACCGCGACGAACACCTCGAGTGGCGTATTGCCAGCGCCAGCTCCCATGCCCGCCACCGAGCCGTCGATGCGCCCCGCACCGGCTTCGATTGCGGCGAGCGAATTGGCGATTCCCATGTGCAGATTGTGGTGGCCGTGGAAGCCCACCTCGGTGTCGGGCTTCAGCTCGTCCCGAAATAGCGCGACACGCGCGGTCACGTCGTCGGGGAGCATGTAACCAGCGGAGTCCGTGATGTAGATGCAGTTGGCGCCGTAGCTTTCCATGAGCTTCGCCTGCTCCAGTAGGGGCTCGGGCTCGATCATGTGCGCCATCATCAAGAAACCCACCGTGTCCATCTCCATCTTGCGACCGAGATCGATGTGCTGCTCGGAGACGTCGGCTTCGGTGCAGTGGGTAGCCACGCGGATCGTGTGCACACCGCAGTCGTGTGCCATCCTCAAGTGGTCGACCGTGCCGATGCCGGGTAGGAGCAACGCGGAAATCTTCGCCTTCTTCATCTTGGGCACCACGGCGCGCAGGTACTCTTCATCGGTTGCCGCAGGGAACCCGTAGTTGACCGACGCACCGCCCAGCCCGTCTCCGTGTGTCACCTCGATCAACGGCACCCCCGCCGCATCGAGCGCGGTCGAAACTTCCACCATCTGGTCCGTGGTCAACTGGTGACGCTGCGGATGCATCCCATCGCGCAGGCTCATGTCGTGTAGAGTGACGCTCTTGCCTCGTAGGTTCATGCTGCCTCCGCTCTCAGAATCTCTTCGGCGATGAGCTCGGCCGTCCGCAATCCCGCTGCCGTCATGATGTCTAGATTGCCGGCGTACTTCGGAAGGAAGTCGCCCAAGCCCCCGACCTCCATGAAGAACGACACTCGGTTTCCATCGAAGACGGGCCCGTTCTTGAGGGTGTAGCCGGGGACGTATTTCTGCACTTCTGCGATCATCCGCTGCGCAGACTCCACGATTTGCTCCTCTTTGGGAGGATCGACCGTCAGGCAGTGAATCGTGTCGCGCATGATGAGCGGCGGCTCCGCTGGGTTGATGATGATGATGGCCTTGCCGCGCTTGGCGCCTCCGACGACCTCGACACCCCTGGCCGTCGTGCGCGTGAACTCGTCGATGTTCTTGCGCGTACCTGGCCCTGCCGACTTCGACGCAACCGTCGCGATGATCTCGGCGTACTCGACGGCCTGCACTCGGCTCACGGCCGCAACCATTGGAATCGTCGCCTGGCCGCCGCAGGTCACCATGTTCACGTTTTGCTCGCGGCGGCCCATCATCTCCTCGAGGTTCACGGGAGGCACGCAAAAAGGACCGATTGCGGCCGGCGTCAGGTCGACCATCTTGACACCGTATTTCTTCACGACGTCGTTGTTCGAGCGGTGCACGTATGCGCTGGTCGCGTCCCACGCAATTTTGACCTGGTCCTCCACGATGTGCGGCTCGAGGCCTTTGACCCCGTCGGACGTGGTCTTCAGACCGAGCTCCGCTGCTCGTTTGAGCCCCTCCGACTCGGGGTCGATGCCGACCATCCAGACCGGCTCGATGATCTCGCTTCGAAGCGCCTTGTAGAGCAGATCGGTCCCGATGTTTCCGGAACCTATGATCGCCGCCTTTACTTTGGTCGTCATCTCTGCCTCTCCTAGGTGAATCGCACCGATGCGGTCCCCATGCCGTCCACCTCGAGAAACATCTCGTCTCCCGCGACCACGGGCTCGAGGGGAACCAGCGAGCCGGAAAGCACGACATCGCCCGCCTTCAACGTGATGCCGTACTCCGACAACGTATTGGCCAACCAACTCACGCAATTGAGCGGCGAGTCGAGCGCGGCCGAGCCCCGGCCCTCGCTGAGAAAACGGTCGTTCTTGTACACGCGCATCTGGAGACCTGGGAAGTCGACGCTCGATGGATCGACGTGTTGGTCGCCGAGGACGAACAATCCGCAGCTCGCATTGTCGGCGATGGTGTCTTGGATCTTGATCTTCCAGTCACGGATGCGGCTGTCGACTACCTCGAAGCACGGCATCACGTATTCGGTCGCGTCGATCACGTCGTCGTTGGTGACCCCGGGACCGTTCAACTCTTTGTTTAGCTTGAAGGCAATCTCGCCTTCGGCCCGTGGCTGAATCAGAAGCTCGCTTATCGGCATGGGCCCACCGTTCGGATAGAGCATCCGATCGGTGAGGTAACCGAAGTCGGGTTGAAAGACGCCGAGCATCTCCTGTACTGCGCGACTGGTGACGCCAATTTTCTTTCCGATGATGCGCTCGCCGTCCTCTTCGATGCGACGACTCACCATGCGCAGCGACACGTGGTACGCATCCGGGATCGTGATGTCCGGCCAGCGATCGGTCAACGGTGCGAGGGTATGGCGCGCACGCAGGGCGCTGTAGAGCTCGTCTCCGAGCTGCTCGATCTTTTTTCTGCGTGCCGCATCATCCATGCCCGTTAGATGAAGAAGTCGGTGTTCTGCTTCCCGAACAACACGCCGCCCATGTTGGCCGCGGGCCCATCGGGTCCATTGGCGTGGTGCAGCCGGATGGCATGAACGTCTTGAAAATGCCGGTTGATGGGATGGTCCTCGAACGCGGCGCGGGCGCCGCAGGCGACGAACAGGTTCTCGACCACCTCGGTGGCGGCCTTGACGGCACGGGCCGAGTCGTTTCGGAAGCAGACGCGTCGCTCGACCGGAATCTTTTCGCCGCGCTGCAGGTATCCAAACATCTCCGTGAAGTTTCGCCGCAGGGTCAGCACCTCGCGGTCGAGCACCGCCGCAGCCTCTGCTGCCACGAGGCTGTTGGTGAACGAGTCCTTGGCTTGACCGCCCGTCGCCTGAGAAACCTTGGACTTCATGAAGTCGACGTAGGCGTCGAGCGCGCCGAAGGCTGCACCGACTGCAGGCGTGGAAACCGAGCGCACGTGGATCTGGCCGAACGGATACTTGTAGGCGGGCGAGGTGTTGATCTCGTTGCCCGGGCTCTGCTGTTTGAAGCCGTCGGAGAACTTGTGCATGCGGTGGTCGGGGACGAACTTCCCATCGACGACGACGTCCTTGCTGCCCGAGCCTCGAAGGCCGGACACGAACCAGTTGTCGATGATCTCGTAGTCTGAGCGAGGGACGAGGAAGGTTCGCATGTCGGGAGGCTGGCCGTCCTCGGTCGGCACGAAGCCTCCCAGAAAGGCCCACTCGCAAAAGTCACAACCGCTCGAAAACGACCAACGGCCGCTGAGGCTCACGCCGCCGTCGACCCATTCGGTCTTGGCTACGGGCATGTAGGATGACGAGACGAGCGTGCGCGGGTTCTTACCCCACACCTCGTCTTGTGCCTCGCGCGGGAAGAGGGCGAGCTGCCAGGAGTGCACGTTGAGCACACCGTAGACCCAAGCGCTCGACGCACACCCTCGTCCGAGCTCGAGCTGCAGATCGAAGATGATCGAGGGGTCCATCTCGTAACCGCCGTAGCGCCTTGGTTGCACGACCTTGAAGAAGCCCAACCGGTGGAAGTCTTCGATGGTCTCTTCGGGCAGCCTCCGCAGCTCCGCGGCCTTCTTGGATCGCTTTTGCAGCGTTGGCGCTAGATCGCGAGCGCGTTGGATCAATTCTTCGCGAGTCGGAATGGGGCTCTGGTCTCCGTCCATTTTCGTATCTCCGGGCGCCGGGGGCTCGACAGCCGTGAGGGTTTGATCGGTCATGCAGTCACCGCTTTACAGATGGGTCGCCTCAGGCCATAAACTAGAACACGTTCTAGCCCACGGGCTAGCGCGTGTCCAGCGGGCTCTGTCCATTCTAGGGCTCCGGCTGGGACCCGGAAAGGACGCAATTTCATGTCGATACCGAGTGGTCTCAAAGCCATCGATCTGATGATGAACATCCCCGATGGGGATCCCTCCGCCTGGTACGAATTCATGAAGCCGCTGCTGCTGGACGAGGAGAGCCGAAAGGTCTTCAAGATGCCGGCACAATACATGTTCAAGGACATCCCCGAGATCGAGGCCCAACAGGACTATGTCCAGTACGCCCTCGGCGAAATGGACGAGTGGGGCATCGAGCGAGCGATGCTCGGGATTTCCGGGCCCAACTCGACCAATCTTGCGGCTTGTCAGCGCCATCCGGACCGATTTTTCCCTTCCTACGGGGCGAATCCCAACAACGGGATGGAGGAGGTCCGAGCCATTCGGCGTCTGCACGCAGACCATGGGCTCAAGGCGGTGACCGGATTTCCCTCCGGCCTCTGCCCCCAAGTCCCGCTCAACGACAAGAAGTACTACCCGATCTATGCGACCTGCATCGACCTCGGCATCCCCATCTGCCTCACGGTGGGCGTGCCCGGGCCCCGCATTCCCATGGAGCCCCAGAAGGTCGAGCACATCGACGAGGTCTGCTGGTTCTTCCCGGAGCTGAAGCTGGTCATGCGCCACGGCGGCGAGCCGTGGGTCGACCTCGCGGTGAAGCTCATGCTCAAGTACCCGAACCTCTACTACAGCACCAGCGCCTTCGCACCGAAGCACTATCCGAAGGCGATCATCGACTACGCCAATACCCGGGGTGCCGACAAGATCATGTACGCCGGGTACTTCCCCATGGGGCTTTCGCTCGAGCGGATATTCACCGAAATGCAGAACGTGCCCTTCAAGGACCACGTTTGGCCGAAGTTCCTCCGCGAGAACGCGATCCGGGTCTTTCAATTGGACGGCTGATCGAGCTGCTCTTCGTAATCCGAAACGCTCGGAAGGGATGTCGCGTGAAGTCGGGCGGCACCAGCATGCTCGTCACCTCGTCTACTCGGAACTGTTTCGTGACGGATGGATCGAGCGCAAACCCATGCGCATGCGTGGTGAACAGGAGCTCTCCTCGGGGATCGAGACGGCGCATCGCATGCTCGACGAGCGCTCCATGGTCCTTGTGGATGTTGAAGTCGTCCCTGCTCATCTTCGATCGTGAAAAGGTGGGCGGGTTGATGAAAATCCAGTCGTACTGGGATCGGGCCTTCGCCATCCAGCGCGTGGCGTCATCACGAAAAAAGCGGTGCTGCGCGGGGTCGAGCCCATTGATGCGAAAATTGCGCCTGCCCCATTCGAGATAAGTATTGGACAAATCGACGCTGGTCGTCTGTTCTGCGCCACCCACGGCCGCGGCTACACTCACCGAGCAGGTGTACGCAAAGAGATTCAGCACTCGCAGGCCGCTGCAACGCTCGAGCGCGTATGCTCGAACGGCGCGATGATCGAGGAAAAGCCCGGTATCGATGCGATCTTCGAGATTGACGAGGAAGCGGAGCTTGCCCTCGCGAACCGTCATCTCCGTTTCTTGCTGTGCGAGGCGAGCGTACTGGTCGCCCTGATCGTGCCTGCGGCGCACCTTGAGCACCACGTCTCGGGGGTCGATTCCCAAAGCCTCGGGCAAGGTGAGCAAGACGTCCTGCACGCGCTGCTTGGCACGATCGTCGGCAGAGTCGCGTTCTCTTTCGAAAAGGTGAACGACTGCCTTGGTCTGATAGCGATCGACCGCTACGTCGTACTCCGGAATGTCTCCATCGTAGAGCCGGTAGCATTCGATCTCGTTTCGCCGGGCCCAGCGTTCCCACTTCTTCCGATTCTTCTTGATCCGGTTGGCGAACATCTCGGCCCTGGGGCTAGGCTTTCTCCAAGCGGGCGCTGCATCCGATCCCTCCGCCAAGCCATGAATCGGTATTTCGAGGAGCCTACACTCGATCGCGCCATTGTAGAGCACGTGGCGCCGCGCCGGGCGAAGCCCGAGGTGCTTCAGGCTGTCACCATGCGCTGCAAACACGTATGCGGTCCATCCGTCGAAACCGCGCTTCAGGACGTCACCGAGAGCTTGGTAGAAGAGAAACATGGTGCTCTGCTCCCCGAGCCGGTGCCCGTATGGAGGGTTGCAGACCACGATGCCATGCTCGGCCGGCTTGACGACGGCAGATAGCTCCGTCGCCGAGAGAGTCACGTACCGTTCGACGGCCGCCGCGCGAAGATTCTCCCGCGCATGCGAGAGGGCCACGTCCGACGCATCGTATCCGAAGATGAGAGCTGGGCAGGCTTCGTTGCGCTCCTTCTCGGCCGCATCCCGTTCGGCTTCGAAGGCGCTTTGATCGTGCTTCAACCAAGATTCGAAGCCAAAGCGTTTTCGCAAAAGCCCGGGCGCACGGCGAGTCGCCATGAGCGCGGCTTCGATCAGAAAGGTTCCGGAGCCGCACGTCGGATCGACGAGCGCAAGTCCTCGCGCGGATGCTTCCGGCCAGCCCGCCAGATACAAAATGGCGGCCGCCAGGTTTTCCTTGAGCGGCGCTTTGCCTCCCGCCTGCCGGTAGCCGCGACGATGGAGCGCCTCTCCCGAAAAATCGAGCGCTAGCTCGTGGTGCGTCTCGCCGACGTGCAGATGGAATCTGATGTCGGGATTCTTCTTGTCGATGCTCGGACGCGAGCCGACGTGCGCGCGAAAACCATCGACGATCGCGTCCTTGGCTCGCTGCACCCAGAAGTGGGAAGCAAACGGGCTCTTCGGGGTCTGCGAGCTGCCAATGGCGAACGTTTGCGCGGTATCGAAGTGCTCCCACCAAGGGATTCGTCGAAGCGCTTCGTATAGCTCCGTGTCGTCCTTCGCCTCGATCTCGGTCAATGACAAGAGTACGCGCGAGGCGACCCGCGACCACAGGCACGCTCGATACCCTCCGCGAAGCGGCGCCAGCGCCTCGACCGAGGTGGGACGAACGTTCGTCACCTCCAAACCGAGCGCACGCACCTCGTCCGCAAGCGCGTCTTCGCAACCCTTGGGACAGGGGAGCACCCACCGCAGCCGTTGCGACGAACTGATGACCCCTCGTCTACCTTGCGAGCAACAGCTCGCTCGTCTTGTCGACGTCCGAAAGAACCTGGGCCGCGTCGTGCAGCCCGCCGGCCCAACCCACGAATGAAGAGAACCAGACGTTCTGCAGGATCGACGCAATGGTGCGCTCTCGCGCATCGACGTCGCCACCCCACTCTGCGTGCTCTTCCGCTGCCTCGCCGCGGATCGCCGCCATGACCAACGCGGTGATCAGGGCGTGAAAGCTGGCCACTCGCTCCGTGATGTTCGGATCTCCGGATGCGAGCGAGCGGACGAGCGCTTTGGCCAGGTTCGGTCGGCGAAGCAAGCCCTTGGTCAGCGCGTTGAACACGAAGCGCACGCGCTCTTGCGCGCTCTGCCCCGGAACCGGCCGCTTGCCGATCTTGGCCAGGAGCTTCTCGCTTTCTTGCTCGAGCGCGGCGATGAGTATTTCCTCCTTGCTCGCGAATCGTTTGTATACCGTACCAAGCGCCACCTGTGCGGTGGCTGCGACGTCCCGCAGCCGTACTGCCTGGTATCCATCACGCTCCGCGAGCGCGACGGCCGTTTCGACGATGCGCTTGGCCCGATCGTCCATGATTAGTATCCAACCTCGGCCTGGGGCATGTAGAACTTCTGGTACCAGCGCCGAAGACCGCCGATGTCACCGTCCCCATCGCAAAGAATCGGTCGCACTCTGTACTTCTTGTTCTCCCAGATCGCGATGTCTTCTTTGAACCCGACGATGATGTTTTGCCGATAACCCTCGAGAAACGAGCCCTTACCCTCCTTGACGTTGCTGATGTCGATCATCGCGCCGATCCGAACGTGCACCTTGTTCTCGTCTACGGGCGTGTGACAGAGAAGCATGATGTTCGGCAGGACGCTCTCCATCTCGGTGAGCATGTACCCGGGACCGTAGTACGTGGATTGCAGCTCGAAAGGATCCTCGCCGCCGCCCCGCGGGTACGCAACGCCCTTGACGCGTTGGATGCCGATGTGCCCCTGGAACTCGTTTCCGAACTCGTTTGCCCACGTTCCGTGGACCGGTCCGAAGTGGCCCTTGTCCGCCAGATTCTCGACGATTTCCTTCGGGTGGGTCTGAATTTCGATCAGCTCCGAGCCCCAATCGGTCCAACCTTCGGTGCCGTATTCGGGGATCTCGGGAATCTGCCACGTAGGTTTCTCTCCTTCGGCATGCGCGTTCCACATGAAGATGAGCCCGTTTCGCTCGAGGATGGGATTGTTCTTCACGCACGCGCGCGGCGGGATCCGCTTTGCGTAAGGGACCTCCACGCACTTGCCCGTCTCGTCGAATCGCCAGGCATGGAACGGACAGACGATGCTCTCCCCGACTACCTTGCCGCCATGCCCGAGGTGCGCGCCGAGATGCGGACAGAAGGCGTCGTGAACGACGGCCTTGCCACTTTCACCGCGGTACAAGACCATCTCCCGCCCGAAGTATTTGATCGGTCGAACGTCGCCGGGCGCGAGCTCTTTCGATATTCCGATGACGAACCAGCCTCGGGGATAACCCGGAAAAAGCTCCTCTTCCTTTTCTGCTGCTGTCATGGGTTCCTCCGAAATCCGATGCCTGGGCCGGCTTTCAAGCTCCCGCTTGCTCTCGGGCGATCTCCTCGGCCCACTTGTAGTCGGGCTTGCCGCTCGGCATTCGGGACACCGTCTCGGTAATCGTGATTTGCCGCGGTATCTTGTAGCCGGCGACGTGCTTGCGGCAGTGCTCTTGCACGTGTTCGAGCGATAGCTGTTTGTTGTGGCGCGTGTTGAACACCGCTGCCACCTTCGAGCCGAACCGCGGGTCGGGCACGCCTACCACCAAGGCGTCGATGATGTCCGGATGCGCCTTGAGCGCTTCCTCGACTTCCTCGGGGAAGACCTTCTCGCCCCCGGTGTTGATGCACTTGCTCCCACGACCGAGAAAGGTGATTCGCCCGTCCGGCTCCACGGTGGCGAAGTCGCCGGGCACGACCCAGCGCTTGCCGTTGAGCTCCTTGAATCGCTCAGCCGTCTTCTCGGGGTCCTTGTAGTAGCCGAGTGGCAACCGGCCCGACCGGGCCACCATGCCTATCTTGCCCGAGCCCGGCTCGATTGGGTTCCCTTCTTCATCCAGCACGGTGACCTCCTCGCCCATGTAGAACGAAGGCCGGCCTTCATGGCTGTCCTCGTCGGCCGCGGCACGGCCGAGGTCGCCGGATTCGCTCGTCCCGAAGCTGTTGATGATCATCACCTCGGGAAGGAGGGCTTCGATCTTCTCCTGCACGCTAGCCGACAAGATGGCTCCCGCCGACGCGATGACCGCCAGGTTCGACATGTCGTAGTCGCCTGCCTCGAGCTCGTCGATCAGTGGAATGGCCATCGCATCGCCCACCAGGGACATGGTCGAGACGTCTTCCTCGGCCACCAACGAAAGAATCCGCTTCGCATCGAAGCTCGGTCCGGGTTGAAGGACGAGCTTGCCGCCCGTCAGGTGGCAAATCCACTGCGTCCACTGCGCGGCGCCGTGAATGAACGGCGCGCAGGGAAGCATGGTCACCGTATACCAACCCTCCCGGACCTGCTCGATCAGCTCCTCGGGAGACCCGACGGGATCGCCGCCTGGTGATCCGCCCTGCAACCCGGTGAAGAACAAGTCCTCGTGGCGCCACATGACGCCTTTGGGCATGCCCGTCGTGCCCCCGGTGTAAATGATGTACAGATCGTCTCCGGACCGCGGGCCGAAACCCCGCTCTTCGGAGCCCTGTCCCAACGCGGTCTCGTACTCGATCGCTTCGTGGTCGGATGCCGCATCCGAGCCATCCTCGATCACCAACAGGGCTCGAAGTGGCGGCAAACCCTGCATGGCTTCATCGATCACCGGAATGAACCGACGCTGGGTGATGACGCCTTTGAGATCCGCGTTTTCGATCATGTAGCGAACCTCGGGACCCACGAACCGGTAGTTCACGTTGATGCCGACGGCGCGAATCTTGAACAGTGCCAGGATGGCTTCGACGAACTCGTGCCCGTTGAAGAGATGCAGCCCCACGTGGTCCCCGGGGCCGATCCCGCGTGCGCGCAGGTAGTGGGCAAGCCGGTTCGCCCGCTTGTCCAGATCGGCATAGGTGTGGTGCACGTCGCCCGAAGCGAGCGCGATGTTGTCGGGCACCGTGTCGGCTATGGCTTCGAAGAGATCCGCAAGATTGTATTCCATCGTTTCTTCCTGCTCAGCGCTCCGAGCTCACGATCCACATCGCGAAGAACTGCGAGCCACCTCCGTAGGCATGACCGAGGGCGACTTTCGCGCCTTCCACTTGATGCCGAGCCGCAGTCCCACGCACTTGACGCGCGGCCTCCGCGAAACGAAGCATACCACTGGCGCCGATCGGATTGGTGCACATGACGCCCCCGGACATGTTCCAGGGCATGTCTCCGCCGATCTTGGTCTTACCCTCCATGCTCATCCTCCAGCCCTGACCTTCCTCGGCGAATCCGAGGTTCTCGAGCCACATTGGCTCGAACCAAGAGAACGGAACGTAGACCTCCGCGCAGTCGATCTCTTTCAGCGGGTTGGTGATGCCCGCCTGGTCGTAGACGTCCTTTGCACACAGCTTGCCCGCGGCGGGATTGACCTGATCGCGGCCTGCGAAGAACGTGCGCTCGGTCCGAACGGATGTGCCCTTGATCCAAGCCGGGTTTGACACGCGGGCGGCGTGTTTGTCGCTCACCAGCACCATGGCAACGGCGCCGTCGGACGAGGGGCAGGTCTCGGAATAGCGAATCGGATCCCAGAGCATGGGCGATGCCTTCACCTCTTCGAGCGATTGATCGAGATGAAGGTGCGCATCGGGATTGAGCAGACCGTGCTGACGATCCTTGACGGCGACCATGCAGCCAGTATCGGGATGCGCGTCGGCGCGGCGAATGTACGACCTCATCAACGGTGCGAAGTAGCCGCCCGCGCCAGCCACGAGCTGCGGCTGAAAGGGAACGGCCGGTGACAGCGCCCACATGGCATTGGACTCGCTCTGTTTTTCAAAGGCCAGCGTGAGCACTTTCTCGTGCACGCCTGCCTGCACCAGATGGGCCGCCACTACCGCGGTCGAGCCGCCGACCGACCCTGCGGTGTGAACGCGGAAAATCGGCTTCCCCGATGCCCCGAGGGCGTCGGATAGCCAGAGCTCGGGCATCATGACGCCCTCGAACATGTCAGGCGCCGTTCCGATGACGACGCACTCGACGTCCTTCCAGCTCATGTTTGCGTCTTGTAGAGCTCGAACCGCGGCATCGCGAACGAGCCCGGGTATCGAAAGGTCGCGACGACTCTCGCTGTGCTTGGTCTGACCGATTCCGATCACTGCGCAGTGCTCAGCCATCACTCACCCTCCAAAACTGCTACCAGGTTTTGTTGAAGGCACGCGCCACTGGTCGTGTGCGCGACCGCGCGGTCCGCGCTTGCCGACAGGATGCGACTTGCGGCCTCACCGAAACGAATCAATCCCGCCGTCATCAGGGAGTTGGCTGCCAAGGTGCCTCCCGAAGGATTGATTTCGGTGCTCTCTCCTAATCCCATCGCCTCCCGCAAGATCATCTCTTGATGCGCGAAAGGCGCGTGGAGCTCAGCCACGTCGACTTTGCCTTTGCCGACGCCCGCTTTTTCGGCCGCGAGCTTCGCCGACACGGACACGGTGAGATCACGCTGCCCGAGCGAATGCGGCTCGGTTCGATGGTCGATGCCCCGAATCCAGGCCGGCCGCTTCACCAACTTGCGAGCGGTGTCGCCCGCCGCGAGCACCACCGCCGCAGCCGAATCGCTCAGCGGAGAGCACAGGCTCTTGCGAAGCGGCGAGCTGATGTAGGGTTCCGCGAGTATGGACTCGACGTCGAGGGGTCCCTTGACGTGCGCGTTGGGGTTGCCGACGGCCTTTTGGCGATTGCGGACGGCGATTTCGGCGAAGTCGCGCTCGGTCGCCTTGCCTGCATCGAGCAGCGCGCGTGCCTGAAGCGCAGCCGCGCTGATCGCGTCGAGCCCGAGGGGCTGCACGTAGTATGGGTCGTTCTGCACGTTCAAGACTTCCGGCACCGGCCCGAGCGAGCAGCGGCCGAATCCAAACACCAAGGCAGTGTCGATGTCTCCATGAAGGAGACGCACCCAGGCCTCGTAAAGCGCGAAGGCCCCGTCCATCTCGACGTGGGATTCGCGGATCGGAGGCCAGGCTTTGAGGCCATCTACGGCGGCGACGAACGAAAACGGTAGGCCCTTCAAGTAGTCGGTGCTGCCCGAGCAGGTGAAGCCGATATCGTCCTGCGTCAGCCCGACCTGCTCCATCGCGGCGGCGGTCACGGGCTGCACCAGCTCCGGCTCGTCGGCGTGGATCACCTTGGACGAGGGCAGTTGTGAAAAGGAAACGATTGCGACCTCGCGCATCACAGGTGCTCCTCGTATTCTTCGAAGGAAAGGTCCGGCTCACCCGTCGGCTCGAAATACAGAATGTTCTCGAGCGAGGTTTGCCATTGCTCTTTCGGCTTCCACTTCGCCTTGACCCGCATGCCCATGCGAATCTCGTCGTGCGGCACGCCGCTGATGAGGTGGTAGATCGGCATGTCGGCACCATCCAGAACGATGGCCCCGAAGCAGTATGGGGGCTTGAGCTTCTGTCCCTCGAAGGGAATGCGGATGATGGTGAACGTGGTCAACACGCCACGATCGGCCACCTCGACGTACTCGCTCGTTGGCCTGCCGGTTACGGGATCGGCGGCGCGGGGTGGCACATATACCTTGCCCGACTCGGGATCCTTTCCGCCGATGATCTTGCCTCGCTCGAGCCCCCGCAAATACGCCGAGTAATGTTGTCCGGGGTTTACCTCGTATTCGAGATGAACGGGGCCTGGCACGAAGGGCGATACCGGCTCGAAGCACGCGATGTCGCGCATGGTGCCGGTCTTGCGCTCCGCCCAACGGAGGCGCACCTTCATTCCGGTTCTCATTCGTTTGGCCTCGCCGGCATCGACTACGTGCACCATCGAGTTGTCCGCCCCATCGATTTGAATGAGCGCCCACGCGAAGGGGCGGTCCAAGGGATGGCTCTTCCGAGGCTCCTCCACCCAAGACCAAGTCTTCACCGTGCCCGAAGGACGTAGCTGGACGAACTCGCCCGTCGTCGCCTCGCCCTGCTCGTCGTACTCCACGGGAGGGCAGAGCACGCGACCGTCGGCAGTCCTCACGCCTTCGAGGACTTCGTAGCGCAGGCCCTCCAGAAATCGGCCGACGACGGGCCCGGTGCTTCGGGTGTACGTGTATTCTAGAAGATACGGGGCAGAAAGAATCTCGTTCATGATCGTTCTTCGAGCAGCGCTCAGCCCTGGGGGAAAAATTTCTGCATCTTCTGGGCCAAAGCGATGTTGCCCTTTACTTTGAGCTTCCGGGTGAGGAACGCTTTGCGACCGTCGAGGTCGCCGTTCGCCATCTCGATGAACTTGCCGGCATCCATCATGATGTTGAGCGACGGCTTGTCGACAGTCCCCTTCTCGACGCCTTTGAACTGGCCGTCCTCGATCGTGACGACCCACTCGCCGCCGTCGTCCCCGCTGAGGGTGTATTGAAGCGTGGCGCTCACGCCCTTGGCTTGGTCGGCTACGAAACGTTCGGCGAGCGTGTCGAAGTACTCTTGCGTGTTGGCTACCTTGGCCATGTCCACCTCCCGGTTACGGGTGTCAAAGGGTGATCAGAAGTGAAACATGTTCTATTTTGCCCGAAGCCCTGCGTCAAGCCGTCTCGCCGCAGAACGGCGCAAATCGGTGCTCCGCCTGCGGGGCTCGGCCGCACGCCAGTTGGCACGTTCGATTCCCAGCACGCTATTCGGAATCGGCCGGGGGTGCGATCGATCCAACCACCTGCAGCCCCGCCACGCATTCTTCACCGACGCGCCGCGCCCAGACTACACGCGCACGCTTGAAGATCTGGCGCCCACTGTGCGTGGTGATGCGGAGGTCGCATAGCGTGCCCGTCGAAAGCCAGCCCGCGAGCTGAAGCTGAATTCCGGTGGCGCTGACGTCGAGCGCCGCAGCTTTCGCCTGAACCGGCGCAACGATCTCGATCTCGGCGTCCGAGTCCCAACGCATCGCCCGGCGCCGATCCTCGTTCTGAGTCGCGTGGCGAACCTCCGAGTGCTTTCGCACGGGAGGAGGTGGGCTCGAACCTCGCTTTGGGTTGAAGGACATGTCCGCAGACCGCCTCTGAAATGAAGGCCGGTACGTCTCGAATCTCCATGATGCCTTCGCTTGGCATCCATGTCGACTAAGTCGTGCTCCCGTGTGCGACATGTCACATGGCGCTACGGATCACGTACCAAAGCGAGGTCCGGGTCCCCGAACGAGGACTCAGCCGAGGCGTTCGATGATGGTGACGTTGGCCTGGCCGCCGCCTTCGCACATCGTCTGCAGACCGTACCTGCCGCCGGTGCGCTCGAGCTCGTGAAGCAGCGTGGTCATCAGCTTGGCGCCAGTTGCCCCGAGCGGGTGACCCAGCGCGATCGCCCCGCCGTTGACGTTCACCTTGTCCAGATCGGCGCCGAGATCCTTCGCCCAGGCGAGCACCACGGGCGCGAACGCTTCGTTGATCTCGACTAGGTCGATGTCGTCCAAGGACATGCCGGCCTTCTCCAAAGCGTAGCGGGTGGCCGGAATGGGAGCGGAGAGCATGCGGATCGGATCCTCACCGCGAACACTCAGGTGGTGGATGCGCGCGCGTGGCGTCAGGTTGTGTTCCTTCAGAGCCTTTTCCGAGACGATGAGCAGCGCGGCTGAGCCGTCGGAGATCTGGCTGGCCACCGCGGCGGTGAGTCGACCGCCCTCCATCAGAACCGGCAGTGCGGCCATTTTCTCGAGCGTCGTGTCCGCCCGCGGGCCTTCATCGGCGGTCACGTCCCCAAAGGGAACGATCTCCCGATCGAACCGACCCTCTTCTTGCGCTCGAAGCGCGCGACGGTGACTCTGCAGGGCGAACTTCTCGAGCTCCTCGCGGGAGAGGTCCCACTGCTTCGCGATCATCTCGGCGCCGTAGAACTGGTTGACCGGCTTGTCGCCGTAACGCTCGGTCCAGCCTACCGATCCCGAAAACGGATCGGGAATCCCAAACGCCTGCCCCGCGAGCATGGACGCGCCGATCGGAATCATGCTCATGTTCTGGACGCCACCGGCCACGACCACGTCCTGCGTACCGCTCATGACGCCTTGCGCGGCGAAATGGACCGCCTGCTGCGAGGAACCACACTGGCGATCCACCGTCACACCGGGAACGTGCTCGGGATAGCCGGCCGCGAGCCAACACGTCCGGGCGATGTCTCCGGCTTGCGTAGCAACCGAATCGACGCAACCAAACACCACGTCCTCGACGACGGCGGGGTCGATGCCGGCGCGCTCGATCAAGCCTTTGATCGCGTGTGCGCCGAGATCGGCGGAGTGGACTTTGCTCAGGCCGCCCTTCTTTTTCCCGACGGGCGAACGAACTGCTTCAACGATATATGCTTCGGGCATCTGGACCTCGCTATGTCTGTTTCTGTAAGGGGTGTGGTGCCGAGCCGCAAGGACTCGCCTTCGTGGGCTCAGAGAATGTGACGGCCGATCCGTTTACGGTGGTGAGCCGCATCACCATGGGCGGCGGCCAGCGCCCAGGCGCGTTTCATCCACATGTGAAGGTCGTATTCGATGGTGTAGCCGATGGCGCCGTGGACCTGTAGGGCTTGCTTGGCCACGAATTGTGCAGCCTGCCCTGCATAGATCTTCGCAAGGGACACGGCCGTCGGGGCTTCTCGAGCCATGGTCGTGAGGCACCAGGCGGCCCGATAGACGAGCGGGCGGGCGAATTCCTGCTCGATGAGCGCGTCGGCGAGACGGTGCTTCACCGCCTGTTGCGCGCCGATCGGCTTTCCGAATTGCTCTCGGTCCTTGGCGTATTGAACGGTCGTGTCGAGCATGCGTCGGCTGAGCCCAACCAGACATGCAGCAGCGCCGAGAGCCGCCCGATCGCGCCCGAGTGAGAGGATGGCGGCAACATCGACGTCGCTGCGCATCTGATATCGAGGCCCCACCTCGAACGACACTCGGCTCAGCTCGCGCGATCGGTCCACCGACCGCTCCGGAGCCACCGCAACCTCAGCCATGGGCACACAATACGCGGCGCCACCGCGCTCGGCGATCAAGAGGTCCGACGACGCGGCGTGCGCAACCAAGCCCTGCCCTTCGAACGACACGACGATGCGAACCCGGCCGGCCACCGCTGCCGCCAGCCATCGTTCCTTTTGCTCGTCGGTTCCAACGGCCTCGAGTATGGGGATGCCCACCGCGACGGTGTCCACGATTGGAGCGGGCCACGCCGCATAGCCCGTCTCCTCGACAGGCAGCACCCAGTCGAGCTCCGTCATGCCCATGCCACCAGCGTCTTCGGCGGCCGTCATGCCCATCAGACCGGTTTCCGCGAGCGTGCTCCAAACGGCATCCGCCCCGTCGCGACGCCCTTCCCAAGCGGCCCGGACGACGTCCGGCGGGCATTCGCGCTGCAATACCTCTCGCACGGTGTCGCGCAGCATCTTTTGATCATCGGTAAACGCGAATCGCATCGATTCACTTCCGGGGAAGGCCGAGCACGCGCTCGGCGATTATGTTGCGCTGAATTTCGTTGGTGCCGGCGTAGATCGGGCCCGCGAGCGCGAACTGAAATCCCTTCATCCACTGCCCGTCCTCGATGGCGCCAGGCGATCCCTCGTCGAGCTCTCGGAGGTCGCCGATGATCGAGAGCGCGGTCTCGTGCGTACGCACGTCCATCTCGGACCAGAACACCTTGTTCATGCTGGAGTCCGCCCCGATCGACTCCCCTTGCATCATGCGCGTGACCGTCTGAAACGTGAACCAGCGGTAGGCTTGCGCATCCATCCAGGCCTGGATCACCTCCTCGCGCAGGGCGGGATCGACGCGATCCTGGTAGCGTCGATAGAGATCGATGAGGCGGGCCGCGGTCGCCATGAATCGTCCTGGGCTTCGGAGGCTCAGCCCCCGCTCGGAGCTCGTGGTCGCCATGGCAACCTTCCAGCCCTCGTTCGTCTCTCCGATGATGTCAGCGTCCGGGACGAACACGTCTTCGAGAAAGATCTCGGCAAAGCCTTCGTCTCCGTCGAGGCGATCGACGCCGCGCACCGTGACGCCCTCCGCATGGAGCGGAAACATGAAGTAAGTGAGACCCCGGTGGCGCCCCTGCGCGGGATCGGTGCGGAACAGCCCGTAGGCCATGTCGCAAAACGCAGCCCGCGTAGACCAGGTTTTTTGGCCGCTGAGCCTCCAGCCGCCCTCGACTCTGCGTGCGGTGCTCTTGAGCGCAGCGAGGTCACTCCCTGCGTTCGGCTCGGACCAAGCCTGCGCCCACGTGACGTCGCCGCGCGCCATCGGTCGCAAGATGCGCTCTTTTTGCTCCTCGGTCCCGAACTCGAAGAGCGTCGGTGCCAGCAGGAAGATGCCGTTTTGCGTGACCCGGTTCGGTGCGCCGGCTAGGTAATACTCCTCTTCGAAGATCAGCCATTCGACTAGCGACGCTTCGCGGCCCCCGTACCGTCTGGGCCAGGACACGGCAGCCCAACCTCCGTCGAAGAGCGTTCGCTCCCACTCGAGATGCTGAGCAAAGCCCTCCCTCGTGTCGCCGGAAGCCAGCGGCTCGCGCGGAACGTGAGCCTCGAGCCAGTCTCTACACTCCTGGCGAAACGCATTCTCGGATTGGGTGAAATCGAGATCCATCACCTGCGCTCAAGCGCCCAAGCGCTTCAGAGTGTCGTCGGCTTCGCGCATGATTCGCCGCAAAAGCTCCTCCACGGACGGGATTTCGTCGATGACGCCCGCAATCTGACCAGTCGGCAGAATGCCCGCCTCGACCTTGCCGTCGACCATCGACGCCTTCGTCAGCATCGGCGCGTTGGCCGCCATGGCGAGCTGGGACCAGGTGAGCTCTTGGCTCTGCTTCATGGCCAGGCCCTCTTCGAAGAGCTCGGGGAGAGAGGTGCCCGTAACCCGCATCAAGGACAAGGCGTTCAGCGCAGCGCGTGGGAAGCGGGTGAGGAAGCTCGCCTTTTCGAGCTGATCGATCAATCGAGTGCGAATGACCCGCTGGGGGTACCCATCGACGGCCTTGGTGACGACGGTGCCATTGGGCTTGGTCTCGAGGTAAATCTTCTTCACCTGGTCCGGAACCTGGCTTTCCTTCGTCAGTAGGAAACGCGTGCCCATGGCGATGCCTTCCGCTCCCAAAGCGAGCGCCGCCACCAGACCGCGTCCGTCGCGGAACCCGCCCGCTGCAACCACCGGGATGTCCACCGCGGAGGCCACGTCCGGAATTAGAATCGATGTCGGGATCTGTCCCGTGTGCCCTCCGCCTTCCTGCCCTTGGGCGATCACGGCGTCGACACCCCACGCTTGAACCTTCTCGGCGTGGCGCCGAGCGCCGATGGTCGGCATCGTCAGAACGCCCGCATCCTTCAGCGTCTTGACCACGCGCTCGCCGGGTGCCTGTGCAAAGCTCGCCAGGCGCACTTTCTCTTGGATGAGGAGATCGACGCGCTTCATGATGTCCGCCTGGTCGGCGCGCAGGTTGACGCCGAACGGCCTGTCCGTCCGCTCCTTCACCTTGGCGATGGCTTCTTGCAGCTCGCGGAACGTCATCGTGGCGGCGGCCAGAATTCCCAGGCCCCCCGCATTGCTGGTCGCCGAGGTCAGGGTGGCTCCCGAAACCCATCCCATTCCGGTTTGAATGACTGGGTACTCGATCCCGAACATCTCGCAGATGCGGGTCCTCAGAGCAGGCTTCAGGGCGACGCCCTCCTGCCCGGCAGTGACCACCTTCGTCTTTTTAGTACGCGCCGTGGGCTTGGTCTTCGCAGGCTTCTTGGGCGCCTTGGCCGCTTTGGCCGGAGGCTTGGCTTTGGGTTTCGTTTTGGTTTTGGCCGCAGGTGATTTTCGTTTTTTGGAGGGCGGCTTGGTGGCTCGTTTCTCGGCACTCATCCTTCGACCTCCTTCTGTGCATGGCCGTTCGGGTCCAGCTCACGCATCAAGCCCACGAGCTCTGGCGTCGGGGTCGCCGTCGTGTGCAGGTCGTCCGAAATCACCAGATCGAAGCCCGTATTGTCGATCACCTCTTGGCGCTCCACCCCTGGATGTAGGGACACGAGTCGCATTCGTCGATCCGGAGTCTGAAAATCGAAGACACCAAGATTGGTAATCACCCGCCGAATTTCGTGGAAGCGGCTCGCCTCTCCGCCGAGGGCACGCGCTCGGTCGTATCCGACCCCACTCACCATGTCGACCTCGGCGACCAGCGTCCGAGGGTTGTGGTTGGGCACCCAGTAGCTGGTCACGTGGTTGATCGTGTTTCCAGGCGCGCCCCGCACCCCTAGAAGCTGCGCCTTCGGATGCCGCCAATCTCCGATGCAGGCGATGTTCTGGTTTCCGTACTGGTCGATTTGAGAGGCGCCCATCATCACGTGCCGTTTACCCCACCACAAGGTTTCGAAAACCGCGCCAAATGGCATCCAGCCTTCGATGTCTTCCTCGGAGGGCACGGCGCCGAGCGGTAAGGGGCGACGCAACAGCAAGTTGAACCCGTCGGTCATCAAGAGCTCGGGCGCAAAGCTCGCCTTGGCCAGACGAGCGCCCAGGCTCGGAGTCGTCCCCATCGCACTGACCAGGATCTCCCCGTCATTCCGAAAACACTCTGCAACGGCGAGCGTGCAGACGTCGGCGCGCGTGGCTCTTGTTGCTGCAGAGTCGTTCATGACGCCACCGCCTTCTGATAGTCCGCCTCACTCGACTGGAGATAGCGCTCCTCGAACGTTCGCCACGTCGCTTCGTCCTTCGCCGTCGCTGCGTACTGGCGCTGAAACGCCTCATCACGGCCGTAGTCGGGCATACACTCGGTGAAGTGAGCTCCGTTCGGCGTCTCGCAGACGCCCTGCACCATCATGCGATTGATCTGAAGGCTCTGCAGCGGTCCCCCCTGAACGAGCTCCTCGGTCGAGACGATCCTCTCGCAGCTCATGAAGGCTCTCTTGGCCGCCATGCAGAACAGATGATCGAAATACGGGTCCCTGCCGAGTGATTGCCCATTGCCGAACGCGTCTGCGCGATTC
Source organism: Polyangiales bacterium (assembly GCA_035466435.1). Taxonomy (GTDB): domain Bacteria; phylum Myxococcota_A; class Polyangia; order Polyangiales; family Houyiibacteriaceae; genus SG8-38. The sequence goes on along the minus strand of DATIUW010000237.1, from coordinate 6,469 downwards.
ATGTGAATGAACGCGACGTCGACCTCGAGAGCAGGCACCGCCACGAGCTCTTCACCATCGTCATACGGGGACTTCACGGTCTTGAGGTGCGGGTTGATCTTCATCACGTCGGAGCCGAGACCGGCGCGCGTCGGCAAGAACGGAAGACGTTGGGCTGCGGCGCGCAACCCGAGCAAGAACATGCCTTCATCGAGCTCGACGGCCTCCACCGTTCCGCTCTGTCGTGCCTTCCGAAAGTGCGGCTCGAGCGGGATCGAATCGAGCGACACGAATCCGTAGACGGCCTTCTTGAGTTGCCCGGTCGCGCACAGAATCCCGATGTCCGGACCGCCATACGACACGACGGTCAGGTCCTTCACGCCTTTTCGCACGAGCGCGCGCACGAACGCCATCGGCTTACGCCGTGAGCCCCAGCCGCCGATGCCGATGGTCATGCCATCTTCGACCTCGGCGACGGCTTGGTCTACCGTCATGCGCTTGTCGTTCACGAAGCTACCTCACTCGTCGTCTGTGTCTGGATCGCGCTTTTCCACGAAGGCATCGCGCGCCTCATCGGCCACGCCCGCCAAATTGAGCTCGAAAGTGAACCCCTGCTCGAACCGGTAGGAGCGGTTCACGTCGACCGGATCGATGTTGTTCAAACACTCCTTGGCCACGCGCACCACTCGGGGGATCTTCTTCGTGAAGGTGCGGGCAACTTCTCGCGCTTTGTCGAGAAGCCGATCGGGCTCCACCAGCGCGTAGATGGAACCCCAAGCATGCAGCTCCTCGGCCGTCGCCGGCTCGCACGTGAGGACCATCGCCCGCATCTTCAGCGGAGGGACCAGTCGCGCCAAATGCGTCGCTGCGCCGAGCGCGCCGCGGTCGACCTCGGGCAGCGCGAACTTCGTACCTTTGGCCGCGACGAGAATGTCGGAGTTCCCAGCCAGGCCGATTCCGCCGCCGACACAATAGCCGTGCACGGCGGTGATCACCGGGACCTTGCACTCGTAGACCGCCTTGAAGGCCTCCCAGCAACCGCGGTTGGCGCCGAGAAGGGCATCGAAGCCTTCGGTCGTCTGCATTTCCTTGATGTCGACGCCCGCGTTGAACCCGCGTCCCTCGGCGCGAAGGATGACCGCGCGGCTGGCTGGATCATTGCCGGCCGCCGTGACGGTCTCCGCCAGCTCGAACCAGCCTTTGACCGGAATCGCGTTCACCGGCGGATACTCGACGGTGATCTCAGCGATTCCATCAATGATTTCGTGCGAAATGCCCACTGTGCGTGCCTCGCTGGCCGGGGCGAAGTGAAACGCGTTTCAGTCCGTCGGTCAAGCCGACGAGGGGCCGGCTCAGAGGGTGAGCTTCTGGAGGAATGCATCGATTCGCGGCGTCACCGGCTGTCCCATGCGGGCCAGCTCAGCTCGGACGGCGTCGACGGCGCCCGGGACGTCCGGCGTCGTGATCGTCCGCAGCGGCGGCGTTCGGAAACGGTAAACCACCCGCAAAACAGCACGGAAGATCGCCTCGGGCATGACCACGACCACCGCCCGGTCGCTCCGGTCGAGGTCGTGCCCCCGCTCGTCGAGCCAACTGGCGAAGAGACTCCGATGTCGCGCTGCGATGACTCCGGTGCCCCGATGGTGTCGCACCAACCCGAGGAACGGCTGCCCGCGCTCGATACGGAAGTCAGCGATGCTGAGCATCAAGGCGGCCTCTTGGTCGTCGACCTGCCGCGGCAGCTTCATGTCGTAGTAGACCAACGGAGGGAGCGACCCATCGATCCGGATTCGCTCCGACTCGTAGGCCGGCTTCGCATCCCAATTCCAATCCATCATGCGCAAGTTAGAAATGAGGAATCCTCAGATAAGGCGGCGGAAGTATGGCCAGCCCGAGGATCGGGTCAATCCCTGAACAGGGACGGCAACCTAGGATGTCACACGGCAGCCCGTTGCTCCCCTCCCCCCTTGGCGATATCACGGGCTCGTGCCGCAGACGATCCCGGAGCTGCTTAGACAACAAGCTGTCAAGTTGAGCGGCCAGCAGGCGGTCCTCGACGGAGCCACCATCCTGACGTTCGGCGAGCTCGATCGGCGCGTCGACGAGGCCGCGCGCGCGCTTCTCAGCGTAGGCATCGACAAAGGTGATCGGGTCGCGATTTGGGCGCCCAACATGTGGGAGTGGATCGTCTGCGCCCTCGCGATCCACACGGCGGGCGGGGTGATGGTACCGATCAACACCCGTTACAAGGGCACCGAAGCGGCCTACTTGCTCGACAAGAGCGGCGCGAAGGCGCTGTTCACGGTCACCGGGTTTCTCGACGTCGACTACGTCGACTTGCTTCGGCAAAGCGGGGTCGATCTGCCGGCGCTGAGCCACATCGTCGTGCTTCGAGGCAGCGCACCCGACGGGACGATCGGTTACCCGCAGTTTCTCGCGCGGGCCTCCGAGGTAGAGCCGAGCGCCGCTCGGGATCGTGCGGCGACCGTCCGCCCGGACGATCTGGCGGACATCTTGTTTACCTCGGGAACCACTGGGAAGCCCAAGGGCGCGATGTGCACCCATGCACAAAATCTCCGTGTATTCGACCAGTGGAGCTCGATCGTGGGTCTTCGGGAAGGAGACCGCTATCTGATCGTCCTGCCTTTCTTCCACAGCTTCGGATACAAAGCCGGATGGCTCTCGGCGCTGATGCGGGGAGCCACGGTCTTCCCCGAGCCGATTTTCGACGTCGACGTGGTGCTGAGACGTGTCGAGGAGGATGCGATCACCATGCTCCCCGGACCGCCCGCGCTCTATCAGTCGATTCTTCTGCATCCCAATCGCGACCAGTTCGACATTTCGAGCCTTCGTTTGGCCGTGACGGGGGCCGCGGCAATCCCAGTGGAGCTCATTCACCGCATGAAACGCGACCTCGGATTCGAAACGGTGATCACGGCGTACGGGCTGACCGAAAGCTGCGGCGTCGTGACCATGTGCCGCCTGGATGACGACGCCGAAACCATTGCCACCACGAGCGGCCGGGCGATCCCCGATGTCGAGGTTCGGGTCGTCGATGCAAAGGGCAATCCACTCCCTCCCAATCAACCCGGAGAAATCGTCGTACGCGGTTACAACGTCATGAAGGGCTACTTCGACGCGCCCGAGGAAACGAAGCAAGCGATCGATGATCAGGGCTGGCTCCATACCGGCGACATCGGTACCCTCGACGAACGGGGATACATCAAGATCACCGACCGGCTGAAAGACATGTTCATCGTCGGCGGTTTCAACGCATATCCAGCGGAGATCGAGAACATCATGCTGCAGATGCCGGGCATCGGAGAGGTCGCAGTGGTCGGCGTCCCCGATGAGCGGCTGGGAGAAGTGGGTGTCGCGTTCGTCGTCCCGGCGCCCGGACAGTCGTTGAGTGAGGACGCGGTTCTCGCCTGGAGCCGCGGGCACATGGCTAATTTCAAGGTGCCGCGCCGAGTGGAAATCGTGGGCGCCCTGCCCCGTAACGCGACCGGCAAAGTGATGAAGTTCGAGCTTCGCGAGCGTGCCCGTGGCTGACTTCCCTAAGGGCGTCGTCTTGGTCGTCGGTGGGAGCGGGGGCATCGGCAGTGCGATCGCGCGCGGTTTCGCCGCCGAGGGCGCGAAGGTCGCGATCACGTACCGGCACAACGAGGACAGGGCTCGAAGCGTCGTCGAGGAGATCGAGGCCGTCGGAGGTCAGTGCTCGGCGCATCAGGTGGAGCTCGGCGACCTCGAATCGGTTGCGCGATGCCTCGACGAGCTGTCTCGAACGCATGAACAAGTCCACACGATTGCGCACGCAGCCGGAACGCACATCGATCAGCCATACATCAGCCAGCTCACTCCGGAGCAGTGGCGCAATACCATGGACTGGGACGTCAACGGCTTCTTTCACGTGGTTCACGCGGCGCTTCCACACCTGCGAAAAAGCCGGGGGTCGATCGTGTTCATCAGCTCGTCGGGCTTGAAACGTTTCCCACCAGGCGACGTGCTTTCGGTAGCTCCCAAAGGTGCGATCGAGGCCTTGATGCGGGGCATTGCCCGCGAGGAGGGGCGCTTCGGCATTCGAGCCAACAGCGTGGCAGTCGGCGTCGTCGATGCCGGGATGTTTCCGAAGCTCGTGGAACGTGGCGAGCTCACCCAAGCCTGGCTCGACGCAGCGATGCGCAACACCCCGCTCCGACGGTTTGGCAAGCCCGAGGAAATCGCCGACGCTGTCGTGTTCTTGGCCTCCTCGAGAGCACGGTACGTCACCGGTCAGACCCTTTTCGTAGACGGCGGTTACACGTTGTAGCAGCGTGTCGAGCTAAGTAGACTGCCGACGAAGCATGGGACGGGTCCTTTTCGACGAGCGCGACAAACCGCTGATGCGGATGACGTATCAGGGGTTGTGCGATGATGCCGAATGGCAACGTCACATCGGCGTGATGAGCGAATGGGCCCGCCGTGGTGAGCCATACGCAGTCGTCATCGACGCACGGGAGGTGGGCCGGGTGCCCGCAACGCAACGCAAAGGCATCACCCAGTGGATCGAGCGGGACCGCCAGCACCTCAAAGTCAATTGCGCGGGTGGCGCCCTGATTTTCTCGAGCCCGATTCAGCAAGGGCTTTGGACGGCCATATCCTGGGTGACGCCCAGCCCGATCCCGGTGAAGGTCTTTCGCGAAGTGCCGTCTGCGGAGTCGTGGCTTCTCCGAATGTTGGCCGAAAAATTTCCATCGTCCGGCGTGGGCCTGCCATGAGCGAACCCAGCAAGCAGACGGTCCCCTTGGCTGCGGTCGAAGCGCAGCTCCTTGCTGAGGGGTCGCCATTCGAGCTGGTTGAAGAAGAGGTCCTCGGCGAACGGGTTCGGGTGTTCGCCAACCGTGCACGCTCCCTCCGGGACGTGCTCTTGGGCGCACGACGGCACCCCGATGCAGAGTACATGGTTTTTCGCGAGGGCGATCGCGAGAGACGGTATACGTTCGCAGAGCACGAGCGGCTCGTTGCGAGCGCTGCTGCCGCGTTTGCCGATCGCTTTGGTGTGGGCCCTGGGGATCGCGTGGCCATCCTGGCCGCCAACTGCCCCGAATGGGTAATCTCGTTCTGGGCAACCATCAGCCTCGGAGCGATCTGCGTCGGTCTCAACGGCTGGTGGACCGAAGACGAGATTCGCTATGCCATTGGGCACAGCAAGCCGAAGCTTCTCGTTGCAGACCGCAAGCGCGCAGCGCGCATCACGGGCGAGCTACCGGTACCCATGGTGATCGTGGAGGACGACTTCGAGTCGCTCGTGGCCGCGTATCCAGACGCGACGCTTCCGACACGACCGATCGCGGAGAGCGATCCGGCGATCATGCTCTACACGAGCGGCACCACGGGGCGGGCCAAAGGTGTCGTTCACACCCACGGCAACGTCACCAACATGATCATGGTCAGCTTCTTTCATGGGGCTCGGCTGATGATGACCAACCCGAAACGGTCCGAGCTTCCTGAGCTTCCCAACAGCATCCTGGTGACGAGCCCACTCTTTCACGTCTCGGGTCTTCACTGCGCGGCGGTGACGGCGCTAGCGGGCGGGGCCAAGACCGTGTGGCCCATGGGGCGCTTCGATCCGGAAACGGTCCTCGACATCATCGAGCGCGAGCGGGTCACGGCGTGGGGTTACACCGCAACCGTGTTGCACCGCCTGCTCGGTCATCCGAAGACCTCGGAGCACGACTTGAGCTCCTTCCGTTCGGTGGGTGGCGGCGGCTCCCCGATTCCAGCGCCATTGTTGGAGAAGGCCCGAGCGCTCTTTCCTCAGTGCAGTCACACCATGGGCGTTGGCTACGGGCTCACGGAAGGCACGGCCTTTGCGACACTCAACGCAGGCGAAGAGCTCGCCGAGGATCCTGCCTCGGTAGGACGGCCCGTTCCATGCGTCGAGATCGAGATTCGCGACGAGCAAGGGCGGCCGGTGCCGTCCGGCCAAGAGGGCGAGATACACCTGCGGGGTCCGTTGGTGATGCTCGAATACTGGAACGACCCTGAAGCCACCGAAGCCGCCATCAAACCGGGCCGATGGCTCAATACCGGAGACGTCGGGAGGTTGCAGGACGGCAAGCTGTACATCGCGTCGCGCAAGCGCGACCTCATCCTGCGCGGTGGCGAGAACGTCTACCCATTCGAAATCGAGCAGCGTCTCGAAGCACACCCCGGCGTTGCAGAGGCAGCCGTCTTGGGGGTCGAGCACGAGGAGCTCGGTCAAGAGGTGAAGGCGATCGTCGTCTTCGAGGATGAGCACGAGATCTCGGACGAGGAGTTGGAGCGTTGGGTTGCAGAGACCCTCGCCTATTACAAAGTCCCTACGCAGTGGGAACGCCGCAGTAGCCCACTGCCACGCAATGCAACTGGAAAGGTGCTGAAGAACGCCCTGCGCGACCCGCAGGATGCGATGTTCATCGAGGAGTAAATCATGCCCGAAGCCGTGATCGTTTCTACCGCGCGCACTCCT
>DATIUW010000236.1:0-3036 GCA_035466435.1 Polyangiales bacterium | reverse complement strand
AAGCAGACGACGAGGAAAGCTTCGTCGCGACCCTCCGCCGAGGTATCAAGCTGCATCCGGGAGAGCCTTCGCTCGCATTGCTCGCTGGCGCGTACGCTGGCGCGAAGCGGCACCCGGACGCCCCGCGGTGGTTGGCGATCGTGATGCAGGAGGCTCCGGACTGGGGAATGCCGCACGCCATCGCCGCGGACTGGTTGGAAACTGCAGGCCAGCTCGACCAAGCCCTTCTCGAGGTGCGAGAAGCAGAGCGACGGCGGGCCGGCAGCGCCGCTGACGTGATGTGCAGGATCCTGGCGAAAACTCCGAAGATGGAGCACTTGCAGCGCGCGGCGCCGCCCGAAGACGCGCGTATAGGCTTTTTCAACCGCACTGTTGGTTGCCGGGGATTGTCCGCAGCCACGATCGCGGAGATCGATCGGCTGATCCTCGAAGAGTCGCCGACGCATCCGGACGCATCACTGCGTGAATCGAATCGCCTCATGAACACGGAGCGAACGACCGAAGCCGTCGAACTATTAGAGCGGTCCCTAGCCGCGAATCCTCGCCATGTGAGGCTCTGGACTACACTGATGAATGCGCACCTTCGCAACCAAGACGCGAGCAAGGCCATGTCTCTCGTCGAGCAAGCCAGCTCCGCAGGGCTCGATAGCCATCTTCTCGAGGAGGCGAGAGCCCGAATCGAAGCCGCGCTCGGCCAAACAAACGACATGCGCGCGACGATCACGCGCCTTCGGGGGCAGTCCATGGGGGACATTCGCAAGGTGGCGGCGACGTTCATGCTCGAGGGCGAGCTCGAGGCCTCGCTTGGGAATGTCGATGAGGCGCTTGCCGCCTATGCGGCAGCGGATGCTGCGAGCCCCGAGACTCCGGGGCTGCAACGTGCGGCCGAGCTTGCGCTTCGGTCCGGGCGATCGTCGCATGCGCGCCGGATCTATGGGACGCTCTGCAGCCGAAATCCTGGTGGGCCGGCGTGCGCGCAGGAGGAACGTCTCGCGAAAGAGCTGAGGAGAGCGACACCGCGCCCTGCCCTCCCTTGACCCCCTCGCCGATATCGAGAACGCTAGTGTTTGGGGGCGTTATTCAGCAAGGCCGTCCACAAGCTGAGACCATGGAAGAACCCGAGCTCGACCTGCGGGAGGTCCTGCACGTGTTGCAGGAGTACAAGTGGGTCATTGCGGGCATCGCGCTCGTGGTGATGGCCTTGGGGGTCGTCTGGACGATTCAGACGCCGAAGGTGTACGAGGCGACGGGCTCGCTCGAGTACGACCCCGCCCCGTCGAAGCCACTCGGAGGCCAGGTGGAGGACGTGGCCGATCCGATTGGCAGCTTCTGGACGACTCGGGAGTTCTTTCAGACCCAGAACATGGTCATCGCGAGCCGAGGGGTGGCCGAGCGCGTGGTGCAAAGGCTGGGTCTGCAGCACGACCCCACCTTCATCGCCCAAGATGACGACGCGACCGGGCCGACGGGCGACGTCGAGGCAGCGGCCCTCTCGCTACAGTCGCGGCTGACCGTCGAGCCGGTGCCCGAGACGCGCATCGTTCGAATCCATGCGCGGGACGTGAAGCCGGAGCGCGCCAAGCTCATCGCGGACGCGGTGGCCCAAGCCTACGTCGACAAGACGATCGAGGATCGGCTGGAGTCCACCGATCGGGCGAGGGACTGGCTCGAGCATCAGCTCGTGACGCTTCGCAAAGAGCTCGACGACGCGGAGCTCGCGCTGCACAGCTTCAAGAAGGGGCACAACGTGTTGTCGGTTTCGATGGAGGACCGGCAGAACCTGGTCGCGAGCGACATCCAGGCCACCCACGACCGGCTTACCGAAGTGCGGAACCAGCGGATCGAGCTCGAGGCGCGCTGGAAACGACTCAAGGCTTCGCTTGGCAAGCGTCCCGATGACGTCGACCCGTCCGTGATGGCGGACCATCCGGCGCTCAGCGCGCTGGTGCTCGACCTCCGCGAAAAGAGCCAGGAGCACGACGCGCTCGCGGTGAAGTACGGCGACGAGCATCCCACGATGCAGACGCTCACCGAGGAAATCGCCGTGCTGACTCGCCAGATCGCGCAGGAAAAAGAGGCGCTTTTGGCGTCTGCCGAGCGGGACGTGGAGCAGATTCGAACTGTCGAGAACGGCCTCCGCGCCGCGGCCGATCAGGCGCAATCGGCGGGCCTCAATCTCAATCTACGGGAGATCGAATACCGCCAGCTTCATCGCGACCGGGACAACAAGGCCAAGCTCTACGAGATCGTCTTGCAGCGCCTGACGGAAACCGACCTCACGCGCATGCTGAAGACGACGCACGTTCGGATCCTCGATCAAGCGCTTCTCCCGATGCAGCCCGTGAGCCCAAACCTCGTCAAGAACGTCGGTGCATCGCTCCTCGCGGGGCTGGTGCTGGGGCTTGCCGCGGCGTTCTTCATGAGCCGCCTCGACCGCACCATCCGATCGGTCGAGTCGGTGGAAGGGCTCGGCATCCCGGTGCTCGGGGTGATTCCGCACTTGGGTGAGTCGGCCTCCGCTGCGAAGCAAGCCAAGCCGGGGCTCAAACAGATCAGCGCAGCGCAGGCCCCGAGGGACGAGCTCATCGTCGTCAAAGAGCCGATGTCTCCTGCCGCGGAAACCTTCCGCATGATTCGCACGAACCTCGCGTTCATGTCGCAAGATGACCCGCTCCGCAGCATCGTGGTGACCAGCGCCATGCCCCTCGAAGGCAAGACCACGATCGCGAGCAACCTGGCGGTCACCTTGGCCCAGTTCGGTCGCTCGGTGCTGCTGGTCGACTCCGACCTGAGGCGCCCGAGGCTCCACCGCGTGCTCGAGGTCGAAAACCAAAGCGGTCTCAGCACGCTCGTCGAGGGCCGCTCGAGCTGGAAGGCATCGGTACACCCAACCAAGGTCGACGGCTTGAGCGTCTTGCCCTCCGGGCCCATTCCACCGAACCCATCCGAGCTGCTGGAGAACTTCGACTACGTGCTCTTCGACAGCCCGCCGATGGGGGCCGTCACCGACGCGGCCATCCTCGCTCCCCAAGTCGA
>DATIUW010000235.1:0-4026 GCA_035466435.1 Polyangiales bacterium | reverse complement strand
CGCTGGCCACCGGTTCGAAGCGCCGCGTCTTCATGACCGACGGCACGGTTCTCGAAGAGGTCATCCTCGCCTTCGATCCGCCCGTGACATATCGCTATGGCTGGGAGGGCGGCGCCACGTTTCCCTTCTCGCTACTCGTGCGGAGCGGGACTGGGGATTGGGGCTTCACCGAAGAGGACGGCGGCACGCGAATCGTCTGGACGTACACCTTCGGGCTGACTTCGCATCTTGCCTATCCGCTCGCCGTTCCGATCGCCTGGCTCTTCAAAAGTTGGTTGCAGCAGGGCCTCGACGCCCTCCGCGCAGACATCGTCGGACGCTAGCGATCACGGAGCTCTTGGTGATGGGAGCGCTCGTTCCAGCTGGTCGATCTCCCGCTCCAGGCGGGCCCGAGCCGCCTTGCGTCGCTTCAGCTTACGCGACGTCATGGCCAGACCGACCAGACCTCCGACGGTGGCTGCCACCCCAGCGGCAATCATCGCCGCCGACCCTGCCGACGGATCCCCGCAGCGCGGATCGTCGACGGGACAGAGGAACGTGGTTTCGAAGCTCCTGGCGGCGGCGCCAGCCGCGGTCATGAACACCCCCCCTCCGACGAGAATGGTCGTGATTCCAACGCCGGCGCGCGGTCCGGCGAGATTGACGCCGTCGCGCTGTCTCTCGAGTGTGCTGATCCGTTCCTCGACCTGTGCCGACGTCATGACGCCGATACCTGGAATCATGACCGAGTCCGACTGAGCGACCGCAGGCGTGGCGGCTGCCGAGGCGAGAAGTGACCCGAGTAGACCGATCGCGACAAATCGCATGACGCCCCTTTTCGTGTGCCCACCGTGACGCAAGCTCCATGCCATCGAGAGCAAGCCCGGATTCTCTCGACATTCGACGCATGAGGGGGGCAGGCGTGCGTGAACCACAGGCCACACTGAGCCCCTGTGATTCACTGTTTTCCACAGGACGCAGACCCGCCAAAGGCGGGTCCGCAGCTCCTCGAGCCGATCATGAAGGTCGACGTCTTCGTGCCGGATGCCCGAGCGGGACGCCTTCGACGAGCGCCGAGCCGCGGGGTATCGAGGTGGAGCTCACGGTTCGCGGCGATCGCGATCGACGCTGAGTGAACGCATCGTCTTGAGAAGCTCGTCCGGGGAGCTCTGACCAGACTTCATGCGCTGCTGCTCAGAGCGTTCGGTGAGCCGGGGCCAGAGCGAGTCGCGCACGCGCTCGGGAAGAACGTTGTGCAGATACTCGAGGGAAGTCCCGCGCAGGTTCTCGTTGTGGCTCGACAGAGCGCGCAGCGACAAGACGATCGCGTCGCCGTCGATAGCGAGGCTGAGCAACGTGAATACGTGCTGGAGGTTTCTGTCGTTGCGGGATTCGAGGAGCGCATCGATCTCGCTCTGGTCATCGGCTGCTACCTCGTCCCGAAGCCTCCGGTGTTGCCATTCTTGCTCGTTGGCGCTCATCTCGCGTTCCACCGCTCTCATGACCTCGTTTCTCGGCAGCTCGAGATCAGGATTCGACTCCCGCAGCTCGGCGAGGGCGTGGCCGCATCGATAGCGAACGTCGAACTCGTCGTCACCGAGCCCCTCCAGCAGTCCTCGCACGGCGCGTGGGCTATTCTGCTTCCGCAGGATGCGAGGCACGCGGCGACGCACGGCAGCAGGGGTTTCGGGGTGCAGCATCGCGTCGACCAGTTGCCCGGTAATACGGCTGCCCATTCGCTCGAGCGCGCCGTACGCGGCTCGCGCGTGCGCGTCGTCTCCGAGGAGCTCGATGACGTAGGAGGCCAAATAGGGGCTCAATGATGGATCGATGAGCGCCCCCGATACGCGCTGATGCTCGCGGGACAAGAGGTCGGAGAGTTGGGCGACCGCGGCGTCCGGAGCTGGGGAGTCGCCACGCGCGCGGCGCAGCTCCGCCACGCGCTCCAGGATGGCGCCTCGATCGAGCTCTCCGGCGGTTCGCGCCAGCGTGTGAAGCGTGGTGGCGTCGACGATATCGTCGGAGTGCAAGGCGATCGAGCCCTCCCTCAAGCTAGTCGCCAGCTCTCCTACATAGCCGGTGTGGAGCCTCCGAATCATCCAACCCGAGACTAGGGCGGCGAGCGCCGCACTGAGCATGACTGAACGCGTGGCGGCTTCTGGGCTGGCAGCGGTCGCGACGATCGCCATCGCGACCACGCTTCCCAGCCCGTATCCCATACGATTGCACGCGATGTCGATCAGCGCCTTCGTGGCACGCTTCTTCAATGGGGGGATCGGCGTGTAGAGGAGCTCGTAGCCCGATCGGAACAGGGAGCTCGAAAGTACCGTCTGAGTGCCGCGCGCAAGCGTCGCGGTCCACAAGCGTGTCCACGCGGCGGCGAGTCCCGCGTTCAAGGCGAGAACCAAGGGGAGCACCGCCATCGTACCGCCGAGCCCGACTTTCCGAAGCAGCGGCTTCGCCACCGCCGCCTGCATGAGGAACGTGAGCAGGGAGGTGGCCATGTAGAATGCGGCAAAGAACGACAGAAGCCCGGCCGAGTCGGTGTACTTCGCGTCGGCCTCCGCCTTCATTCCGTAGTCGACCAGAACGCCAACGGCCCCGAGCATGACGATGGTGGCCGCGATTCGCCTCAGGTACTCGTCTTCCCCGATTGTTCGAATTCCCAAACGGCCCGGATCTTCCGATGCTCGCTGAGCTTGGGTCGAGGCTCCGACGTTCCAAATTCCGAGGCCGACGAACAGGCTGAGCGAGCCGAGGCAGTACAACACGGTGCTGAGCTCGAGGAGGTCCGAGAGGTAGAATGCGGACACGCCTCCGAGCACGCCGCCGAGAGCCGCGCCCGTTCCTACGCGCGACACGACCGTCTTTGCGTAGAGCGGATCGAATCGCTCGTTGACGACCGAGGAGAATGCGCTGATCACCAGAGCCCCAACGATGCTGACGTGCACGTAGGTCATGACTGCGATCACCTCGGGAGCCACCTTCAAGGCCGCCCCTTCGACGACAAAAAGCAGTCCGTTCAGCAAGGTGAGGTTTGTCGCGGTACGACGCGGTCCAAGCGTCGGCATTGCCCGGCTTACTGCGACTGCGGCACCGAGCGACAAGACGGCGGCAGCCAGCATCACTCGAGGCAGGTAGACCGCCGGGTACTCCGTGAGAAATACGGCGTCTCGGACCGCGCGCCCCGCAATGAGCTGCGCGACCATTGGAACCGCCGTCAGAATCGCGATCGATGATGCGCGTTCGCGCGCTCGCTCCATGCGAAGATGATAGCTGAGTTCGACTCTGGCGGGACGCTCAACGACGTCGAAAACGTCGCCGCCGAGCCGTCAAGCTCGACAGACCAAGCAAGAAGAGAAGCTCGGCCACGCCCCGGGACGGGTGCCCAACCGAGCACCCTGACCAGCCTCCGGAGTTCGGTAGCGAGAAGCCCACGGAGCGTACTCGAGTACGTGAGCAGCTGAGCGGCGAGACCAACCTGCGACGCGAGTGCTCGCAGCGACGCATCTCGAGGCGCGAAGGCAGACAGCGAGCCGCCAGCGTGCGGCTGACTACGGCAAGCCGGCCTGCTGTCATTCGGTGGGCCATCCAGGACTCGGGGCGTGGTGAAGTCGTGCATGGCGCAGTGGACGACAGTCCACGAAGCTGCACGAGTCCCCGCGCAGTACGCAGGCCCGCCAAAGGCGGGGCGAGTACACCGTAGGTTCGAGTCCATGCCCGAGAGGGCTTTGGGCGAGGCAGGCTATCGCAAACCGACCTGCTGTCATTGGGTGGGCCATCCAGGACTCGAACCTGGAGCCAATGGATTAAGAATCCACTGCTCTACCACTTGAGCTAATGGCCCGGTGCGCGCAGCCCGTAGGTGGGCTGGCGACGTTGTTGCCCCGTGAAACGGCTGCGCCGTCACGGGTTCATTCGAAACCTCGTTTCGAATGGCACACCCGGAAGGATTCGAACCTTCGACCTACGGATTCGAAGTCCGGCGCTCTATCCAGCTGAGCTACGGGTGCAAGCCGTCTGGTGCCCAAGGCACCAGACGCGCAG
>DATIUW010000234.1:0-9060 GCA_035466435.1 Polyangiales bacterium | reverse complement strand
GATGCCCCTCGGCTTTCGAAGAGATGAGTCGGACCAGCTCCGGCTCGTCATCCCCCACATCACGTTCGAAGAGATCGTGGCGAGCTGCTTCGATCCGATTCGACGCTACGGAATCGGACACATCCAGATCGTCCTCGCGATGTTCGATGCGCTTCGTGACGCCGGAGAGTGCTGCCGGGACCCCGGCCGGCGGCGCGTGCTCGCCGATCACGCCGTCGAGATCCACCGGGAGTTCGAAGCACAGAGCGGACACTCTCCGCCCGACGTTGCGAAGGTGGAGCGGGCATTCGAGCAAGCCATGAAGCTCTTGGAACGGGCCGCTTAGAATTTCACGGTGGCCATCACTTGAAAGTGGATCGGCCAGCCGGGCGTGAAGTGAAGGTCTTCGCACCCGACGAACGTGCCATCCGGATCGGTGACCGGGCGGGTGCCGCTCGGACAGTCGGCTGGACCGTCCTCGCCGGGCAGACGTCCGGTGGTCGCAAACTGCGCTTGTCGCCATTTGGTGTTCAGCAGATTCAGCACCTGCGCTTGGACGCCGAAGCGGCGGTTCTCCCACCCAAAGGACGCATCCACACGCACGAACCCTTCGGCAGTGAGGAATCGGTCCTCGGTGGCGGGCCGATCTGCGATGTAGAACACCCCGAGTCGACCTGAGAGTCCGGTCCGTGCGTCACGAGCGGTGAGGCCACCGCTCACCAAGAGCTCCGGGGCTAGCGCAATCGCGTTGGCGTTGCCCGGGTTGTTGACGAATTCCGCGCGAACCCAGGTCACGTCGAGGTCTGCGAGCAGCCAGGGTACGATCTCGAGTCGGAACTGTGCCTCGAGTCCGAGCCGGCGCGTCTCGCCGCTCGGTTCCGTGGTGCCTTCATCCCCTACCCAGACCACTTCACTGTCGAGATCGAGCCAAAAGAACACCGTCGATAGTTGAAACCGGTTCCATGCAAGCACTCGCGCGCCCGCTTCCCAACCAAGCGCAGCGGCCAGTGGCGTCACCGGATCGTCGCCGAGGACTACGCCGCGCGCATCGTTCGAGTGGAATCCGCGCCCGAAGTTGATGAAGAGCTCGAGTGGCTCGACAGGCTGCACGATCAGACTGGCTTTCGGAAGTAGAATCCCGTCGGTTTCCTCTCCGCTGCTCTTGGTGCCGAGCGTTCCCCTGTCTTCGAGCCGGTCGGTCACGTTGAAGACGAAGTAGTCGAAGCGCAGGCCGCCGATCAGACGCAGCCATTTCCAGGCGAGCTCTTCTTCGCCGAAGATGCCGACGCTTCCCTGTCCGATGTTGGCGTCCACCCGCGTGTTGGTGATCTCGCGCGCAGGCGCGTCCTGTAGCGTGTTGTCGATGGCATCGAAGCGGAAGTTGGCGCCCATTCGGGACTTCAGAATGACTTTGTCGAAGCGGTGGGTGAATCCGTATTTGGCACGCATGCCGACGGCGGTGCGGTCGTCTCCCTGGCGGATCATGTCGCCATTCACGGGGTCATTGGCGAAGAACGTGAAATTCGAATACAGGACGAACCGCGAATGAATCACCCATCCGACGAGGCTCAATCCCTCTCCTCCAATCGAGCGCTCACCGTGGGTGCCCGGCTTGGCCGGCGCATCCACGTTGAGATAGAGACTGTAGCGTTGGGTCTGTCCGCCTTCGTTCGGGTCGATGCTGCCGAAGCGCTCGAGGTTACCAGCCTGCACCTCTCGCAGGGGGATCTGTCCCGAGGCGTTCCAGTCGTTCAGGTACGCCGTGCCGGTCAGCGCCAGCGTCGTCTTGCCACGAAGGTCGAAGGTGGTCCGCGCAAACACGTTCGTGCGCAACAAGTCTTCGGGATTCTCGAATGGTCCATCCGTTCCAAACACCTCCACGGCCAGAAGCGGCTTCACCTTTTCGACCTTGGGGCTGATGATGCCCACTCCGCGAAAGGTGCGGTAGGTACCGCCACCGACGCTGAGTGAGCTCATGGGTTTCTCACTGTCGAGAACGAGATTGACCGTGCCAGCCGTCGCAAAGTCACCGTACTCGCCGTAGTAGGGGCCCTTGCGTACTTCCATGCGCTGAATGAGCTCCGGAATCACGAAGTGCAGGTCGGTGTACCCTTGGCCATGTCCGTGACTGACCCAGTTGATTGGGATGCCATCGACGTAGAAGCCCACATCGGTTCCGTGGTCGCCGTCGAAGCCAAGAAGAAAGTATTGGTTCGCCTTGCCGCCCCCTGCATGTTGAATCGAAAAGAATCCAGGCGCCGCGTTGAGGAGATCTCCCGTCGAGATGTACGGACGAAGACGAATCTCTTCTCCGGTCAGATCGATCGAAGAGGCCGATATGTCCGAAGGCGCCACCACGGCGGTTGCGCTGAAACCGGGCTCGGTGCGCGCAGCCGCGGCAGGTTTTGCCTTCGGCTCCACTTCGTGCGTGTGCTGTGGGTGAGTCGTGGCAGCGGCCTCATCATGAGAATGCTCTGGAGGGTCGAACAACACTTCGAATCGCACGATGGCTGGCACGGGAAGGCCATCACGCCTGGCTGGCTCGAAGGCCAAGCCCCGCATGTACCGCAGCGCGAGCTCGGAGAAGCGTGCAGCCTGTTCGTCCTCCCGATCGACCGCTAGCACCTCCGCGTTCACGACGCGCCCTTCGACGTCGATCTCTATTTGCAGCAACACGCGGGCCGGTTCGCCGTCGCCGTCCGGCGGGTAGGGTGGATGCATGTGCGCATCCGGTCGAAGCGAAGGGGCTTCGACTACGGGAGCATCCGCGGGCTCCTTCGGTGGTTGTTCTGCTTGCGCGCGTGCCGTGCCGTGGATGGCAAGCCACGCCGCAAGCCCCAAAACGGGCTTCGAGATCTCACGCATGACGAATGACCAAACCCGCACGGCGCATCGGCACGTGCGGTCCAAACGAGGATTGGACTGGTAGAAACCGGTTAGGCCGTCTGCCCTGGTGGCGCCCGGGCTCTCGTGGTCTGCGGCTGCCGGTCGGCGGGCCGCTCGTCATGCGCCCAAGAGGGTAGCGGGCTCCAGGTCAGGAGCGCTTCCTGGACCTCCGGAATTGACGGCAATGGGACGTTCGCCGCAAGGTCGAAATGCGCAATGCTGCCTTTGCCGTGATCCGAAGGGGCGTCGTGATCCTCATCGCCATCGTGGTGGTGATCGTGGTCATGGCTGTGGTCGTGGTGGCGATCACCAGTCTGCTCGTTCTCGACGCGCTCTCGATCGACGCCGTGATGGTGTGCCTCGAGCGCGCCGTGAAACGCCACGTGAGCCGTGGGCATCACCTCGAAGCCCGTCAGCCAGAGCACGGCCGCGAGGACGGCACCCCAGCTCCAGTCGCCACGACGCGGATGACGCACGGTCACGGCAGTACGCTACAGGGTCAGTGCCGCCGGATCAAGACGTTCCGAATCAGTGGCCCATGAGCTACCTCGAGTCTCACTCGACCTGCTGCGTCTCTCCCCCAGCCCGGGTTCGAAACGTGCTAAGCGACTGTGATCATAATGCTGGCGAGGTAGCCAGAGGTCGCGTCGCCGCTGACCATCGCGAGCGGCGTAGGGCTTGCGTTCGAGATCGCGTCCGCCTGATTGGACGTGTCCTTTTGTCCTCGGGCGTCGTAGGGCGCGGCGGCGTAGATCTCGGAGGTCACGTCCTCGGGAAAGTAGAGCTGCGAGGTGGCCTCGCTGAAGGCCGACGTGTGTACCTTGAAGTGGATGTGCGTCGTGCGGCCTGGGTACCAGCCGGGATAGATGGTCTCGAAGCGCGCGACGCCGTCGTCACCGGTGACCTGGGTGCCCCGGAGAAAGGTCTGTCCGCTCGTATCCAAGCCACCGAGCTGCTGCGGAAAGCCAGAGTACACACCTTCGGCATCACAGTGCCAAAGATCGAGCGCGACGTTTGCAAGCGGAGTGCAGTCTTCACGTTGCACCTGCAGCACCACTGCGAGCGGAGCGCCCGTCTTGCCCTCCGTGATGTCGCGGCGGAGCGTATCGAGGTCCAGGTAGTAGGGTCCCTCGGTCTGCTGCGGGTACAGGACGCAATTGCTAGCCCCGTCGGCGCCGCCCAGCCCACCATCCATTGCGATGTCACTTCCTGACTCGCAGGCTCCGACGCCACCGAGTGTCGTCGCCGCCAAACCGCCGAGCACGTTCCGTCCAAAGTCGCGTCGGGTGAGCGCCATCGTTTCTACGATACGCGCCGTTCCACCGAAAGGCCAACCTAGATGTCGAATCGCTGCCGATAGTCGGCGAACTCCGCTTCGATTTGGGCCTCGTTCAGCCCGTAGTCGGCGATGTCGTAGTCGTGCTCTCCCTGCTGCGCTTTCGGCTCTTCGGCGATCCGGGCACGGAGCCTGTCACGAAGGACGTCGTCGAGGGGCAGTTGGAATTGGCGATAGATGTCCTCGATGATTTCTAGCGGCCTCGCATGGAGATCCGCCAGGCGTACATCGTAGATTTGCGATGCAGGCAGTGCGTCTCTTGCTCGTAGGCCACGCTCGATTCCCGTGCGGGAATACTCGAGCCAGAATCTCCCAAGCTCGTGCAGGTCTAGCCTTCGCTGGAACTTCGATGCGATGCGGCCGCTCAGGCTGCACTGCGAGCCAATCGCCTGCGACATCCCGCGGTGGGTCTGAATCACGCGCGCGTCCGGATAGACGGCGAGGAGCGCCTGCAAGTTCCACAAGTGCCACGGGCACTTCAAGAGCCACCGAGCGGCCGACCGTTGCTCCCAGAGGATCTGGAGCTGGCGCTTGTGCCAGCGGTAGGGCTGGAGCATGTCCCAATCGAGCATCGTCCGCGCGTAATCGAAGTTGCCGAGCCCCACGAAGAGCTTCATGACGACCATGTCGTTTTCGAGCAGGAAGAAGTCTTCCTCGTAGGCGTCCAAGGTGACGTGGTGGGCCTCTGCCTGCTCCGGGATCATGATGTCGTTCATGGTCACCTCGTGACCGCCACGCCAGCGTCGCCATTTCTCGTCGCCCAGAAGGTCGCGCCTACGACCGACGGGATGCGCCAGCTCCCACATGCGTGCACCCCGATTGCTCGGGTCGGCCGCGAGAACGTTGTGAAGATACGTGGTCCCCGTTCGAAACAAACCAGTGATGACGATCGGACGCTCGATCTCGATTTGCTCGATGTCTGGGCGCTGCTCGAGCAGCTCTACGAGGCGAAGTCGGTTGCTCAGATGCCAGTGTAAGATGTAGCGCACTCCGAAACGGCCGAGCGTGTTCCAGTCCGTTTGGCGGACGACGGCGATCGTTTCTTCGAGTCGCGTTCGAAAGGACCCGTCGGCGTCGCCATAGTCGTGCAAACCGGTGAAACGCTCGGCCATTTTCATGACGCGCTCCACATCGATGGGAAGAAGCTGCTTACGAAGGGGATCGAGCAGTGTCACGAGAGACAACGGGAACGACGGGCCCATGGACTGACCCGGCCCATCCTGGAGTTTTTTAGGGGTGCTCCGCCCAGCGGTCACGAGTCTCTCTATACGCTATTGGAGCGACCATGCGCATTCGGCGGGATAGTTCGCACGCGAAGGTCGGTGAGCCGGCGGTCGCCGAGCGCCAACGCGCAAAGGAAGTCTGCCGTCACGCGCGCTAAATCGTCGATGTCCCGGATCTCTTGACGCTGGACGTGCAGGCTTCCGCACCCGCCGAGGTCGAGGGTTGCGCAACCCAAGCTGGCCACGAGTAGTCCGAGCAAGCCAAGCACGCGCCTGTAGCGCACGCCGCTCATCTCTTGGAAGCCGTGGGGGGAGGGACACACTGCGGGATCTTGCCGGAGGCGCGGGCCGTTATGTAAAGCTCCCTGGTTTCTGAAAGATTTGCCTCCAGGCTCTCGATCCGACTCTCGTTTGCAGGATGAGTCGACATCCATTGGGGTGACTCTTGACCCTTGCTGAGCGCGGCCATTTTCTCCCATAGCTTGACCGCTTCGGCTGGATTGAAGCCAGCTTGGGCCATGAACCGCTGGCCCACGACGTCGGCCTCATTCTCGTGCTTTCGACTGAACGGCAAGAGCACGCCGTATTGGGCACCGACGCCGAGCCCACCCACGACCACGTCACGGTATTGAGGTGTCATCTGGTCCAAGGCGACTGCGCCGGCCTGCATGACGCTTTGCGCGACCATGCTTTGCGAGAGACGCTCGTTTCCATGACGCAACAAAACGTGGCCGACTTCATGTCCGATCACTGCAGCGAGCTGTCCTGCGGTGGTGGCGACGGTGAGCATGCCGGTGTGCACGCCGATCTTCCCACCGGGAAGC
Organism: Polyangiales bacterium; assembly: GCA_035466435.1. Classification (GTDB taxonomy): domain Bacteria; phylum Myxococcota_A; class Polyangia; order Polyangiales; family Houyiibacteriaceae; genus SG8-38. Next base: position 2,812 of record DATIUW010000234.1, on the reverse strand, counting down.
GCGAAGGCGTTCGGAGTTGGATCCTGAAACACGAGGATCTCCCATTTCCCATCCTTGGGCGCAGCGCCCCCTTGCGGAACTACCGCCAGGATCGCCTTGGTCACGCAGCGCACATACTGGTTCGTCCCAGTGTCCGCAGACACTTTGCCTTCCTTCTTGAGGTCAGCGAAGGCCGCCACGCCGAGCGCATCCATCTTGTCGTCGTCGATCAGCGCAAGCTGTTTACGACCGGTCATCGTGGTGGAGCACGCCCCGAGCGCCAGCGTGGCAAGAAACGCGATTCTTGCGGAGCTCCCGATCCGCCTACTCGCTTGCTTGCTCATCGCTGCAGATCCTCCTTTGGCGGCTCGAGGCACGCAGAGCTATTCGCGTGCCCTGCGTGCCTCGTCTCACCCATGGATCCACTATTCTTGGGTCAATTCGAAGACCGCCTCGCCCGAGCAGGGCAGAGACACGAACCATTCGCCTTCGCAGTCACCCACGGTGTCGCTGACGTCGGTTTCGCTGTGGCTCCACGTGACCTGCACCGTGACGTTCTCATCGAGGCTACTGTCCGGGTCATCCAAAGACAGCTCGAACGCGTCGGCGAGCTCGACCACGCAGGGCGGGAACTCGTCGTTCGTTGCGATGCCGGTCAGCAGGACTGCATCGTCGGCCGGGTCGTAGTTGTCCGTCGAGACTTGAAGGCCGATCCCGGGCGGATCCGTAACCTCCATGGTGACGGTGCTCCCGTCAATCGTGATCGCAAACGTCAACATCTCATTCGGATCGAAGAACTCACACTCGTCGCCGATGATGGTGAGGTCCCCGCTCGTCCAGGTGAGGGGCCCTATGGTGCCACCAGTGCCCCCGGTGCCACCCTCGTCGGTTTCGCAGCCCGTGCCCGTAGCAACCACTGCGCACATCGATGCAACTGCTAGGAATGCTAGTGCCTTGTTCATGAATCTACCCCTTCCTCTTCTCAGTAGCGACTACGAACGCCCTTCGTGGGTTCGCCTTTCTCTTCGGCCTCGCGCACTGCAGTCGGCTTCTTCTTCGTTTTCTGAGCGGCTGCCTCCTTGGCTTTCGCTTTGGCTGCAGCAGCTTCAGCCGCCGCTTCGGCTTCTGCAGCGGCCTTTGCCTCGGCCTGTGCAGCCTCGAGGTCCTTCGCACACTGCTCACGTTTCGTCTTGAGCTCTTCCAAAGTCGCCTTCTGCGCGTCCAGCGTCTCGTTCAGCGATTTCTTCAGAGCCTCCAAAGAAGCTAGGTTCGCCTCTCCTTCGAGCACCGGAACCTGAACTTCCGTTTCGACCGACGAGATGATGACTGCTTCGCCCTTCGTGTTCGCGAGATCCTTCATACACTGCTGCAGCTCCGCAGCCGTGCTCGCGAGCTCCGCGTTCTGCTCGCCGATCCGTTCGGCAAGTTGTCCGTTCAATTCCTGCAGAGCCTCGACTGCGGCCGTGTCGTCTTTACATCCGACCAAGCCGGCTGTAAGGGCGAACACGATCGCTGCGGCCACAAATACTTGCTTGCGCTTCACTGGTGCCTCCGTTTCTCGGTGATCCGCCACTCCCCATGAGCGGTCACGGTCCCGCCGACTCCCACCTCTTGGCGTCGGCCTGATCATGCCCTCGCGGCATACTTCACGGAAGGAGGGTATGGCAAATCGAGGGCTTCGAGAAGTCTCGAACGGGTGAGAGGTGTTTCCCGGCGGGTTCTTTGTTATCGTGTCGTGTGTCGGATGACCATTCGCGGGACGATTCTAGTTGGCCTGCTCTTGTGCACTGCGCTTCTCGCAGGGATGCGCCTGACGCCCTCGGTCGGTCGCAGTGGAACGTGCGTGGCAATCGAGATCGTCACCACTGGAGCCGCCCAGAAGTCCGGATATCACGTGTTCCGGTCGCACGCGAAACACTTCGAGTGGTCGATCGTCGGTGACACGATGGTCATCGAAAGTGGTGCTGGCACACGGACCGAGCTCGCCAAAAGCACGATCGAAATCTTCAACTGCACTCTTCCGACCCCGGAATGATTGACCTGGTCTATCATCACGGCGACGGGCGGCTGGCGTGTCGCCCAACACGAATGGGTCGCAGCAGATAGGGGTAGGCGATATGGATCGAGGTGACGGAAGCTTTTTTGGATTGGTCGTTCAGCTCGCAGCTCTGGCGTTCTTTCTCTGGGTCTTCTGGAAGATTTTCGAGAAGGCGGGAAAGCCCGGTTGGGCGGCGATCATCCCCATCTACAACGTCATCGTATTGCTCGAGATCGTGGGACGCCCGTGGTGGTGGATCTTTCTCTTTCTCATCCCACTCGTAAACGTCGTCGTCGGATTTCTCATCGCGCTGGATCTGTCGAGGTCCTTCGGCCACGACTTGGCGTTTGCCCTCGGCCTCTTCTTCTTGGGATTCATTTTCTATCCCGTGCTTGCGTTTGGCGGCGATGCGTATCGAGGCCCCGCGGCAGCGTAACGCAGGGGCCGTACCTCGGGTGCAGACGTCCATCCGAGCGGAGCGCTGATCGACATGCTGGAACCGATGTACATGCTGGTAGCTTTCGTTTTCAGCAGCGTCGGTTTCGTCATGCTGGTCTACGGCAAAAAGCAACAGCGTCCGCTGCAGCTCGGCGGGGGCCTTCTCCTACTCTTGCTTCCATTCTTCCTGCACGACGCTCTTCGGCTGGGTCTGATCTCGGCCGCCCTATGTGCCGCAGTCTGGCTCGGCGTCAAAGCCGGTTACTAGGGGGACACGCAACTCCCCCAAATGCTTTTCTTTTCAAGCGCTTAGCCGGCACATCGCAACAATCGGAAGCCATCCGTATTTTCGCGGTA
>DATIUW010000233.1:0-7834 GCA_035466435.1 Polyangiales bacterium | reverse complement strand
GCCATCCTGCACGACGTACTCCTTGCCCTCGATGGCAAGCTTGCCCGCGGCCTTTACCGCCTGCTCGGAGCCGAGCCCGAATAGGTCCTCGCACTTCATGACTTCGGCGCGGATGAAACCGCGCTCGAAGTCCGAGTGAATCTTGCCCGCTGCTTGCGGCGCTTTCGTGCCGCGTCGAATCGTCCAGGCGTGAACCTCGGGCTCGCCCGCCGTGAAATACGTAATCAGATCGAGCGTCTCGTATCCGGTGCGAATCACCTTGTGTAGCCCCGGCTCGTCGAGCCCGAGCGACTCGACGAACTCGGCTCGCTCTTCGTGTGGCAGGCGCATGATCTCCGCTTCGATCGCGGCGCTGATCACCACGACCGGTACACCGCGCTCCTCGCCGAGCGCTCGCACCGGCGCGACGAGCGGATCCTCGTCGACGCCCGCGAGCTGATCTTCCTTCACGTTCACGACGAAAAACGACGGCGTGTTGGTCAGCAGGAACATGTCGTGGAGAAGCGTTGCTTCGTCCTCGTCCGCCGGTTCGACCGCGGTCGCGGGCTTGCCCTGATCGAGCGACTCCGCGAGCCGCTTGCACAAGGCCACCGCCTTCTTTTCGAGGGGGTCCTGCCCTTTGGCGGCGCGCTCGGCTCTGTCGAGGCGTTTGTGCACGGTCTCGAGGTCTTTGAGAATCAGCTCGGTTTCAATCGTCTCGATGTCCGCGAGGGGATCGACCCGGTTGTCGACGTGCAGAATGTTCTCGTCCTCGAAGCAACGCACCACGTGCGCCACGGCGTCTGCATCGCGAATGTTGCTGAGGAATGCGTTCCCCTTGCCTTCGCCCTTGGAGGCGCCCCGCACCAGGCCAGCGATGTCGACGAACTCCACGGTTGCCGGCACGACCTTCTTCGGTTTGTAGAGCGCCACGAGCTGGTCGAATCGCGGATCGGGCACCGGGACGATCCCGACGTTGGGATCGATCGTGCAGAACGCGTAGTTTGCCGCTTCCGCTTCCTTTTCGGAAAGGGCGTTGAAAAGCGTCGATTTACCCACGTTGGGGAGGCCGACGATGCCGACGGACAGAGCCATGGGCCGTGCTTAGCGCGAGGCGCTGCCCGCGGCCACTCAGAGGGCCAGGCGCGCCAAAGAGAAGAGCGCGGCGGCAAGCGCCGCCGTGAAGGGCACGGTGATGAACCAGCTCGCAAAGATGCCGCGAAGCACGCGTGTGTTGATCGCGCCGATGCTCCGTCCGAAGCCGACCCCGACCACCGCTCCGACGAGCGTGTGCGTCGTGCTCACCGGGAGACCGAGCTTGCTGGCGACGACGATGGTGGTGGCCGCCGCGAATTCTGCCGCAAAGCCGCGTGACGGCGTGAGCTCCGTGATCCGGCGTCCGATCGTCGCCATGATCTTGTAGCCGTACGTCGCGAGCCCGACCACGATGCCCACCCCGCCGATCAGCAGCACACGATACGGGACTTGCACCACTTCGGTGACGCCCTGCTGGATCGAGCCGAACACGGCTGCCAAAGGTCCCACCGCGTTGGCGACGTCGTTGCTTCCATGCGCGAACGCCACGAAGCATGCCGTCATGACCTGCAGCACCATGAACACCTTCTCGGTGCGTTGTAGATTGGCGTGATTTCCTTCGCCCCGCGGCTTCGCAAAGCGCCGAAAGATCGGCACCGCCAGGGCGCTGGCACCCAAACCGACCGCGCCGGCGATCATCAATGCAGGCAAAAAAGGCAGATCGAGGCGCAAGGGCTTCAGGCCCTTGAACATCGCGCTCAAGGCCAGAATCGAGATGATCGGAAACACCAGGATCGGACCCCACACGCGGATGGATGCCAAGGGGTCTGGAGCGTTCAGGATCACACGCTTGAGGAAGATGAAGAGGCTGTACCCCAGGATACCGCCCATGAGCGGCGAGATGACCCAGCTCGCGGCGATGTTCCCGACCGTGCCCCAATCGACTGCGCTCACGCCCCCCGCGGTGATGCCGAATCCGACGACCGCGCCGACGATGCTGTGGGTCGTCGACACGGGCCAACCCGCGAAGGTCGCCAAATTCAGCCAAAGTGCCGCCGCCAACAAGCAGCAGGTCATGCCCGCCGCCATGACCATGGGGTCGCTTCCTACCGCGTCCATGTCGACGATTCCCTGCCGAATCGTCTCGGTCACCGACCCGCCGACGAGCATCGCTCCGCCGAACTCGAAAATGGCGGCGACGATGATCGCATTACGCAGCGTGAGCGCGCCCGAGCCGACCGAGGTGCCCATCGCGTTGGCGACGTCGTTGGCGCCGATCGTCCAGGCCATGTAGAGGCCGCCGAGCGATGCGACCGTCAGGATGATCGTCGTGAGGTCCATTCAGGAGGCAGCTACGAAGAGTCGAAATTGGTCGCCGACGTTCTCGGCATGGTTGGCAATGTCGCCGATCTTGTTGAGCAGCTTCGTCCACATGAAGATCGCGACCGGAGAAAGCTCCCCTTCGGAGCGAAACAAGGTCTTGGCGCAGCGGTCCTGCACCTTGTCGGCCTTGTGCTCTAGCTGCCCGATCTCGTCGGCTTTCGCGAGCGCCGCTTCAGCCGTTCTGCCCGCGAAACCCGCGCTCATCAGATCGTCCATCATGGCGACGAGCTCGGTCGCCGCCGCAACGGTCGCCATCACCCGCTCGACGAACTCTCGAAGCGGCGCCTTCAGCGCTTCGGGAACCTGATAAGGGCGCAGCGTCAGCAGAACGCCCACGTCTTCCGCGCAGTCGGCGATTGCATCGATTTCGCTGATGAGGCGGAGCACGTCGCGCCGGTCGACCGGCAGAAAAAGCCTCACTGGCATCTTGGAGCGGAACGCGTTTTTGGCGGCGTCCGCCTGTCCTTCCAAGATGCTGACCTCACGAGCTACCCGCTCCACGCCGGCCGCATCGCCGGCGATGAGCAGCTCGATGATCTGCGGCACGCAGCCGACGCACTGTTCGACCCGGTCCATCAGGGTTTCCACCCGCGGCAGGGGGCTACGCACGAGCAAGTTGGCAAGGGGGATTCGCATGTCGTTGCGGGGTTTCCGAGGTGAGCTTGCCTAGCACAGCCCGGCGATTCTGGCTTACCGGCGGCTTGGATCGCGGAAATTTCCTCCTGCTTTCCTGCGGTGTCGGTGGGAGCGCTCCGTGGTATACGTTGCCTGCAAGCAACGAGCGGGTCACACACCTGTCACACGGTCCTGCCAGGCTCGCCCGCGAGAGACATGAGCGCTCACATCCTGGTCGTCGAAGATGAAGCCGATCTGGCGGACCTCGTCGCCTTCAACCTGCGCGAGCAGGGGCACGAGGTCACGGTGGCGCATACCGGTGCCAACGCGTTGGCCGAGGTGTCGCGACAACGGCCTGATTTGGTGTTGCTCGACGTCATGCTTCCCGACATCAGCGGCTTCGAGGTGTGTCGTCGGCTTCGCCGAAGTGGCGATACCACTCGTCTGCCGGTGATCATGCTGACCGCCAAGGCGGAGGAGATCGATCGCATCGTCGGGTTCGAGGTGGGCGCGGACGACTACGTGGTGAAGCCGTTCAGCCCGCGGGAGCTCACGCTCCGAGTGGACGCGATCCTTCGCCGAGTGGGACCCCAAGCCCATACCGAGGGGCCGCAGGTCCTTTCGGTCGGCGCGCTTCGAATCGACGTTCCGGCGCACCGGGTGGAAGTAGACGGTGAAGAGATCAGCCTCACTGCTCTCGAGTTTCGGTTGTTGCTCGACCTCGCCTCGCGCGCCGGACGAGTGCAGCCTCGCGATGCGCTGCTCGAGCGGGTTTGGGGTTATGCCCCCGGTGTAGAGACTCGGACGGTGGACACCCACATCAAGCGGCTGCGGGAAAAGCTGGGTTCTGGCGCACGGTATCTCGAGACGGTGCGCGGTGTGGGCTACCGCATACAAAAGCCATCGTAAGTTGATATGCTCCGCCGGTGGAACGCTGGGGCCTCCGCTGGAATCTGATCGCCGCGACGATGACCGCTACTGCGGCCATCGTGCTCACGATTCTGCTCCTCGAGGATCCCCTCACCGATTACCGGCTCTCGCGCACGCAGCAGCTAGGCCTCCAGGAAGCGGTATTTGCAGCGGAATCCGACCTAGAAAAGGAGCTCGATCCAGACGCGGTCGCCGAGCAAGTAGGGGCGCGGTTTGGCGCCTGGGTCCTGATCCAGCGGAACGGTCGGGTCGTCGGCTCCACCCGGCATGACGCCGCGGGCTTCGATGAGAGCGCAGCCTATTCGGTAGAACCTCCAGCGCCGGGCAAACGAACGTTCGTCCGCACCAAGATGGGGGAGCCGCCCGAGGAGCTCTACGTGTATTCGTACCGGCGCGAAGACGGAACGGTGATCCAAGCCATGCGCTCGACGCAGCAGGCAGACGCCATGCGGTCTAGCGTCCGTGAGCTCATGCTGGTTGCCGGCGCCCTCGCGCTGATCATCGGCGTGGCCCTGACCTGGGCGCTTTCCCGGACCATCGTCGTGCCGGCGCGTCAGCTCACCGAGGTGGCGGACGCGCTGTCGCGCGGAGACCTTTCGGTACGAACCTTCAGCCAGCGCGATGACGAGCTCGGCGACATCGGTCGATCGCTCGATCGGCTGGCCGACGAGCTCAACGAACGAATTACATCTCTTCATGCGCAGGAGAACCGCCTCAAGACCATGCTCAATGCGATGGTCGAAGCGGTGTTCGTCACCGATTCGCTCGGGAGGATCGTGCTCACCAACACGGCGCTCGATCAGATCGCCGACCAGTCGGCCCTCGGGAGGTCGCCTTCGGAGGTGCTCCGAAATCAGGCGCTCCACGATGCCGTCCGTGCTGCGCGCCACGGTGAGGCGGTGTCGGCCGATCTGACACTCGAATCGGGCGGTCAGACTCGAATCTACACTGCGGTCGTGGCTCCCTTGCCAGGCCGAGGGGGCGTGGTCGGCGTTTTGCACGACGTGACGAAGCAAAAGCTCGCCGACAGGGTCCGTCGTGACTTCGTCGCCAACGCCAGTCACGAGCTGAGAACGCCGTTGACCGCCATTCGGGGATTCGCCGAGACACTCAAGGCGGGCGCGCTACGCGACCCGGAATCCGCCGAGCGCTTCGTCGACGTGATCTTGCGCCACACCTTGCGGTTGCAAGCGCTGGTCAACGACCTCGTTGCGCTGAGCCGCGCCGAGTCGCCCGAGCACGAATACGAGCTGGCGCCCGTCGACCTCGCCGCCGCAGTCAGCGACGTGATCCAGGGGCTTGCGGCCCAGGCCGAGCAACGCCACCTCGAGGTTCGTATCGACCCCCTCGGCGGTTTGCCCGAAGTCATCGCCAATCCGCGTGCGCTCGATCAGGTGCTGATCAACCTGGTCGACAACGCGATCAAGTACACGCCCGAGGGCGGCCGCATCTCCATGCACGCCGAGGTGCACCCACAATCGGTGACCCTCGAGATCCAAAACACCGGGCAGGGAATTCCATCCGATCAGTTGGCCCGCATTTTCGAGAGGTTTTATCGCGTCGATGCCGGGCGATCTCGTGAGATGGGCGGGACCGGGCTCGGGCTGTCGATCGTCCGTCACCTCGTTGCGAGAATGGGGGGCCACATCGATGCGCAGAGCAAGCCCGGAGAGTGGACTCGGTTCCGGCTGACGCTCGGGCGGGCCGGGGTGGCGAGCACCCAGACGTTGCCTCCCCTTCCAGCCTAGTGTCGATACTCGGCGCGGACGGGCGCGTCCTTGGCGACCTGCTCGACCTCGCCAGTCGGGGTCGCCGCGCTCCCGAACATTCGTTTCCGGGTTCGAGCGTCGAGCGCCTCCACGTCGAGGACGATGAGGAAGTCGATCACCCCGAACTCTCGGTCGATCGCCGGCTCGCTACAGACCTTGGCGCCCATGTCGAGATAGACCTTGAAGAGCGGTGGTATCTCGACATCCTCCGCCACTGGCGACGCACCCGTGCACGAGCACGTGCGTGTGGCGCGCGAGATGAATCCATCCATCAAGTGCCCCTGCCGAGCGAGCTGCAGATGCAGCTTCGAGCCCACGCCTGGATCGGTCGCAGGGACCGAGCAGCAACCGAACAGATAGCGAAGCCGGTTGTAGCGAAGGTACTGTGCGATACCCTTCCAGAGTAGGTAGATCACCCGCCCCGTCCGGTGGTCCGAGGCGACGCATGCACGCCCGAGCTCGACGCCCTCGGTCACGATCCAAGATGGCACGGTCTCGAGATGAAACTCGCCTTCCGAGTAGAAGCCGGCCGAGCCCGCCATTTGACCCGTCATCAGACGGTAGGTTCCGACGATCTGACCGCTCCCTTCGTGCTCCACCAGCAAATGGTGACAGCGCTCGTCATACTGATCCTCGTCGCGACCCGTGCTGTAGGAAGCCTGCAGCCCTTCGCCGAGCTCCAAGTTGAAAACCTGGAACCGGAGCCTTTGCGCCGCTTCGACGTCGGTGCGATTGCGAGCAAAACGCGCTCGATAAGGACCGCTCCGTAGGTCGAGCTCGGGGATCGCCCAGGGCTCGATTGGATATCGGTCGGATACTCGGTTTTGTGGCCCGACGGCCGTGGTTTCTAAGGACACGTCATACCCCCAACCGAAGGATCGACCAGCCAGATCACTACGGCGCGAACGGCAGGTGACGATTCGGCGAGATCGGTGACCGCTATGTGAACCAGAGGTCAAGGGCCGACGACGAGCAGCGGGTCCGTTCGGGGCCGTCGAGCGAAGCCCAGGCATGGTGGCCCACGGCGGCACGGTGCAAGAAGTCGATCAACAGCAGATGGCGGCGCAGGGTTCTCCGTAAACGGTGTCGCTTGATCGGATTGAAGGTCCCGGGCAACGTGAGAACCTGCCGCGGATTCTTCCGGACCCACGTCCACGAGCCCATCTCGAGCGTCATGGGCAGGAAAAGACCCTCTCCGCGCTCGCGCCCTTCGTCATAGAGGTAGTCCCAAAGGTCCCCTTCGATGCAGTATGCCCGTGACTGCGGTTCGGTGTGATAGACGTGGTGCGGAAGCGTTTGGTTCAGGAGCTCGTAGAGCGCGTAGACCTCGGCGGTGTTGGGGAAAGGCTCGCGAGTGCGGGCATAGGGAAACCAGAGGCGGTCTTGGAATCCGAAGCCCGAATGAACGTCGAGGGCGATAGCCGCGGCGGACCCGAGCACGTGCTCCGAGACGAAAGCGATCAACGCCTCGGACTCCGGCTCGAGGCGACCCTCTTTGCCCATGTACCAAGGCAGCAAAGGAGAGATGCGTTGCCCGCCGACTAGAAACGAGCCGGCGCCGGTGCCGCGGGTGGGGCCGTTGCGCATGAGGTCGACGCCGCTTCCGTTCGAGCGGGTGCCCGCCCGCATGCCGATGGGGTTGAGCAGCGGAATGATCGCGATCCGGCTGCGCTCGAGGGCGCTGCGCGTCAGCTCGTCCCATTGCAGCCGTTCGGCCAAGGTTCCGAGATACGCGAGCACCACCTGGGTGCCGATTCGTTCGAGCCCGTGCACGCCGCCAACCAGCAGCAGACACGGTGCCTTGGGCTCCTCGCTGCCGAGGACGATGCCGTAGATCGGGTAACCTCCGACCCGGCGCAGCGTTTCCACTCGAGCTTGCCCGCCGAGCCGGTCGATGAGGGCTTCGAGGTGTTCGAGCTCGGGAAGGCTCACCGGAGAACGAGGCTTCGGATGCACTGGCGTGTCGCGGACGCCAGTGAAGCTGCGTCGGAAAAGGCCATCGGCTCGAGACGCGGACCGAAGGTGAGGCGCACGCCGACTTCGTGATGACGGTGCATTCTCAGGAGATGTGGCAGTAACGATGCGCTTCCGACCCAACAGGCTTCACTCGATTCGTAGCGCAG
>DATIUW010000232.1:0-3587 GCA_035466435.1 Polyangiales bacterium | reverse complement strand
CACCGACCGCTCTTCGCGTCCGATGCGTTCAGTAATTCGGAGGGTGGAGTTTTTGGGGACACCGTCGAAGAGATCGATTGGAGCGTGGGCGAGCTGATGGCGGCACTCGAACGACATGGAATCGCCGACGACACGTTGGTCATCTTCACGAGCGACAACGGTCCTTGGTATCAAGGAAGCTCGGGCCGTTTTCGCGGTCGCAAGGGACAAAGCTACGAGGGAGGCCACCGCGTACCTTTCATCGCACGGTGGCCTCGGCGGATCCCGGCGGGCACCGTCTCGAACGAGCCGGCGATGAACATCGATGTGTTTCCGACTTGCCTTTCATTGGCCGGGCTTTCCCTGCCAGACGATCGGATCATCGACGGCCGGAACATGCAAGAGCTGCTGACCGCAGATGGCAGGTCGCCTCACGAGGCTCTCTATTTTTATCACCAGGGGGAGCTCGAAGGCATTCGCGCTGCCGAGTGGAAGTACTTCCGTTCGATCAATCACTACGTGTGGCCGTTGCCCTTGAACGAGAAGCTCGGCGGCATCAGCGAGCACACGCGCGGCCCGCTTCCGTTGTTGTTCAATCTAGCGACGGACCCCGGCGAATCCTACGACCTCACGGCCAAGCACCCGGACGTCACCGCCGAGCTCGAGGAGAAGATGAACGAGTGGGAAGCTGCATTGACGGCCGATCCGAAGGGCTGGAAGCGCGCAAACGACTGAAGCAGCCGACCTCCGGACCGCTGGGGTTGCCTCCACCTCCGATGGCCCGCCTTTTGCTGTTGTCACGCGGTGAATGAAGGAATGCCGCCGGTCCGTTCGGATGCGATTCGTCTCAGTGTGGCATTTCGCCACAACTGGGGCGATTTGTAGCACGGGGCTGATTTCGCTTTGGCTGTCGTCGGCGCTCTTGCTCGGTTCCTTGGGGTGTGCCGGCCAGTTCGAGCTGGACATCCCCGACGAGCATCCCGCTCGTCCCAGCGCCCAGAGAGCTCCCATCGCGCCCGCGCCGAGCCCGTACGATCAGCACTATCCAATCGCGAGGCAGGAAGACGAGAGCACCGAGGAGCCCCGGTCGGACGTGAAGACCGCGACTCCTAGTGAGATGGAGCAATGAAACTGAGCAGGCTTCCTCTGTGGGTCGGCTGCGCGCTAATCACGAGCGCAGGCTGCATGTCGAACGTGAGGGACTCGCGCGCCCACGTCGAGAACACGATGTCGAGCCGGCTTTCCCAAACCGTCGATTGGAGCGCCGAGGACCACGACGAGTTCTACGAGCAGGTGCTCGAAGATGGAGTGCTTTCCTTGGAGGAGGCGACCACGTTGGCGGTCTTCAACAACGAGCTGCTCCGGGCACGCCTCGAAGATCTCGAAATCGGCCGCGCAAGGGTGCTCCAAGCCGTCATCCCGCCGAATCTCATGGCCAGTGGCGAGTTTCGATTCGTGCTCCAGGGAAGCGGCTGGGTTTTCGAAGGCGGGGCCATGCAGAGTCTGCTCGACATTCTGTTGATCCCGCGGCGTAAACAGGTTGCCGAAGCACGACTCAAGGGTCGTGAGGCCCAGGTGGCTTCGGCGGTGGTCGACTTGGTTACGGAGCTACGAACTACGTACCGCAAGCTTCAGGCGCAGCAGGATCTGGTGGCTCTGTTCGAGCAAGCCGCCGAGGCGACCTTTTTCGCTTACGACGCGGCTCGCAGGCTTCGCGAATCAGGAAACATCATCGAGCTCGACCTGGTAACCGAGCAGGCATTGCACGAGGAAATGAAGGTCGCGCTCGCTCAGGCACGAGCCGACGAGAGACAGTTGCGCGAGAGCCTCGATCTCATCGTCGGATGGTGGGAGCCATCGTTGGCAGCTTGCACCATCGAGCCTCAGCTCCCGCCTCCAGTCCCCTTGGGCGTCGATGCGCAATCGCTCGAGTCGAGCGTCATCGAGGCCAGTTTCGACCTCGAAGAGAAGCGCCAAGAGCTCATTGCGCTCGGAAAGACAGTCGGGCTCGAACGGCTCGAGGTGATCTTTTCGAGCTTCTCGGGAGGCGTGTCGGCAGAGAAGGAAGCCGATGGAACGTGGGCCGTCGGGCCTTCGGTCGCTGCGTCGGTCCCACTTTTCAATTTCGGTCAGGGCGCGAGCGCAGAGGCGAAGGCCAGGCTGCGCCAGGCCTATGCGGAGTACACGAACATGGCGCTTCGTGTGCGAGCCGAAGCGCGAGCGACGTATGTGATGGCCTCCACCGCCCAAGCGAACAGCCAGTATCTTCGCGAAGTGCTGCTCCCGCTGAGGGCCCGTGTGACCCAGGCCACTCAAGAGCAGATGAACGCGATGCAGATAGGCGTGTTCCAATTGATCAACGCGAAGCGAAGGGAAATCGCGGTGGCCCAGCGCTACATCCAAACGTTGCGAAGCTACTGGGTCGGCCGTGCGCGGCTCGAGGCCCTCTTGATGGGCCGCATGCCGCGAGAGCAATACGGGCTAGCGATTTCTGGCGCCGGAACGGGTCTCCCTGGAGGGGGCGACGAAGCAAACGGAGGACACTGATGACTACCAGAAGGGACTTTCTCGGGCTTGGCGCCGCGCTCGGCGCCACGGTCGCGACACGCTCGACGCGAGCTTCCGATTTTCGTGCCCACGGACATGACGTGACGCCCAACGCTCGCGTGACCCAGCCCGGTCGTGACTATCAGCCCGTGATCGTGCCGAGCGGCTCCAAGGCGCCCTTCAAAGTCGTCGATGGCGTCAAGGTGTTTCACCTGACCGCAAGCGAGCATGAGCACGAATTCGCGCCAGGCCTTCGAGCCACTTGCTGGGGTTACAATCGGACCGTCAACGGACCGGTGATCGAAGCCGTGGAGGGCGACCGGGTTCGTATCTACGTCACCAACCATCTTCCGGCTCCGACGACCACGCACTGGCACGGATTCATACTGCCCAACGGCATGGACGGCGTCAGCGGCCTGACGCAGCCACCCATCCCTCCGGGCGAGACGTGGATTTACGAGTTTCCTCTCCGGCAGAATGGCACGTTCATGTTCCACAGCCACCACGACACGATGACGCAGGATGGCTTGGGTCTCACCGGAATGTTCGTCATTCACCCGCGTACACCTCACTACCCGCGGGTCGACCGGGACTTCGTTCTCTTGCTACACGAGTGGCGCATCGATCCCGGTGCATCGAGGCCCAACCCGAACGAAATGACCGATTTCAACGTGTTGACCATCAACGGCAAGATCTTTCCTTTCTTGGAGCCTCTGGTGGCTCGTACCGGACAGCGGGTCAGGATCCGAATAGGCAACCTCTCTGCGATGGATCACCACCCAATCCATCTCCACGGCTACGAGTTCTTCGAGACGGCGATTGACGGCATGCGCGTTCCGCGAGATCGACAGCAGAAGAAGGTGACCACTTTGGTAGCGGTAGGAGAAACACGCGACATCGAGTTCGACGCAACTCACGCGGGAGATTGGGCGTTCCACTGCCACATGACTCACCACATCATGAATCAGATGGGTCATGATTTTCCCAACATGATTGGATTCGACCGCGACGGCTTCGACCAGAACGTGCGCAAGCTGGTGCCGGACTACATGACCATGGGA
>DATIUW010000231.1:0-2595 GCA_035466435.1 Polyangiales bacterium | reverse complement strand
GGTCAGGGCACGCTGTCACTGGAGATGCTCGAGATCGGATACAGCATCGACACCTTGTTGATACCGATTGGCGGAGGGGGCTTGATCTCCGGGGTGGCGATTGCCGCCAAGGCGCTGTTGCCCAGCATTCAGGTGATTGGTGTGCAAAGCGAACGCTATCCGTCCGCACACCATCTCTTTCATGGCCTCGACCCGAGCGATGTTCCCGACCACGACACCGTGGCAGATGGGATCGCGGTCAAATCCCCCGGGGAGCTCACCATGGAGATCATCAGAGCATTGGTGGATGACATCGTCTTGGTGCCTGAAGAGGACATCGAGCAGACGATATTCATGCTTGCCGAAATCGAGAATACCGTAGTGGAAGGCGCAGGGGCCGCCGGCGTCGCAGCCGCGCTTCGATATAGGGACCGATTCAGGGGACAGCAAGTTGGCACGATCCTCTGCGGCGGGAACATCGACATGATGACTTTGTCGTCGGTCCTGCAGCGGGGCATGGTGCGCAGCCACAGGCTGGTCCGGGTTCGCGTAGAAGTGCCCGACATCCCCGGCGCGCTCGGTCAAGTGACTCAGCTAATCGGAGAGCTCGACAGCAACATCGTCGAAATCAGCCATCAACGCGCCTTTGGGGCTTCCTCGGCGCGCGCAGCGGTCGTCGAAATGGTGCTACAGCTACGGGGCGAAGAACAGGCCGACCAGGTTCTAGATGCGCTCGCACGGCGCGGGTTCGAGGCGCGGCTAGTCCGTTGAAGCTCGGCGCTTCCCTGCGTCGCGCTCCCCGCGCCCCTCGCAGGCTTCGCGGGTCACGCGGTGCCGAAACTCGAAGAGCCGCTCGAGATTTGCGCGTGCAAACCACCCGCCGAAGAAACGACCCACTGCTCCGAGAGGGAGCTCGTACTCGATGTCGTCCGTCAGAAGGCACTTGTCCGGACCTTGTGGCGTCACGATGTGCTTGTGGAGCCACTTGGGAAACGGTCCTTCCACCATTCGGTCCGCAAACATCTTCCCCGGCTCGTAAGCCACGTGCTCGGCGATGATGGTCTGCCATATGGGTCCGAACTTGGCCTTCAGGATGACGCGCGTCCCCACCTCGAGGGAGGTGGGGGGTTGCACGATCTCGGTCTTTTGCCAGGGCGGCTGCAGTCGTTCGAACGCATCGGGTGATTCATGAAAGCCGAACACTTCCTCCGCGCTTGCCTCGATCAGGCTCTCCTTGACGAATTTCATCGATGGCTTTCCGCTGGCGGTCGTCGACTAGGCCGCATCGAGGGTGGGCTCTCCCTTGGTCCAACCACAGGCGGTGAGCTCCCCAGTCTGTAGGGCGTCGAGAACGCGCAAGACCTCGTCCACGTTTCGTCCCACCGCGAGATCGTTCACGCTCGCGAAGCGGATGACTCCATCGGGATCGACGATGAACGTAGCGCGCAGACACACACCCGCCTCGGGGTGAAGGATGCCTAGAGCCGAAGAGAGCTCGCGCTTCGTATCTGCAAGCATGGGAAACGGAAGATCCTTCAAATCCGGATGGCTTTCCCGCCATGCCAAGTGCACGTAGTGAGTGTCGGTGCTCGCGCCGAGAACCTGCGCGTTGCGCTCGGCGAACTGGGCGTTCTTCCGGCCGAATTCGGCGATCTCCGTCGGACAGACGAACGTGAAGTCCATCGGCCAGAAAAAGACCACCTGCCACTTGCCTGCGTATGTTTCGTTCGTGATTTCCTCGAATTCTTTGCCTGGGTCGGTGCTGACCACCGCCTGGAGCGAAAACTCGGGAAACTTTTGACCAACTGTATACATGTCTCCTCCTTGCTTTGAAATCGTCTAACTCGGGTCAGGTACGCCGCCGGCGGTTTCGCTTCTTTCCGCGGAGTACCACCTGGTAAGCATGGACCTCGAACCCATCGATGTCGTCGATGCGGGATACTCGGAGCGCCTCCCAGGGCACGTCGTAGATTCTGCCAGTCTCTTCGTCGATGAAGTGGTGATGCCTTTCGACGTTGGGGTCGAACACCACACGCCCGCCGGTGAGCGCGAGCTGGCGAACCAATCCTTTTTCGACGAAGAGATTCAGCGTGTTGTAGACGGTGGCGCGAGACACCATGGGAAAGCGCTCGCGCACCCGGCTCCATACCTCGTCCGCCGACGGGTGCGCGTCCGTGTGAAGCACGAACTCCGCTACGGCCACGCGCTGCGCGGATGGCTTGATGCCACGTTCTTCGAGCAGAGTGACTTCTCTCGGGCGCATGTAGTTAGACTAAGTCTAATTGTAGACTCTGTCAAGGCACTGTCGGCCCACCGCTAGACAGCTTGCTGACTCCCACGGCCACCAGAGGAATCACGAAGAAAACCGCCAGGATGTACACCAACGCGAGCGACTTTCTCCTTCTAGCGAGCTTCGACAGAGCCGAGGCATTGCGCAGCGGCATGCTCCGAAGGATGGGCAGGCCATAGATGACGAGCACGCCGATCACGTTGTAGCTCAGATGTACTAGGGCGATCTGCAGTGCCGGAAACGCGTGCTGACCCGTGAAGGCGGTCGCGGCGAGCAGCGCCGTGATGCACGTGCCGATGTTGGCCCCGAGCGTGAAAGGATAAATC
>DATIUW010000230.1:0-2057 GCA_035466435.1 Polyangiales bacterium | reverse complement strand
AATAGCGTTCGGATCTTGGCCATTGCCGTCCCATGAGTCTATCGGACTGCCGTCCACCACCGACCGATCACCGCTCACTAATTCCGGCTGACCGTTCCACCCGTTCCCGCGCTGCCCGATAACGTTCAGGTGCTTCCGGCGCGGCGCCCAACAGGCGCCGTGCTTCAGTGGAGCGAGCGCAGCGAGCGGAACCGGAAATGATGGGATGGACTCCTCCCCTGAGACGGCACCAACGTGCCAGAACAACGCAACGGCCCTAGAAGGCCAAGATCAGGGGAGGAGCCACGTGAAGAGTACGCAAGTAGCGGTCGACCTGGCAAAATCGGTGTTCCAGGTCGCGGTCTCGACCGAGCCCGGTCGGGTCGATCGACATCACCGGTTGTCACGTGAGCGGTTCCGTCGGTTCTTTGCCGAGGCCGAGAGCAGCGAGGTGCTCATGGAGGCCTGCGGCACGGCCCACCACTGGGGTCGGGAGCTCGAGGCGCTCGGACACCGTGTTCGTCTGCTTCCGCCCTCCGACGTCGCGCGCTACCGGGACGGCAACAAGACGGACCGGGCCGATGCGATCGCGATTCTGGAGGCGAGTCGCAACAAGAGAATCGACCCGGTACCGGTCAAGACGGTCGAGCAGCAGGCGCTGACCTCCCTGCATCGGCTGCGCTCGGCCTACGTGGCCGATCGTACTGCACGCATCAACACCGTGCGGGGGATCCTGCGGGAGTTCGGCCATGCGATCCCCCAGGGCGCTCGTACCTTCGTCGCCCATGCCCGCGTCGCCCTCGACGACGAGCAGCTACCGAAGGACCTGCGCGACGAGCTCGGCCGGGCGCTCAACGAGATCGCAGCGTTCAGGAAGACGATCAACGAGATCACTGGCCGCATCGAGGACATCGGCGCTCAGATGCCCGACGTCGCGCATCTACGCACCGTCCCCGGCATCGGCGTCCTCACCGCCACCGCGCTCGTCGCCTTCGTCGGCCAGCCCCACCGCTTCCGCTCCGGCCGCCACTTCGCGTCCTTCCTCGGGCTCACACCCCGCGAGAACTCGTCGGGGCACCGACGTCGCTTAGGCAGGATCTCGAAGCGAGGCGACACCTACCTCCGCATGCTCCTCGTGCACGGCGCACGATCCGCTCTGCTCGCAGCACGTCGCGCCCAACAGCCCGATCCGCTCCAGCTCTGGGCACTCCGCGTCGAGCTCCGAAGCGGCCACAACAAGGCCACCATCGCCCTCGCCAACCGACTCGCTCGCATCGCGTGGCGTGTCTGGCGCGATCAGCGCAGCTATCAACCCTCACCCGAGTTCGGCCACCCCGGCCAAGGAGGTCGCCTCTAGACGAGCTGCAACGAGATCTCGAGGATGGCTCACGGTCAGACCGGCGTAGGGACGAGCCGATAACAAGGTTGGCCCCCAGGGGTCGCGGCAAACGATTGGCACCCTACGCGACTTTCCATCATGGCCGGGGCGCACAAAACGCCCACACAAACGGGCCGAAGATACGACTGCAGTCGACCTCCGCCTCCCCTCGAGCCTCTCACCCTCTTGCCCAACCACGGGGAGGAGTCCAGATACGCATGTTAGGCTGAAGCTTCGGTCATTCATACCTCTTCGTCCATTTCCATCCGCGTATGGCGAACGGAAAGGACCGAGATCTCCCCGGGATCCACTCGATAGACGATCCGGTGCGACTTATGGACCAGTTGCCGGAGATCTGGTCGTGTCCCATCCCCCCAGGGTTCTCCCTGCTCTGGGAATTCAGCGAGAAGCTCGACTCGCTCGAAGAACGCGAAGACCAGATCCTCGGCCGCGTTCGGCCGATCCCGCGCGATGTACTGGAAGATTTCGACGACCTGTTGGCGGGCTCGATCCGACCACCGGATCCTCACTCAGCGATGTGAGCCCGGACGACTTCCAAGACCTCCTTCTTCACGTCCTCGTGCGCGACCGACCTGCCCTCGGCCAACTCCCGCTCCGAAAGCGTGATGTCGCGCAAGACCTCAAGCTCTTCGACGAGCGCTTCGTAGTCAGCCACACCCATGAGAACTGCAGCACTTTG
>DATIUW010000229.1:0-6624 GCA_035466435.1 Polyangiales bacterium | reverse complement strand
GGGGATTAGGCATGGAAATCAAACGCTTGAACAGTATACACCCCGCAACAGCAGGCGCGCTAGCAACGCCCCAAAGGGCGAAGATGCCAACCCGCCGCTGGGACGGGAGCATCGACGCAACATCCGACTGGGAGGTCGGGGAGCTCAAGTCGCGGACCTGTGCAGGGCTATGGTCGGCGCGCGTGGCTCTCGTCGCATCGATGCCGTTCGGCATCGTCGCGTGGGCCAAGGGCGTCGACGATGCATGGCTCATGTTCATGCTGCTTCCGGTGGTTGCGGCGTTCTTCTCGGGCAGCCTCTTTGGCGCCGGGCTCGCCAACCCGCATCAGGTGCCCGACGAATGCCTCGCGGGCAGACGAGGCGTGCTGGTGGCGCTTGGCGCGTACATCCTCTTTGCGTTGGAAGTCGCTGCAATGAGCGTGACTCCCATGGAAACCGGCCTCAACGTCTTCATGGGCTCGCTGATCATCAGCGGCTGGCTGACGTTCCCGGTCGCGTTTTTCGCAGGCATGATGGCCTTCCGCGCGCGCGAAGGCGTCATGCGACACCGCGTCGGCGACCGCGCCTAGCGGCGCTGTGGATCGCGAAGCGGGGTTTTCGAGCTTCGAGATCATTCCCTTGGCGGGCCCCTCCTCCGCAGCCGTGGCATAGAAGCCCGGGTAGCCCGAGCATCCACGTGATTTTCCGACGCAAAGAAGCACCCAAAGAGCTGACGCCGCAAGCCCGCGAGCATCTGGCGGAGATCGTCGCGCGCTACCTGACCGAGGCGGACGAGGCGACCCGGCGCATCGTGACTGCCGTGGCCGGCTTGCTCGCAAAGGTCGCCTATGCCGATGGTCACTACTCCACCGAGGAGGAAGCCAACATCCAAAAGGAGCTGAGCCGGGTGCACGGGCTCAGCCCAGCAGGCGTCGACGCCATCTGTGGGCTTTTGGCCGATCAGATCAGCCACGTCGCGCTGCTCGGCGATCACGATTGGACGCGCGATCTGCGGGAGCTTGCCGAGCGTGAGCTCAGGCTCGAGGTCCTCGAGGTGCTCGTCGAGATGGCGGTGGCGGACGGGGTGCTCAAGCACGACGAGCAGGTGCAGCTCCGTCGCATCGCGAAGTCGCTGAACCTCACACAGGACGACTACAACGCGATGCAGGCCAAGCACCGCGACAAGCTGTCCACGCTCCGCTGAGGCGCGCGTCAGCTACCCTGCTCGAGCATCTGCCGCATCAAGCCGTGGAGCAGATTGACCGCTTTGAGCGGTCGAATCATCACCTTGAAGTCGTCGATTTTGCCGTCGGCGTTCCAGTGGATCATGTCCACGCCGTTGATGTGAACGCCATCGAGCTCCGCCGTGAATTCGAGAACCGCATCAGAGAGGCCCACCACCTCGCGGACGTAGTCGAAGCTGCTATTGCCGAGCACCATCATCGCGGCGCTCAAATAGAGCTTGGTGAGTCGTTTTCCCTTCTGCGGGGTGTGGACGACGGGGGAATGAAAGACGGCGTCGTCTGCCAGGATGTCATCGAGCGCGGCGGTGTTGCGCTCCTCGATGAGCCGGTGCCAAGCATCGATCGTGGGGTTGCTCATGGGGAGACTTTCCCCCGTTTCTTCCGTGAGAGAAACCCCAAATCAACGGATGATCGAGCTCTCGACTAGAGGATCACCGTCGGCGAGAACGAAAATGCCGGGATAGCCTTCGGTTTCGTAGCCATCGTTCGGGTTGTTCTCGAGAAAAGAGTCTCTGATGATCATGTGGCCGCTGCGGTCGTTACTCACGAAGAAGATCGCGCCTCCACCTTCGTTCGCCCGGTTGTCGGTCATGCGGGTCCCGCAGACGGTGAGCGTGTAGGTGTTGCCGTCGTTGGCGATGGCCCCGCCGTTGCCGCCTCCCCAGGGTCCCGACCGCTGCGTGTCGGTCTCGTAACCACTGGCCTCGTTGTGCGTGAATGCGCTGTTGATGACTGTGTACGAGACCCCGATCGAGCTCAACGCGCCGCCGCTCGAGCACACGTTGCCCATCCCTGGGCCGCCGAAGGTGCTGTGGACGACGTACACGGGCCGGTCTTGGTGCTGGTCGAATGCCCGAATCGCACCACCCCCGACGTCCGGACCGGACTCATGGCAGACGTTGTTGAAAAACCGGGAGTTGATGACCTTGAGGCGCCCTCCCCGCACGAAGATGGCGCCGCCGCCCTCGTCCTCGGACTTCGCGTTTCCATCGACGAAGGTCAGATTTTGTACGGTCAGTCGGGGATGATCCTGGTCGTCGCAATGCCCCGTCGTCCAGACCTGGTCTGGATCGCAGGTGTTCTGGTAGAGAATGCGGACCCGGCCGCCGCCGCTGAGCGTGACCTTACCGCCGCCGTCGATGACGACATCCGGGTTCTGGTCGTTGAAGACCTTGGCGGTTCGATCGAGCGTGATCACGACCGGCTCCGGTCCGCAGTCGAAGGTGATCACGCCGCCGCGTGCCACGGCGTCGATGAACGCATCGGCCGTGCAGCTCTGTGGGGTTCCGTCGCCGACGACCGTGTCGGGACTGGAGCTATCCTCTTGTCGTGCCTCGTCCGGCACGGTGCAGGTGCCGTCGCCGTTGCCGGTCGGCGGCCCTTCGCTCGGATTGGTCCGCGGGTCCGGCCCTGAGTTGGACCCAAGGTACGTGTCGGCATCACCGCAACCCGAGAAGATGAGCACCAGGCTCAAACCCGGCCCTAGCCATCGCAGCCAAGACATGTCGTTTCCCCCGTGCTCAATATAGCCGCTGGGGGAAACGCCGCCAAAGCCTCCGGGTGGCGGCACCGGGCGGGATCTGACAAGAAGGCGCGCTTGCGCGAAAGCGCGGGGGTTACAGGTGAAGGAAAAGATTCGAAACGTGGCGATCATCGCGCACGTCGACCACGGAAAAACGACCCTGGTCGACGCCATGTTGCGTCAAACGGGGGTGTTCCGAGCCAACGAGGCCGTTCGCGACCGGGTGCTCGATTCGAACGATCTCGAGCGCGAACGCGGCATCACGATTCTGGCGAAGCACGCTTCGATCCGATGGAAAGACTACAAAATCAACCTCATCGACACGCCGGGCCACGCGGACTTTGGCGGTGAGGTGGAACGAACGCTCCGCATGGCGGACGGGGCATTGCTCTTGGTCGACGCCGCCGAAGGCGCCCTACCCCAGACCCGCTTCGTGCTTTCGAAGTGCATCGAGCTCGACCTCCCGGTCGTCACGGTCGTCAACAAGATCGATCGAAGCGATGCGCGTCCGGACGAGGCGCTGAGCGAGGTGTTCGACTTGTTTTGCGACCTCGGCGCAACCGACGAGCAAGCCGATTTCGCGCATGTGTACGCGATCGGCAAAGAAGGCATTGCGAAACGCGAGCTCGCCGACGAATCGAAGGACCTCACGCCGTTGTTCGAGACGCTGATCGAGCGGCTTCCGCCACCCAAGGGCGACCCGTCGCTTCCGCTTCAGTTGTTGGTCCACAACACGATTCACGACGATTACGTCGGCCGCATCGCAATCGGTCGGATCCGAAACGGCACCATACGCCCGCAGGAGACCGTCGCCATCGTGGGCAAGGACGGCGTGCTCGAAAGAAAGGTCGGTGCGCTCTGGGGGTTCGAGAGCCTCGAGCGAGTCCGAATCGAGCAAGCCGGCGCCGGTGACATCGTGGCGATTTCGGGCATTGACGAGGTCCACATCGGAGACACCATCGCTTCCGCGAGCAACCCGGAGGCGCTCGAGCGCATTTCCGTCGAGGAGCCGACCATCAAGATCCGCTTCATGGTCAACTCGTCGCCATTCGCCGGCCGCGTCGGTGATTACGTGACCTCGCGGCAGGTGCGGGAGCGCCTTTTCAAGGAAGCGCAGCGCAACATCGCCATGCGCGTCGAAGAAAGCGACGAGCCCGATGCATTCATCGTCTACGGTCGGGGTGAGCTCATGCTCGAGATCTTGGCCGAAACCATGCGACGGGAAGGCTACGAGTTCGCGTTGGGAATGCCTGAGGTCGTCGTCCGCGAGATCGACGGCAAGAAGTACGAACCCGTCGAAACGGTCGTCGTCGACGTGCCGCAGCATCAGGTCGGCACGGTGACCCAGCTCCTCGGAGATCGTCGTGGGGTGATGGGCAAGATGACGCAGGTCGGCACCGATCGCGTGCGGGTCGAGTACCGCGTGCCGTCCCGCGGCCTGATCGGTTTTCGCTCGCTGTTCATGACCGAGACTCGGGGCGAGGGTCTGCTCAACACGATGTTCGAAGGGTGGGACCCGTATGCGGGCCCGCTGTTGCGCCGCAAGAACGGGGCCATCGTGTCAGATCGCGTTGGAACGACCACGCCTTACGCGCTCTTCAACCTGCAGCCGCGCGGCAAGCTCTTCATCGGTCCGGGGACCCGGGTGTACGAGGGCATGGTCATCGGCGAGCACAACCGACCGAGCGACCTCGACGTGAACTGCACGCGTGAAAAGAAGCTCACCAACATCCGCGCCGCCGGCCGTGACGAGAACGTGGTCCTCACCCCGCATCGTGAGCTCACCATCGAAAACGCGCTCGACTGGATCGATCAGGACGAGCTCGTCGAGGTCACGCCGGATGCGGTTCGGGTCCGCAAGGCCATCCTCCAGTGCAACCGCCGACCCAAGCGAGAGGCGCCCGCCAAGAAGGCGTAGCTCCGCGTGGCGCTCGTCTGAGCTGACATCCGTCGGGGCGCAGGTCATCATGGTGGGGTCGTGACGAAGAGGCGCGAGAAAGGCGATGGCCGCGCAGAGCGCGGAGCATCGAAGGCGGACCGGGAAGCGCTTCGGGAGGCCTTTGCGGGCGTGCGACCACTGAACGCGAAGTCCCCGAAACGGGTACGGCGCGAGGTCGACCCAGCAGCGGCATCCATGCGAAAAGGGCCGCCGGCCGCCGAAGAGCGTCTGCTCGTCGAGCGTGAAAGCAACGGAATCGTGACGGGGAGCCGGCCGGGGCTACACCGTAGCATTCTCGATGCTCTCGAAGACCCGAAGCTCGCGGTCGAAGCCGAGTGCGACCTTCACGGACAGACCGCCGCGGAGGCGGAGCGCGAGGTGCTGCGTTTCGTTCGGGCATGCCGGCAGGCGGGAAAGCATTCGGTTCTGATCATCGTGGGCAAAGGCCTCCACAGCCCGGGCGGCAAGGGGACACTGCAGAACCGCGTCATCGATGCGCTCAGCAAGGGCGCGGCCGCTCGTTTGGTCCTCGCCTTCCGCACTGCGCCGAGGCATCTGGGCGGCACGGGCGCGTTGGTGGCCCGGCTCAGGCCCGGCCGAGATTGACTTCGCTGACCTGCTCGTTGAGCGTCCAGTAGTCGTAGAGCACGCCGATCATCAGCAGGCCGCCGGTGAGGAAGTACAGGAGCCCCGTCAGGTATTTTCCCATGTAGATCCGATGGATGCCGAATACACCGGTGAAGGTCAGCAAGATCCAGGCGAGATTGTGATCGACGGGCCCTGGCTCGTATCGGAGGTCCGCGGAGCGGTCGAGCGAGGGCATCAAAAACAGGTCGATCAGCCACCCGATTCCGAGCAGCCCGAGGGTGAGAAACCAGATCGTCCCCGTCACCGGCCGACCGTAATAGAAGCGGTGCGAGCCCATGAAACCGAAGATCCACAGCAGGTAGCCGATACCTAGGTTGTGGGTCTCTCCTCGGGCCATGTGGGTCCGCTCCCCCGTCAGCCTTTGCTGATTTTGCCTTCTTTGTGCGGCTGATGGCTGCGGCACTTGGGGCAGAACTTCTTGATGTGGAACTTCTCGGGCATGGTGCGCCGGTTCTTGTCCGTCACGTAGTTGTCTTTGCCGCAAGTTTCACAGCTCAGCTTGATGAGGTCACGCATGGAATTGCCTTGCCTTTTCGGGCTCCGAAGGGGGCGCAGTGTAGCGGGGCTCGAGCCGCGGTCAAATGGCAGCGGCAGGGCCTAGATCCGCCCCCTCGATCCGGTGTAAACCGCGAGCATGTTCGATACCAACGCCACCACGGGCCATCCGGCCGAGTACATCGCCAGGCGCAGCAACACGATCGGCGAGATGTTCTTGAAGCGCGTCGAACGCGATACCGACAGGCCGGCATTCTACTTCAAGGCCGACGGCGAGTGGCAGATGGTGACGTGGACGGACTTCCACGAGCAAGCCTCGGCCGTCGCGTCCTACCTGCTGGGGCTCGACCTGCAACTTCAGGACAAGGTCTGCATGGTGGGCGGCACCGGCCCCGCCTGGTGCTACTGCGACATGGGCGGCCAGTTGGCGGGCGCCGTCACGCTCGGGGCGTATCCCACGCTCACCCCGAAGCAGCTCGCATACATCCTCGACCACGCCGACACGAAGGTTGCCTTCGTCGACGGGCTCGAAGAAATCGAGAAGATCCTGGCGCGCCGCAACGAGCTGACCAAGCTCGACAAGGTCGTGGTTTGGAACACGGCCGGGGCCGAAAAGCTCATGCAGGCCCACGACTGGTTGGTGCCCTTCGAGGAGGTGCTTCGAACCCCGATCGATCGAGCGGGAATCGAGACACGCGTCTCGGCGGTCGACCCCGAAAGCACTGCCATCATCGTCTATACCAGCGGCACGACCGGCCCCCCGAAGGGCGCCATGATCTCGCACGCGAACATCATGG
>DATIUW010000228.1:0-3777 GCA_035466435.1 Polyangiales bacterium | reverse complement strand
CTCGCTGCCGCTGAGCACGCAGGTCTCGGGGCCGAGGTCGAGC
Organism: Polyangiales bacterium; assembly: GCA_035466435.1. Classification (GTDB taxonomy): domain Bacteria; phylum Myxococcota_A; class Polyangia; order Polyangiales; family Houyiibacteriaceae; genus SG8-38. Next base: position 3,734 of record DATIUW010000228.1, on the reverse strand, counting down.
ACGGCATTGAAGCCGAGGGTGGCGTACGTCGCCTCTTCATCGCCGGTGCATCCGCCGTGTACTGCGGAGTGAAGGAGCTCGCAAACGCCGTCTTGGCTCTGATGAATCGCGGATCCTAACGGGGCGTCGTTGCCAGCCACGGTGCTATGGACGAACTGGACCCGCGCCCGATGGTTGGCGATTCCACCGCCCGTCTCCCCAGCCTTGTTGCCTGATAGGCTGCAGTTGATGAGGCTCAAATCGAAGCTCGACGGCCCCCGTTGATTGAGTCGAAAAGCTCCACCCAACCCCGAGGCCTCATTGCCAACCACGGCGCTCCGCACGAAGCGTGCCGTGGCGCGCACGGAGTAGACTGCACCACCATGCGCCGCGTCGTTCTGCATCAACATGCTATCCACGACCTCTAAGATCGAGTCCGCCGCGTTGTAGATCGCTCCTCCGGAAGTCGCGGATGAGTTCTCAGCCACCAAGGTGTGCTCGAGTATGACCACTCCCAGGTCATTCAGGATGCCGCCTCCTTCGCGGTCAGCAACGTTTCTCGCGATAGTGCTGTCGGTCGCGCGAACCGTGGCTGAATGCCAAAGCCGAATTCCGCCAGCCCCTCCCCGTGCCTTGTTGTCGATGACCGCACTATCCTTGAGCTCGATCATGGGTCCACTCGTCCAGATCCCACCCCCGGCGTCTTCGGCGAGATTTTCCTTTACGACGCTCCGTTCCAGCGCGACTCGGCCGTTCTCATTCGTGTTGTAGATCCCGCCGCCGTCGTCGAGCGCGTGGTTACCAGAGACCACGCTATCGATTAGCGTAAGGTTTCCTCCGTTCCAAATAGCGCCTCCACGACGTTCGGCCGCATTTTCGAACAACTCGCTGTCAATGATGGTGGTGATTCCGGCGTTGCCTAGACCACCTCCATGCTGCCCCGCCAAGTTGCCGAAAATGCGGCATTCGCGGAGCGTGAGCTCCGCCCCAACGGCTACGGCGACTCCCCCCGAGTACGTTGCCGGGGCGACACCACCCGTAATCGCCGTGCCACGGAGCTCCACCACCGCAGGGGCAGCGACGTAGAGAACGCGATCTGTTTGGTTTCCGTCGATGGTGAGATTGCCGAGGCCATCCAGAGACACCTGGGCATCGGTTCGCAACTCACCCTCCGTCAGCGTGACGGTCGTTGGGCTCTCGCAGCCGATGATCACGTTCCCGCCGTCACGGACCGCATCGCGGATGCCTTGCTCGGTACACGGATAGACGGGGCGGCAGTCTTGCTTCGAGCAATCGGCGAAGCATTGTCCGCCGAGGCAGAGACCGGGGCCGTCGTCGACGGTGCACGCGGTGCCGTCTTCGGCCGGTTCGTGGTTGCAGGTTGCGTCGGCGCAGCCGTCGACCGTGCATTCGTCGCCGTCGTCGCAGTCGAGGTCTTCGCAGGTCAACTCTTCGGAGATCACGCCAGCATCGGGCTGGTCCATCGGCACCGGCTCGCAATCGGTCTGGTCGACGGTGAGCACGAAGCCGTCCGGGCAGTCGACGGGCACCGAGTCCGCGCATGCGGCAAGCGCGCTTACGAAAAAACCAAGGGTAAAAGCTCGCGTCGCGCGCATCGGGACCATCCTTCGTGAGGCACGAGCGACAATCCAAACCGCGCCGACGACGCGGCGGGGGCGAAACAGGATCGCAAACGTGCATCGACGATCGGGCCGAATTTCGGGCGGATTTGTCAATACGTAATTGTTTTGATCCCGGCTCGGTCAACGTGCGATCTGGCTCACATGCGCCTCCTTCCGTGCTTACGAACGAACAAACCCGGCAAGCGATCGCGGGTTTGCGTTGACCTCGATGCCACGATGCGGATCAATGGCCGTCGAGAGCTCGTTAGGATGGTGATGGCCCGATTTTTCTTCGCCCTCGCGGGGGCCGTCGGCTTCTTCTGTGCGTCGTCAGGTTGCGCGCCGGTGCACGATGCGACGCCGGCAAGCTGCCCGACCGGTCAGGAGCCGAGCGGCGCGGTTTGTGTGTGCCTGTCGACGCAGGCCGCGCCCGTGCAAGGAGAGTGTCCACCACCAGAGGAAAACGAGTGCGCCGTCACCGACTGCACCGACGACGGAAACCCTTGTACCGAGCCCACCTGCCTCCCGAGCGCCGATACCTGCAGCAACGAGCCGGTCGCGGACGCTACGGCTTGCGATGTCGAAGGGGAAGCGGGGACCTGCGTTTCGGGCACCTGCACCGTCGAGCCACCGCCCGAGTGGAAGCTCGGCGAGCCGTTCGTCATCGGCGGCGCGGGCGGCGAAATCTTGCGCCCTCAGATCGCCGTCGATGCCAGTGGCAACGCGATCGTCATCTGGTCGGAGGACGAGGCGTTGATGGCTTGCTTGTTCGACTCCCAGGACGGTTGGGCGGAGCCTGAGATGCTCGAAGCGAGATTCGACCCGGACCGCGGTTTTTCGATCGACGCCGATGCCGAGGGCAACGCCATCGTGGTCTACGCGCGCATCGAGCAAGGCTCGATCGACATCCGCGCCCAGAGGTTTGACTCGGCGATTGGGATCTGGAGCGCTTCCGAGGTTCTAAGTCGGGATGCGGCTGTCGCCAGCTCGCCGCGCGTCGTAGTCACCTCGCAAGGCGATGCCGTGGCGATTTGGTGGGAGGCCCCTGGCGCCATTCTGTTGGCTCGGACCGCCATCGATCGGCTGACCTGGGACGACCCAGTCGTCATTTCCCCCGAGGACGGATTCGAAAAAGGCGACCCTTTCATATCGCTGACCGAGAGCGGGAAGGGCGCGATCATCTACTCCGGGGGAGGCTCTACGGGTCCTGCCGAGAGCGTTTGGGTGCAAGCGGTCGATCAAGACGTAGGTCCCGCGGTCGAGGTCGACGCGAGCAACGCCGAAGTCACATCGAGCCGGATCGCGGCCGCCGAGGAGGGCGAGCTGATGGCGGTCTGGGAGCAGGAAGACGACATTTGGCACTCGCATTTCGTCGGCGGTCAATGGTCTGACGCCACGGTGCTCGAGACGGCATCCGACTACGTCCGGACGCCCGAGGTGGCCGCTGCGGGAAGCGGCGTATTCTTTGCGGTTTGGCACCAGTCGCTGACGATTCGGGCCCGCCGTTTCACGCCCGAAGGCGGCTGGGGCGACACCACGACGCCTCGAACCGACGGGACCACTCGCCCACCGTCGTTGATCGCGAGCCCGAGTGGAGATGCTTGGGTCCTATGGCACGAGGACACCTCCATCGTCTTGCGAACGTTTAGCGCCGAGTCGGGCTGGGGAAACCTCGAGAACATCAGCGCGGAGATCGAAGTAACCGGGCCGTCATCGCACCAGCCCGACTTCGACCGCACGCCGGACGGAACGCTCATCGCCGTGTGGGACGACGGAACGAGCGTTTATGCCTGGGCAGACGCGCGGTAATCAATCGCTCGCCTGCAGCTCGACGGCGCCGATGTCGCAGGGGCTTCCGCCGCCTCGCGGCTGGCCGTGCTGATCGTCGAGGACGTCGGGGTCGCAACTCTCGGGAGGAATCGCATCGATGAGAAGGCTGCCCGGGTTGGGCAGGTGCGTTGGCGTCGATCCGCCGCGGTACCTCAGCGCGCCGAGGCTCATCTCCTCGTCGCTCAGAATCTGGTCGGTCTCGCTGCCGCTGAGCACGCAGGTCTCGGGGCCGAGGTCGAGCACGGCATTGAAGCCGAGGGAGCTCAGCGGCGAGTCGTCGCTGGCGTCGCATCCGCCGTGGAT
>DATIUW010000227.1:0-9483 GCA_035466435.1 Polyangiales bacterium | reverse complement strand
GATCGTGTTCGCCCCGGTTGCGCCGCTCCATCAGCTCGGCGCTTGGCTCACCAGACCAGCTCGAAACCTGGCCGACGAGCCTTCGACCGGCGGCATCGACGAACGGGCATCACAGCTTTTCTACGCGTCTTTGTTGGGGCTCATCGTCGCGCCCATGGTGAGCATGTTCATCGATTTGCCCGGGGTGAAGACCGGCTGCACCTTGACCGCCATCGCCATGCTGCTCGTGATGGGACGGCAGCTCTATCTGACGCCTCGGTGGCGCCCCGTGTGGCGGGTGGCCAGCCTGATGGGCGGCTGCCTCGCGCTTTGGATCACGATGGCCGCAAGTGATGCTCAGTTCGATTATTACCAGCGAGGCGCCCTCGATGCAGACCGACGAGGCGACCATGAAGCCGCCGTCGAGCTTCGAGAAAAGGCGCTCCGGCACGCCCCCTAGGGCCATTGTCGCGCCCTCCGCTCAAGAACGGGTAAATCCACACGGCGGCTGCTAGTCTCGGCGACCATGATGACGGCGGACGGCTGGATCACGATTGCGGTGATCGTTGGAATGGTGCTCGTCATGGCCGCCAACGTGGCCGGGCCGGACCTCGTGCTGCTCGCCGGCGTCACCGTCTTGCTCCTCACGGGCATCATCGAGCCATCCGAAGCCTTCGTCGGCTTTTCGAATCCCGCCGTGATCACCATCGCGGCGCTCTTCGTCGTGGCCGCGGGCGTAAAGGAGACGGGCGGGCTCGATCTGGCCGCACGTGTCGTGCTCGGAAGACCTCGATCACTTGCGGGCGGCCAGCTCCGAATGATGTTTCCCGTCGCAGCGCTGTCAGCGTTCCTCAACAACACGCCCGTGGTCGCCATGTTCGTGCCGCTCGTCACGGGCTGGGCACGCCGTCTCGACTTCAGCGTCTCGTTGATGCTGATGCCGCTCTCGTACGCGACGATCCTCGGCGGAACCTGCACGCTCATCGGTACGAGCACGAACCTCGTGGTCGCCGGTCTGGCGCGGCAATGGGATCCCACGGTTCGTTTCCAGATCTTCGAGATCGCCCAGCTGGGAATTCCAGCGCTCGGGCTCGGCATGATGTTCATCGTGTTGACGTCGCAGCGATTGCTCAAGGATCGGCAGGGCGCGCTTCAAGAGCTCGGCAAGGCGCGCGAGTACTCGATCGCGATGCGGGTGGAGAAAGGCTCACCGGTCGTCGGACAGACCATCGAAGACGCCGGGCTCCGGTCGCTCCGCGGGGTGTATCTCTATGAGATCGAGCGTGAAGGCCGCTCGCTTGCTGCCGTCCCTCCTTCGACCGTCTTGCGGGAAGGCGATCGGCTCCACTTCACGGGGGTGGTCGACTCGGTGGTCGATCTGCGCAAGCAGCGCATCGTCCCCGACACCGATCAGGTCGACAAGATCACCCAGAGCCGGGACAGAAGGCTGGTCGAAGCGGTCGTGGCCGCACATCCCTCCCTAGTCGGACAAACGGTTCGCCAAAGCCGGTTTCGCACCATCTACGACGCCGCCATCCTCGCCGTACATCGGCAAGGCGTCCGGGTCACGGAGACCAAGGTGGGCGACATTCGGCTCCAGGCAGGCGACGTGCTGCTCATCGAGTGCCGGCCCGAGTTCGTGGAGGCCCGCCAGCGAGATCCGAACTTCGCGTTGATCGCAGAGGTCGAGGACAGCGCGCCCCCGCGCCACGACCGCGCCTGGTTGGCCGCGGTGATCTTGTTTCTCATGGTCTTGGTGAATGCGACCAGCACGATGGACCTCATGACCGCATCGCTGACCGCCGCCGCCCTGATGCTGTTGATGCGTTGCCTCACGGGAGAGGAAGCGCGCCGCTCGATCGACTGGCCCGTGCTCATCGCCATTGCGGCTGCATTCGGCATCGCCGCAGCAATCCAAAAGAGCGGCGCCGCAGAGATCATCGCCTCGCGAATCGTCCAACTGGCCGAGCCTTTTGGCAGCGTAGGCGTGCTAGTCGCCATCTATGCCATCACCGCCATCCTCGCTGCGCTGGTGACCAGCAAGGCGTCGGCGGCGCTGATGTTTCCGATCGCGGCGGCCGCCGCCGAGGCTCAAGGGATAGGCCTCGTACCGATGAGCTACATGATGATGATCGCCGCGGCCACCGCGTTCGCCACGCCCATCGGGTTCCAAACCAATCTGATGGTGTACGGACCGGGAGGCTACAAATACGTCGACTTCCTCAGGCTCGGCTTGCCATTGCAAACGCTGGTTGGAATCAGCACAGTCACCATCATCAGCCTCGCATGGCTCTGAGCATGCCGCGATTCCCAAACGTCTCCGATCACGCGCACACGGTCTCCCCTCGGGTCTACAGCAGTCTCGAGCACCGGGCGCGCTCGCGAAACGACGAGATCTACCCCTTGCACGTGGGCGACACCTATCGCGAGCCGGTCGAAGCAGCCCGTGCAGAGCGCCAACTGACTAGCGAGCACCCGGGGCTTCACAAGTACGCTCCGGTCCAGGGAGAGCCCGAGTTGATCGACGCGTTCGTCGGCTACGTAAAGGCGCGGCACGGTGAGAGCATCGAACCGGAACGTATCCAGGTGATGTCGGGCGCCACGGCGGGACTGAGCGTCGTGTGCCAGGTGTTGCTCGCGCCCGGGGACGAAGTGTTGCTTCCATCGCCGTTTTGGCCGCTCAGCCGCGGAATCATCGCGACCAAGGGCGCCGTGCCGGTGCAGGTTCCGTTTTACACGCGGCTCGACGAGCCCGGGTTCGACGTGGAGACGGTGCTGGAGCGCGCAATCACGGAGCGCACGGTCGCCCTGTACGTCAATACGCCGAACAACCCGAGCGGTCGCGTGCTCTCGAAAGCGACCATCGACGCCATGCTGCGCGTCGCAAAACGGCATGACCTCTGGGTGCTCTGCGACGAAGCCTACGAAGAGATCTACTTCGACCAGGATCCGCCAGGCGCCGTATGGAAGAGACCGGAGATTCGCGACCGCGCCATCGCCTTTCACACCCTATCGAAGACCTACGGGTTGGCAGGCGCGCGCGTGGGGTTCACGCACGGGCCCGAGGCGGTCATGGCGACCATCTCCGGCATGCAGACCTTCCACACGTATTGTGCACCGCGGCCCATGCAATTCGGCGCAATCGAAGCGCTGCGCCACGGCGGCGCGTGGGTCGCAGAGAGCCGGGCGCTCTACCAGAAAGCGGGCTACGTGGCCGCCGACGCGCTCGGCGTGGCGCGGCCTCGAGGCGGCACGTTCTTGTTCCTCGACGTGAGTGGTCTACTCGATCCGGGCGAAGAAGACTGCAACGGGTTTCTGGAGCGCTGCGCCGACCGAGGTGTCTTGCTCACGCCAGGCCGTTCGTGCGGCGCGGACTACGCGAAGTGGGTGCGACTGTGCTTCACGGCAGTGCCCCCGGCTCGTCTCGCGGCCGCTCTGGCAAGGCTGGCTCCGGTCTTTCGAAGACCTTCCTGTTGATCGCCGCATCGATCGACGACGAGCCCGGCCCCGTCAGCGTCAAGCAGGCGTAGACAGCGGCGTAGAGCATCGGCAGCTCTCGCGACGACCATGGGTCCTCGAAGTGGTGAACGAAGACAGCGACCATCATGGCGATGAAGAGCGTTGCGGAAGCGAATCGGCCCAAGAGCCCGAACAGCAGCAGAACGGAGCAGCCCACCTCCGCGAATAGAATGAGCTTGAAGCTCATCTCCGTGCCGACGTTCAGTGGGTCTGGAAAGCTCGTGACCAGCGTGTCGTATTCGAGCAGCTTCGGGATGCCGTGGCTCAGCATCAGCAGAGAAACCGCGATTCGAAGCAGGAAAATGCCGTTGTCCGCGAGCTGTCGGCGCATGCGGGCTTTATACAGCCGGTCTGCTCGCGTCGCATGGGGAATCCTCGCGCCGTTGTGGGACTTTGTCTGATCCTCGTTACACTGAGTGCGTGGAATCCTGTCCATCATGCACGGCGATGCCGCTTGCCGGGTACGAGGCGAGCCCAGGCATCCACGTCGAGCTGTGCTCGGGGTGTCGCGGGCTATTCGTCGATCGGCACGAGATTCGACAACTAGTCGGCCGTGGGTCGCTCGCCCGAGCGACCGAGGTCGTACCCGTGCCGCTCGGCGAGGAGATGAGCGTCCGCTGCCCGAAGTGTATCGAGCCGGTGATGCAGCCTCTTCGCGTGCATGGCGCGCCGGACGTCGAGTGCTGGCAATGCCGAAGCTGCGGAGGCCTTTGGCTCGGTGATGGCGCTTTCTTCGCGTTGGCACGCGCGCTGCGGGTCTCAGATCCGGCCGTGCATGCGTCCACGCCGCCGATGAACGAGCCCATCGGCCGGACCCTGATGGCCAACGATGCGGGCCTGGCGCACAGCCGAAGCCGTTACGACCAGGGCCTCGAGAACCTCATCGCGGTTCCGCTCGTCCTCGGGTTGAGCGCCCTTCTGTGCTCGACGCAGCTCGGGCGAATCATGGCATCGCTCGTCGGCATGCCTTTTCACGAGCTCGGCCACGCAGCCGCCTCTTGGTTGAGCAGCCGCATCGCGATTCCGCTTCCTTTCTTCACGTTCTGGTTCGACGACCAGTCTGTGCTGATGGGATCGATCGTCGCCGGGTCGCTGGGTTGGCTGATGTTTCATACCCATCGCGAGCGGAACTGGTTCATGTTGGGCGCGGCCGGGGCGGTGCTGCTCGCGTGGGCCGTCATCACCTTTGCGCTCCCTGCCTCGCAAACGCTCATGTGGCAGATCCTGGCGGGCGGATGGGGCGAGATCGTATTCGGTGCATTCCTGCTCGTCGCCTTCTACTTCCCGCTCCCCGATCGTTTTCGATGGGATTTCTGGAGATGGATTGCCCTCGTCCCGGCAGCGCTCACGCTGACGCACGCGACATCGCTCTGGCACACCGTCTCACGGGACGTTTCGCAAATGCCGTGGGGCTCGGCCGTCGGAAGTGACAGCGATGGCGACATGAACCGACTGGTCCAACAGTTCTCGTGGAACGCCAACGAGCTCGCGGACTTCTACCTCGGCACGGCCTACGTGGCGCTCGCGGTAGTCGGGGTCGCGTTCGCCTATGCCGTGTACCGCTTCGTGCCGAAGCGGAGCTGAAGCCTCTTCAGAGGATCAATCGGTCAGGCCCCATTTGGCCTTGTTCTCGGCGACCTGCTCGGGCGTGGGCTGCTCCGTGCCCTCGTTGACCGGGACCTCGAAGTCGTCCTGGCACTCCATCATCTTCGCGTTGAGCTCCGTGTCTTCCGAAAAGACCTCGGGCACCGATGCGTCCTCGTAGATCGCTTCCCACGGACACTCGGGCTCGCACGCGCCGCAATCGATGCACTCTTCCGGCTGGATGTACAGCTGGTTTGGGAAGGCCTGGCGGTCGTCGCCCTTGTACTCGTAGATGCATTCGACAGGGCATACGTCGACGCAAGACATGTCGACGCAGTCGCGGCAAAGACGTGTAATGACCCAGGTCATCGGACTCCCTTCCGAAAAAAGAGGCTGAACGCTAGCAGGGGCTTTCCAGCCGGTCAAAGACGATCGGCTTGCCGGCTACCCCTTGGTTTTCGGGCGCATCTTGTTGGGCGAGGTGGCTTTCTTCTTGGGCGCTTCGGTCGGATGACAGCCCGCGCAGGTGAAGCCTTCGACACCGAGGAGCTTGCCCATCGCAGGTGTGACGGTCTCCTCCATGAACTTCACGGCCTCGGGGAACGTTGCAAGCATGCCGCGATGACCGGGCGTACCCTCGGGAGGAACGATGTACATCGATGGCGCGGGCATCTTGAAATTGATTTCCTGCATCTCTTCGCCGTGGCAGTCCACGCAATCGAAGTCGCCGTACTCTTCGGCATCGTGTGCCACGAAGAGCTCCTTCATGATGGGGTTCACCTTGCCTATCATGTAGAATTCTTTGTCTTCGACGCTCATCTGCTCCCATGGAGAGTCGGGCGGAGTCAGCCCCATCGCTTCGATCGCGCTCACCTTACCGGTCGACTCGGGTTTGGGCCCCGCACAAGCCATCGCGAGCACCATGGCAGCGAAGGCGGCTGATTTCGTGATCCCTGTCATCGGGGGAAATGGTAATTCAAGCTTCGTGACGATGCCCGTATTATCGCGTGAGCTCGAGAGGTGACTCGTGCAGTCGCTCTCTTGTCGATCGCCGTCATCTTGACCGGCTGGGTCACCGTGGGTTTTTTCTCGACGATTCAAAAGCAGATGATCTTTCCCGGGCCCGAAGGGGTCAGCGAGACGCTGCTCGACCGAGCGGCCGACCAACTGGGCGCAGCGGTGCTCCGTATCCCGACCGCCGACGGCGAGACCCTCTACGGATGGCACCGAACGGCGGTCCGATCCGGTCCGCGCCGGGTCGTGCTCTATTTTCACGGGAATGCTTCGTCGTTGCTGGCGCAGCTAGAGCTTCAGAACCTGCTTCTGAGCGAAGGCTGGGACTTCCTCGGCATCCACTATCGCGGCTATCCGGGCAGCACGGGATCTCCGAGCGAGGCGGGGCTGCACGAGGACGCGTTGGCTGCTTGGCGCTGGGCGGTCGACGAGCTCCACGCTTCACCCGCACGAATCGCCCTTCATGGGCACAGCCTAGGCGGCGCCGTGGCCGTGCAGCTCGCAGCTGAGGCGAGCCCCGGCGCGCTGGTGCTCGAGTCCACCTTCACGTCCATCGTCGATTTGGCCAAGGAGCGGTTTGGTTGGCTGCCGGTAGGCCCGTTTCTCGAGCACCGTTTCGTGAGCCGTGATTTCGCCGACCGAGTGTCCTGTCCGGTGATGGTCGCCCACGGCGGCGCGGATTCCTTGATCGACGTCCGCCATGGCAAGGAGCTGGCCCGGCTTTTTCGGGCGGACGAGTACATCGAGCCCCGAGGCGTCGATCACAACGACATGCTGCTGGTCGGCGACGCTGCTGCCCGCTACCTTCGGTTCTTGGAGGGGGCCATTCCCGCGGCCGGGCGGTAAGCCGGGCCGCCATGCATCGCAGGCCCTAGTAGCGCCGTGTTTCGATCCGCATCGATCTTCCTCGTGGGAATGCTCTTGCTCGCCTGCCAACGCGGCAAAGAGCAGGCGGTGGCCATCGCGCCGAGCAGGCTGCCGACGGATCCAGCGGCCGTTCCTTCCGATCCGTTCGGAGCGGCGAGCCCGGCGTACGCGGAGTTGCGCAAAGTCACCGATGAGGCGTTGGCCCATTCGTGGGACGGGCAATTGCCGAGCTTCGCCGCCTGGCTGGAAGAGGAAACAGCCGGGGTGGAGCGGGCACTCAGCTTGCTGAAAGCACTTCGGGTCGGCGCCCGAGACGAGTACGCCGTAGCGAACGGGCGCATCGCATTGGTCTATGAGCACATTGCGCTGCGATTGACCGAAGCCTCGGCGGCTGCCGAAGCCGCCGGCTACGACGCGGATTGGAAGGACCAACAAGGGCGCATTCGGGAACAGGCGCATGCCTTCTGGACGCGCTGCGCTCGGCTCTGCAGCACCGGAGGCGCTCACTTGGACGCGTGGGACCTGAGGTGCAGGTACGGGGTCGCGCAAAGCTCCGAGTAATCGCCTCGACAGCCCAACTGAAACATGTTCTATTTCTCGCCTATGGCGAAGGGCAAGAAAACTCGAGCACCCAAGCCGGCTGAGCTGCCGCAGGTCGTCACCAAATCGAACGGCAGCGCTTGGGACGACGAGGCGGACGTGGTCATCGTGGGCTTCGGTGGCGCGGGCGCGTGCGCGGCGCTCGAGGCCAGAGCCCACGGCGCTGACGTCTTGGTTCTCGACCGATTTCATGGGGGCGGCGCGACCGCGATCAGCGGAGGCGTCTTCTACGCTGGCGGCGGGACGCACATCCAAAAGGAAGCCGGCGTCGAGGACGACCCCGATGCGATGTTTCGCTATCTCTCGCTCGAGGTGAAAGGCGTCGTCTCGGAAGACACCTTGCGCGATTTCTGCAACAAGAGCGTGGAGAATCTCGGCTGGCTCGAGCAGCATGGCGTGCCCTTCGAAGGCTCGTTGTGCCCTTACAAGACCAGCTACCCCACCGACGACTATTATCTCTACTACTCCGGCAACGAAGGCTTTGCGCCTTACAAAGACGCGGCAAAGCCGGCGCCGCGCGGCCATCGTGCGAAGGGAACCGGGCTTCCGGGCGCCAACTTCTACGAGCCCCTCCGGGAAGCCGCACACCGCGCCGGTGCACGCGTCGAGTACGAGTCTCGCGTCACCCGCCTCGTGATCGACAGCAAGAATCAAGTGCTCGGCCTCGAGTACCGCCAAATCGAACCGGGCTTCTGGAGCAAGCTGCATCGCAAGCTCCACGATGCAGCGATCGCGGTCGTGAAATACAACCCGAAGCTGGCCTCCAAGCTGCGCGAACGCTGCTTTCGGATCGAAGCGGATCGCTCTACTGTAAAACGCGTCCGGGCACGCAACGGAGTAATCCTCGCGGCCGGTGGGTTCATCTACAACCGGGAGATGGTCAAGGAAATCGCGCCGCAGTACCGGACCGGAATGCCGCTCGGCACGACGTCGGACAATGGCAGCGGCATCCTTCTCGGCCAGAGCGTAGGCGGGAAGACCGACTTGATGAGCCGCATCTCGGCGTGGCGCTTCATCAACCCCCCCGAAGCCTTCGCGCAGGGCATGATCATCAACCAAAAGGGAGAGCGCTACATCAACGAATTCATGTACGGCGCCGCCGTGGGTGAAGCGATGGTCGAGCAGAACGACGGCGTCGCGCTGTTGATCATCGATGCCGAGCTGAAAAAGCGGGCCCGCGAGCAGTGCAAGCCGGGCAAGGCGCAGTGGTTCCAACGTGCACCGGCGCTCCTCAACCTGTGGTTCAACAGCAAAGAAGCGAAGTCACTCGAAGAGCTTGCCAAGATCATCGAGGTCCCCGTCGAGACGCTTCGCAAGACCTTCGACGAGTACAACGATGCCGCGGAGGGCAAGATCACAGACCGCTTCGGCAAAGACCGCACCAAGATGCATTCCATGCGCAAGGGGCCCTATTTCGCGATCGATGCGGGAATTCGCAGCAAACGGTTTCCTTGCCCGACCCTGACGCTCGGCGGGCTCGTCGTGGACGAGCGCACGGGCCAGGTGAAACGGGAAGACGGCGGCGTGATTCCAGGCTTGTACGCGGCCGGTCGCAACGCCGTCGGCGTTTGCTCGCGCCAGTACGTGAGCGGTCTGTCGATTGCAGACTGCGTGTACTCCGGTCGCCGTGCCGGAGGCGCAGCCGCTCGAGGCGAGGTCTACGCAACGCACGATGCGCCGACTCCGACGCAAGGCACACCGATCCAGGCCAAGCCGCCCCTCGAAGGACTGCCAACCATTCGCGAGGGGCAGGTCGCCGACCCTTCGCCCGAGGCTCATCCGACGACGGTTCGCCGGACCAGAAACGGCTCGACGTATCCGCGTCAGTCGCTGCAACGGACCATTCGGCGTCCGGGAGGAGCGAGCCGGACCTCGCAAGGCAGCCGCGGCGCGCTCTCCAAGCGATCGCGGTGATCGAAT
>DATIUW010000226.1:0-12960 GCA_035466435.1 Polyangiales bacterium | reverse complement strand
AACGTGTTCTTGAATGTCAAGAACAGGTCCAAGACCATCACCGCTGAAGTCGAGGTGCCGGACGACGGCGCCCAAGGGACCATCGTGGCGCAGGGCGGACGCTTCGGAGGCTGGTCGCTCTACGTAAAGGACGGCGTGCCCGCCTACGACTACAACTTCCTCGGGCTGGAGCGCTTCACCATCGATGCAACCGAGCCCCTACCTCCGGGTCAGTCGACGATCCGCTTCGAGTTCTTCTACGACGGTGGAGGCCTTGGCAAGGGCGGTACCGGCTCGCTCTTTGTAAACGATCAGAAGGTCGCCGAAGGGCGCATCGAACGCACCCAACCCATGATCTTTTCGGCGGACGAGACCGCCGACGTCGGGATCGATCTCGCGACACCCGTCGTCGAGACCATCGGTTCGGAAGCCAAGTCCCGGTACACCGGACGAATCCCGAAGGTGACGATCTCAGTGGAGTAAGGCGAGCGCCTGGATCGTAGTCGGTGAGTTGATGCCCAAGCGAGCTCAATCGGCCTCATGGGATGGATCGACCGGGGTCCCGAGTGGATCCCGGATCAAGTTGAAGAAATAGGCGACCGGCATGACGAGGACGAGCAGAATCCCTGCCCTCACGTCGAACAGTGAGAGGAGAACGCTCGAAATCAGGATCAAGCCGAAAATCCGAGCTCCGCGCCTGATCCTCCGAGCAACCATGGCGGTCTCGGCGTCCTTGTGAATTTCGGGTCGGGCGGCGACCTGCTTCCACAAGCGTTCAAACATCAAAACTGCGCAGAGATTCGTCACGGCAAAAACCAGAACTGTCCTCCAATCCTTGTGATTGGCTCCCATTAGTTGCGTGACGAAGGGCAGTAGGGTCACCGGTAGGAGAAAGACCAGATTCAGCACCACTAGGCCTCGGTCCATTCGTTTCAAGCTCCCAAAGAGAAAGCTATGTTGAGACCAATACATGCCGACCAGCCCGAAGGAAACGACATACACCAAAAGCTGATGTAGAAGCCTCTCGCGCCGTAGAACACTGGCTGCGCCGCTCAGGCCGTCGGTCGAGGGGACCTCGATTCCCAGAACCAGGATCGTAATCACGACTGCGAATATCCCATCACTGAAGGCGATCGCTCGGTCAAGCGGGAAGAATCGGGGTAAAGGCTCCATCGTTGGAAACGATCGCTTCAAAGTTAGGCGTACGCAAGTCACATGTTGCGGGAGCCAACCGCAGAGCAGTGGTTACTGCCTTGCCGTAGTTGCACCTTCAGAGTAGCGTCCGAGCCACCATGAGGAGTTGGGTTTTCGCAATGCCTTTGCTTTTAGTGACCAGCTTTTTCGGCTGCGGAGGTGTTGGCGAATACCGGAAAACAGGGGGTGTCTATGCGCCTCGCGGACCCGCTTGTGACTACCGCGTGATTCGAAACCGTGTCGTCGAGCCGTACGAAGAGCTTGGCGTCATCGACATCGATGCATTCTCCATGAAGTCACTACCCGACAACGAGGATCGCTTCCGCAAAGTGGTGGGCGCGAGGGTGTGTGCAGAGGGCGGGCATGCCGTGATCCCGACACTCAACATCCACGGCCACTGGGTGCACGCGACCATCATCCGCTTCAATCCGTCCGAGTGCGTCGGCTGCGGACCGAAGAGCGCGACAGGCGGCGGAGGATAGGATCCCGTGTTAACGGCTCTCATCGTGATGCTCATGAATGCCGCGGGGGTGGCTCCCACCCCTCAGCAGATGCAGAACTACGAGCTTCAGTATCGCGAGCGAATGCATCACGTCCACATGGACTTTTCGAGCACTCGAACCGGACCGGGCGACAAAACCATGACCATTGGCCTCGGCTACGAGTACCACATCGATCGGCAGTTCAACGGGGTCTCGTTCGAGGTGCTCGGCCAAAAGCTGGGGCCCCTCTTCAAGGGCCCGCAAGACTGGTGGGTCGGTGGTGGCATCGGTTGGTGGCCGATCCGAACCGTCAAAGTCTTCATGCAGGCAGGCGCACTCTTCGACGACCTCGGGACCGCCACGCAAGGGCGAGTCGGCGTCGGTTACAACCTCAGGTTGTTCATGATCGCCGTCATGCCCTACGTGTACTTTCAAACTACGGATGGCTCGCGAGGGTCGGACGCACCTTTGCGCGGGTTCACCTGGGCCATCGGGGCGAGGATTCAGTACTAAAACTCAATGAAACGCATTCCAGCAACGCTATGGCTTCTGACCGCTCTCGTGACGACGGCGACGGGCGTACTCGGCTGCAAAGGGCCTCCCCCCACGAATCCCGGCGTCATCGCCCGGGAGCCCAATGAGCTCTTGTGGGGCGATACGCACGTGCATACGAGCTACTCGGCTGATCTGCTACACACTCGCTCCGCTGATCCAAACACAGCGTACAACTGGGCCAAGGGTCTTCCGGTGGTTCATCCCGATACGCAAGCGAGGGTCCAGCTTGGAAGGCCGCTCGACTTCCTGATCGTCACCGATCGTGCCGAAGGGCTCGACGACACGAAATGGAATGGCGTCATCGAGGCGGCCGAGCGGCACTACGCACCTTGCATCTTCACCACGTTCATCGGTTGGGAATGGGCTTCGGAGCCTGACGGCCGCAGTCTTCATCGAGTCGTCTTCATGAATGAAGGCCCCAAGACCGCCCGACAGCTCGTACCCTTCAGCGCGCGTGACAGCCAGCGTCCAGAAGACCTCTGGGGCTGGCTCGAGGAAACCAGCAACCGCGTTGAAACGGACTTCATCGCCATCCCACACAATCCGAACCTCAGCGGCGGCATGATGTTCGCGGCGGTCGACAGCGACGGGGTGCCGATCACCGCAGCGTACGCTCGAACGCGCATGCGATGGGAGCCGGTGGCCGAGGTCACGCAAATCAAGGGCGATTCCGAAACCCATCCCACGCTTTCCCCGGACGACGAGTTTGCGGACTTCGAGACCTTTCCGCCCGGTGACACCGACGTGAGCGAAGGAGACTATGCCCGAGCCGCTCTGCTCCGCGGGCTCGAGATCGGCCGTGCCATCGGCTCCAACCCGTTCGAGCTCGGAATGATCGGCTCCTCCGGCTCTCGTACGGGCCTGTCCTCTGCGGACGAAGATCATTTTTGGGGCGCACCTTCGTCGCAGTCGGCCGAGGGAGAGTCGCCAGCCGCGGGGACCACGGGACTCGGCGACAGCGACCTGAGCGCCCAAGGCCTCACCGCCGTGTGGGCCGAGGAGAACACTCGGACGTCGATCTTCGAAGCCTTCAAACGAAAAGAGGTCTACGCCACCACGGGGCCGCGCATTCGTGTGCGCTTTTTCGGCGGTTGGGGCTTCGACGCGAAACAGTCGAGAACCGCAGACATGGTGAATGTCGGGTACACGTTTGGATACCCCATGGGGAGTGACTTGAAGAAGGCGCCCAAAGGCAAGGCGCCCAAGTTCTTGATGTATGCCGTGAAAGATCCCGAAGGCGCCAACCTGGATCGAATTCAACTCGTCAAGGGTTGGGTAGACGCCGACGGGAACGCACACGAAAAGGTGTACGACGTGGCCTGGTCTGCCGGTCGCACCCGTAACGCCGACGGAACCCTGCCTGCGGTAGATAGCTCCGTCGACCTAGCGACGGCAAAGTACGAGGACCTATGGGGCGCCTCTGCGCTCCATGGCTTCTGGTCGGATCCGGAGTTCGATCCGGAGCAACCAGCGTTCTACTACCTACGCGTGCTCCAAGTGCCGACCCCGAGGCACAGCCTGTACGACGCGGTGGCCCGCGGCGTCGATCCGGACGAAACCGGACGACCGCCCACGATTCAAGAGCGCGCTTACACCTCGCCCATTTGGTACACACCTTGAGGATCCAGCGGATCCTCGACTCGATTTGCCGGTTCGAGCGCGCCGGCTAGTCGCAAAGGGCGACGGCGTCTTGCGCGCAACCGCCGATGTTAAAGTCGTTCTCCAAGCAGTTGCCGCAGTCGACCTGCTCTCCGCCAATCACGTAGTAGCAGTTGCCGTTACGGGTATTGACACAGAAGTCGAGGGTTTGTTCTCCGCTAGGGCAGTCGATGGTTTCACCGACGTCGGGGTTGTCGGACGCGCAGAACAGGTCTCCGCCCACGCCACCAATACCGTTGTCATCTCCGCATCCGGCCATCAGGAACGCGACCAGAGCGAAACCGAGCATCGAGCCATATATGGTTTTCATGGGCGCAGTATCTGCATAGTGCTCCTCGATGTCCAGCCTTGGATCTCGACCGTGTCGTTAACCCGAAGGGTGGCCATGTAGCGCGTCCGAACGCGAGGGCGGCGTGTCTACATCGTCGCGCGAATCGCTTTGAGCAGGGCGACGCCCGCGGGGCCCGTCTCCTTGGCAATCTTGTCGGGCACGTCCTTCTGTACTTCCTTGAAGGCAGCTAGCTCCTTGGCAGACGGCTCGTAGACATCGTAGCCGTAACGCTCGAGGTTCTTCAGGAGCACGGGCTCCATGATGCGCACCTGCTTTCGTCCCCATTCGACGAGCTCCTGATCGACGACGGTGAGTGCCGATTGCACGTCCTTGGGAAGGGTGTCGAACCACTTCTTCGAGTACACCAGCGCGGCCGGTTGGTAGCAGTGACGGCTCAAGAAAAGGTTGCGTTCACCTTCGTCCAGGCCCTGGTACCAACTCCCGGCCGTGGCGAACAATGGCGTGTTGTCGAATCCGTCGACGATTCGGGTTTGAACGCTGGTGAGCGTGTTGCCGACGTCGATGGGAACGGGGGAAGCCCCGAAGGCCTGGTAGGTCTCGACGTGGGCGAGCGACTCCTGGGATCGAAAGCGAACGCCTTTCATGTCGGCCGGCTTCCGGATCTTCATCCTGCTGAAGTACGAGCGGTAGCCGTTCTCCGCCCAAATCCCAAACACCAGCTCGCGTTCCGCGAGGAGCTGACGGAACTGTTCGGTGACCTCTTTGGAATCGAGCGCCTTGTCCGCGGCGGCATAGCCATCGAACAGATACGGCGCCTCGATCACGTTCACCTCGCGCACGATCGAGCTCATCCCGCCGATCGAGCCGGCCACTGCCTGCATGCTGCCCATCTGCACGCGACGTGTCATGGAGCGTTCGTTGCCGCGCCCGAGTCGAAGCTTCACCTTGAGCCGGCCGCCGGTCCGCTCTTCGACCACTTTCTTGTAGCGCTTGAGCTCGGCAGCCCACGGGCTCCCGGACGGCGCCGTCGAGCCGACCTCCATGACGAATTCCGGCTCCTCCGCAATGGCGGGACCCACGACGGAAAGGCACAGAGCGAGCAAAGCGGCCAGAGTGAAGAGCACGTTACGCATGGGAGTGCTTCTATCACGCCGGTGGGGAGACGTTCTACCCTTATCCTGCGGCATCCTGACGGCCGACGGGACGCGGTCTTCCTATCGGTTTCGGAAGCGAGTACGCTGGTTCGATGAAACGACACCCACGGTATGTGTGCTGCCTGGTCGTCTCGTTGGCGGCGCTACTACTCGGCGCCTGTAATCCGAAGCGAGCCATCATGGAGGTCGCCGTCGGCGACATGGAAGGATATTTCGGCGCCGAGGAATACGACGGGTCGGAGCTCGTGAAGCTCACCGATCGCGTCTATACGTACCGGTGGACATGGTACCGAAGCATCGTCATCGACACGGACGAAGGCCTGGTGATCACCGATCCTTTCAACGCGGAAGCTGCGGCGGCCCTCGATCGCCATTTGGCGAAAGCAGGGTTGAACAAACCCGTGCACACCCTCTTCTACTCTCACTATCACCTCGATCACACCGAGGGCGGCGCGGTGCTCGAGCCGCAACACATCCTGGCCCATGCGGAGTGTCCATCCTATTGGGCCGACGTGGACGCGTCCCGTGTTCTCCCACCGACCAGGCTGATCGAGGGAGACCAGGTTCTGAGCATCGGCGGCGTGGAAATCCACCTGCTCTACCTAGGAAGGACGCATACGGACACTCTGTACGCCGTCTACCTGCCTGACGAGCGATTGCTCTGGACTGCGGATTTCGCGCTGGTGCGCACGGTGCTGCCGATGGGCGGGCCCGACTACTACTTCCCCGGCGCAATCAAGGCGATGGAGCGGCTGGCTGCGTTGGATTTCGACATCTTCGTCCCCAGCCATTTTGGCTACGGGAAGAAGCAGGATCTCGTCGATTACGTCGGGTTCTTTAGGGACCTCGAAGACGTCTCGAAACGCTCGATGGAAAAGTTCGGAAGAGAAGTTCCGCGCACTCGGGAAACGCTCCAAGACGCCTTCGCGTTTTACTACGACGAGCTCGAGGGTCGGTACGGCGAGTGGCACGGATTCGATGAAAACGTGCTCTTCGTGATCGTCCGGGCGACGACCGGCGCGCGCCTCGGCTACTGATGACGCTTCATCTCGATGGTTCGGTGAGCAAGGGCTTCGAGCCCGTGCGGGAGGCATTCATCGAGAACTTCGCTCGACGGGGCGAGCTCGGGGCTGCGTGCTGCATCTACCGACACGGAGAGAAGGTCGTCGACCTTTGGGGTGGTGTGCGCGACAGGAAGAGCGGGGAGCCCTGGAGAGCCGACACCATGGTCGTCGTTCATTCCACGACCAAGGGCTTGGCGGCGATGGTCGTGGCACTCGCCCATTCGCGCGGTTGGCTCGACTACGACGAGCGCGTCTGTGCCTACTGGCCCGAGTTCGCGCAAAACGGCAAGGAGCAGATCACGATCCGTCAGCTACTCGCCCACCAAGCGGGACTGTTCGCGTTCGACGAACCCGTGGACCGCGAAGTCGTCGCGGACCTGGATCGGCTTGCGCAGATCATGGCGCGACAGCGGCCCGCGTGGGGACCGGGCGAGCGTCAGGCCTACCATGCAATCACCCTCGGCTTCTACGAAGGTGAGCTCATACGCCGCGTCGATCCCGCGCACCGCACCCTGGGCCGGGTCTTCGATGAGGAGATCGCGAAGCCCCTCGGTATCGAGTTCTACATCCGCGTACCCGAGTCGATTCCCAACGCGCGCTTGGCGCCTCTCGAGCCACCGAGCCCGTGGAAGCGCTTCTTCGGGATACCCTTACCCGTCGTGCTGGCCTCGATGAATCGGCGCTCGATTCTCTACCGATCGTTGATCGCCAACCCCGGAACGCAGTTCTATCTCGATCCGGATCGAGTGGTCGTTCGAGACCTGGAGGCCCCGTCAGGATGTGGGGTCGGGACGGCGCGCGCGATTGCCAAGTCGTATGGCGTCTTCGCCGCTGGCGGCCGCGAGTTGGGGCTCCGCCCCGAGACGATCGAGGCGCTCAGCGCACCGGCGATCCCGGCACGCCGAGGATTCTACGACGAGTGCTTTCAGGGTCCCATGCAGTTCTCACTTGGGTTCATGAAGCCGAGCGAGACGTTCCGCTTCGGCCATCCCGGCGCGTTTGGATCGCCCGGAGCGGGCGGCTCCATGGGCTACGCCGACCCACAGACGGGCATCGGCTACGGTTACGTGACCAACACGATGGGCATGCGCCTCGAGGGAGATCCGCGCGACGTCGCGCTGAGGGCCGCGATCCCGGGGGGCTAGTCCGCTTTGAGCGAGGCGACGGTCGCCCCCTGTTCGTCGCGAAGCTCGGGCGTCGCCTCGGAAATGTCGTATTGGGCAACGCGGCAACAAAAGTAGAGCCACGTGGCTGCACCGGTGAACTTGAAGCCTTCCTCTACGATCTGCAGGTCTTCGTAGCTGACTGGAATGAAGCGCTGTCCCAGGTCCAAGACGATGGAAGTCGCAAGCATCGATCCCGCGGCCAGGAAGGCAAATCCGTCAATCGCGAAAATTCCCTCGTGGTGACGGAGCAGCAACAGCGTCAGCAGGACGGCGTAAGCCAGGTAGCAAATCTTCTGATTCACATACCGATCGTGAATCATGAAGAAATCGTCGATGGCAAGAAGCAGTGACAACATGCCAACGAGCAGAAGCAGCTCTCGCCGATTCCTCGCGACCCGTGGGCTACGACTGACGACGTGGAAGAACGCGATGGCAGCCGAGGAAATCCAAAGCCAAATACCGATGTTCGAGACGAACCCGAGAAAGCTCGATTGGCCGGTCTGTTGGGCAGGATCGCGCAATATTTCCATGATCTCGAAGTCCATCGACCGCATGACGGCAATCGATATCGCGTAGAACAAGAAGGACGGAACCGCGGCCACCGCGAGCCAGCGAAGCACTTTGTCCGGCGACAGGGCCTGCTTTTTGTATTCGTTGTACATCACGACTTTCGGGGCCGAACGTTTTCAGTCCTCGGAAAAAATGGTGAGTTCGGGAGCCGGCGGGTCGGGCTCTTCGAGCAACAGGTAGAGGGCCTGGTTCAGAAACGACGGATCAGCGACGATTGGGAGGTGCTCAGCTCCGCTGAAGTGCACGCTGTGCGACGTGATCGTGGGCGGGCCGTGGCCGTCGAAGCGAGAGTGACCTAAAGCGCTCCTGCGTGTAGCGGTCCCATCGCCCGGCTCCGCATGTGCCCATTCCACCTTCCCGTTTCGTCGGTTTACGCGCAGCACCGCCGGAGTCGGATGCCCGTCGCCCACGAAGCTATGAATCCGAACCTCCGGTGGAGGCGAGGCCGGTCGATCGAGCGCCCGGTGAAAGCGGCGAGCCTGCTCCAAACAGGCGGCCATGTGCTTGCTGAGCAGCGCGAGGCGCTCGGATCGGGTCTCGACCTCGGGCAGCAGAGCTCGGAGCGCCTCGTCTTGGTCGTCCGCAAAAGGACCCCATTGGAGCGCTTGCCACACCGCCACGTCATATAGGTCGACCGGCTCGCCATCATCTTCCCAGATCACCCGATGGTCGCGGGGACGAGGCAAAAGCTGAAACGCCGCAGGAAACGTCGCTAGGACGGCCGGTGGGTACTTCGGAAGCAAGGGATGCTGCTCAGCTCCGTGCAGGATGACCTCGAGCGCGCGGGCTTCTCCGAGGTTCGGGGCCGCCACCAGGAGCACACGCTCCACATACCGAACGCCCGCCCACGTAAGCTCGGGAAGCGAGCCGTCAGTGGGCACGGAAGCCGTGCCGTACTGCAGATACCAACGGACCACCTGCGTGCCCATCGAATGAGCGACGATGTCGATGCGAGGATTGCCGGTGCGGCGTCGGCGCTCTTCCGATGCCGCCACGACGACCTCGTGCAGACGTCGAGCCTCCGATGCAATGTCACGCCGCCAGTCGTAGCCGAACCCGATGATTGGGTCGCGTCCTGCGAGGGCGTCTTCGATGCTCAGAGCTTCGGGAGCATGGTGCGTGCCGGTTTCCGTCAATGACTTCACTAGGCCTTCGAAGACGCCCGCATACGCGCGCGCGTGAATCACGCCACTCGGAAGTGCGAGATCGACGACCAGAAGCTCGCCGCCTGGAACCAGCGAGTCACGTAGCTCGCTCACGGGACGATCGACGGCAAATGGGAGTGCCAAGTCCCTGAGCGTGTCCTCCCACGCCCCGCCTGACCAAAACGTTCCCCAGACGACGTGTCCGTCGCGTGAATCGTGAAGCTCGCTGCCCATGATGCCGGGCACGAAGACGATGGTCGAAGCGCGGGCTCGAGCCCGTTCGATGTCGGGCTGATAGACGTTCGCGATCTTGGTCAAAGGAGCCGAGCGTCCGGCGCATCCCATCATCAAGGCAAATGCGATGCAGCCGTAGCGGATGGTCGTCGTCGTGCGCATTGCGGCGAAATCTGCGCCGACGGGGATTCCTTGGCAAGCGCGGGCGGAAGCGCCGCTTGCCCCTTTGGCGTCGAGATGCGAAGGGACCGAAATGAGGCGCCTGATTGTCCTGCTGCCGCTCGCGGTACTGCTCGCTTGCGGCGAATCGAGCTCGGGCTCACCGTCGGACGCGGGCGTCGATGGCAGCGCGGACGCGAGCGTGGATGCAAGCACGGATTCCGGCATCGATGCCAGCGCGGATTCGGGTGTCGACGCCAGCGTCTCGGAGCGCCGGATCTTCGTGACGGAGACGGCACAGAATGCCGATTTTGGAGGGCTCCTCGGGGCGGATGCGCTTTGCGCGTCGGAAGCCGCGGCGGCCGGTTTGGATGGCGTATTCAAGGCCTGGCTGTCCACGACTTCCTCGCCGGTTGCTGATCGGGTGACGCAATCGACCATTCCGTACGTGCTGGTTGACGGGACCCTGATCGCCGACGACTGGGACGACCTCACCGACGGTGACATCGCCGCGCGTATCAATCTGGACGCTAACGGACAGCCGCGCGGCGGAGACGTCTGGACGGGCACGTTGCCGAACGGCTTGCCCTACATGAACGACGCGGCCCTCGATGGCGGTGTCCCAACGATCGACTGCGACGGCTTCGAAAGCGCCTTGGGAGGCGTCGGGCTCTGCGGCACGACCGCTTCGACGGCAGCCAACTGGACCGCAAACGCCACCCCCGCTTGCTCCACGACCCTGCGCCTTTTCTGCGTCGAACAATAGGACTGCTCGGTCGATCCGCCGGGGTGCGTTGGAGGCTGGCGCCATAGCTCGACCTGTGGTGTAAAATAGGTCCTCATGAAGCGCTGTCTCGTCATTCACTTGGGCGACGAGAACGAGAACTTCGTCGCCGTCTTGGGTGATCGCCGTGCCGAAGTCTTGTGGCGTGGCTGCGGCCGTGACTTGGAACGCGCTCGCGCTCTGGTGCGTGACCACGATGGTCAAGTCGATGCGATCGGTTTGGACGGGATTCCGATGGATCTCGAGCTCGGCGACGCGCACCGGCGCTATCAACCAGGGCGCGAGGTGGCGGCTGCGGCCCAAACGACGCCCGTCGTCGATGGCGGCGGGGTCCGTGCGGGCCTCGAACGTTGGAGCGTCGTCCTTGCCGATCGCGCCGAGCCTGGAATCTTCAGCCAGAAGCGCGTGCTGATGGTGCCTGGGATCAATCACGTCGGTCTCGCGCAAGCGCTCGGACGGCTCTCGCCTCGTGTCGAGTACTACGATCCGGAGATGTTCTTCGGCCTCCCCGATGTGCCGGGCGTGGGGAGCGAGGAAACCCTCGGAACCGCCGACGCACCTACGCTCGAGGCGCTCAAGGACGCGCCGATCGATCAGATCTCGCCCCCTGCCCAGGCCGATGGCCGACGGGCGACGCCCCATTTCCGCTGGGCCGACGTCATCGCCGGCGATGTCGCGGCGATTCGTCACTTCGCGCCGATGGACTTACGCAAGAAGACGATCGTCGTGCCATCGGCAAGCAGTGAGGACATGGCCGATTTCCGCTCTCGTGGCGCTTCCATTTTGGTCACGCTGATGCCTTCGCTCGATCCGGCCACGGCCATGGCGCGCTATGCCGCAGCGCTGATCGAAGCCGTGTTCGTCGCGCTACGTGACGATACGACCATGCCGCTCACGGAGGACACGTACCTCAACCTGATGGCGGACATTTCTTGGAGCCCATATATCCGGTATCTCCAAGAGGAAGAAGAAGGCATCAACCGGTTTGCTTTCGTGATTCACCCGCTCGACATCGGGTTCGTCCACAAGCATCCGGACTTCAAGTGGACCAGACGCCTGCCGGACCGTGTCGTCGAAGAGGTGGCGGCATACCTCAAGCCCATGTACGTCGGTCGCATCTCCGGCGGCCGATCGCCAACCACCGGTCAACGGATCGAAGGCTACCTGTTCGCTCTCGGTTCGACGCCGCGACAGATGATGCGCCACAGCGCGCGGTTCACGTACGACCGACTCAACGAGGCCGCGAAGATGGCGGAGCGACACGGCTGCCGCCTGATGGGTCTCGGCGCATTCACCAGCGTCGTCGGCGACGCAGGCGAGACCGTCGCCCACGAGGCATCCATCGCGATCACCAGCGGAAACAGCCTGACCGTGGCCGCCACGCTAGAAGCTGCCAAGCAAGCGGTCGTCAAAATGGGCGCGACCCAACTCACCCAAGGCCGCGCGATGATCATCGGCGCGACTGGATCGATCGGCGCGGTCTGCTCGCGACTGCTCGCGCAAGCCATCTACGACGTGGTGCTGGTATCGATCGAGCCGGAGAAGCTCATCGATCTCAAGCGCACCATCGAACGGGAGACCCCGGGCACCAGGGTGACCATCGCCCTACGACCGCGAGATCTGGCCGCGGACTGCGACTTGGTCGTGACCGCGACCTCCGCGTTCGGTCAACGGATTCTCGACATCAGCACCTGCAAGCCGGGCGCCGTGATCTGTGACGTGGCGCGGCCGCCGGACATCGGTCAGCGAGAGGCGGCGCTGCGCCCCGACGTAGCGGTCATCGAGAGCGGGGAGGTTCTCATCCCAGGCGACATCGACATCGGCTACGACATCGGTCTGCCCAAAGGCACCGCCTATGCATGCCTCGCAGAGACTGCCCTTCTCGCGATGGAAGGCCGCTTCGAGAGCTATACGCTGGGTCGCAACATCGACGTCGAACGCGTCAAGGAGATCTACCGGCTGTTCAAGAAGCACGAATTCCAGATCGCCGGGCTCCGGTCGTTCGGCAAGGTCCTCACCGAGCGCGACTTCGCCGAAAAGCGCAGGCTTGCGGCCGAGCTCGCCGCCGACCCGGAGCGCCTCGCCAGAACCCGCGCCGAAGTGAGCGCGCGCATCGCGGAGATGCCGGTCGAGGCCAAAGGCGTTCGTGGCGGCAACGACATCGTCGAACGGCTGACGCAGGTGGCGGAGCGGATCCCCGTGTTGTCCCAGGCCGTCGAACGGCTTCGTGTGTTCGCCAGCCCGGATGACTACGAAATGATGGAAGAGCCCCGCTAGAATCCCGGCGACTCGACATCGAAACGCACGTTCGGTCGGTCCGCGCTCCAGGACCGCTCTTCGTCGAGAAACTGAAGGGGGTCGACCTCGGGCTTCACCTTTTCATAGATCGTCGGAAAGGTCCCGTCGGCGTCGTATCTCGCCCGCATCTCCCGCCACAAGGTGTGGTCGAACATCTCTTCGAACTCTTCCTCAGTGCTGAACACGTCGCAGTAAGTGTGAAGGAAGCCGCCCATCGAGCGAACC
>DATIUW010000225.1:0-3922 GCA_035466435.1 Polyangiales bacterium | reverse complement strand
GGAGACTTCAGCTGGCACATCTCCCGGCTCATGATCGGCGCACCCAACAACTGGTGCAAGACGGTGCTGCAGTGGAACCTGGCAGCCGACCAGAACCAGGAACCCCATACGGACCGGGGCGGGTGCGATCGTTGCCTGGGTGGGATCACCATACAGGGCGATTTGGTGACCCGTAACCCGGCCTACTACGTCGTGGCCCAAAGCTCGAAGTTCATCCCGACCGGTTCCGTGCGCATTGGTTCAACCCAGGCGGAAGGCTTTGGCAGTGTGGCCTACCAGCGTCCCGACGGAGCCCGGGTACTCCTGATACAGAACCAGGTAGATGCTTCTCGAGAAGTGGTCGTCTCCGAAGGGGCTGAATCGGTTGCTTTTTCCTTGGCCCCCGGCGAGGTGGGCACTCTGGTCTGGCCACGCTGAGGCCGATCCGGAGCTTGCGGTAACGCCCGACTGCGAGTGATGGACGCATGGGTTTCGGAGCTTGGCCCTATGGAGGCTGCTACGGTCCCTCGCGGTAGCGAGCTTCGATGGACGTGGAACTCACATACAACCCTGCGCTGACCGTGGCGATCGCGCTTGCCGCGGGCATGGTCACGCAGTCGATCGCGTACCATCTGCGAATACCGAGCATCGTCTTGCTGCTCGGCGTTGGGGTGCTGTTGGGCCCCGAGGTCGCAGGCATCGTCGATCCGGCGTCCCTCGGCTCCTCCTTGCAAGCGCTCGTCGGCATGGGGGTTGCCATCATCCTTCTCGAAGGTGGGCTTCAGCTCGAGTTGCGCCGACTTCGCCGAGAGCAAGTCGTCATTCGGCGCCTGGTCACGCTCGGTGCGGTGATCACCGCGATCGGCGGAGCGCTCGCGGCCCACCATGCGCTCGGCTGGGACTGGCGTCTTGCTTCTTTGTTTGGCGCGTTGGTGATCGTGACCGGACCCACGGTCGTGACTCCGCTCCTTCGGCGCTTGCGAATCCGCGGCGCGGTCCCGACGGTTCTCGAGGCCGAAGGGGTGCTCATCGACGCGATCGGCGCCATTACGGCAGCGGTCGTTCTCGAGGTGGTGTTGCGGCCCTCGAACGAGAGCCTCGTCCTTGCCGCGCCACAGATCGCGTTGCGGCTCGGCTTTGGCGTTTTGGCGGGGCTGCTCGCCGGGGGCGTGCTCGCGGGTTTGCTCAGATTCCGCGGTCTGATTCCGCAGGCGTATCACAAGGTCTTGACACTCTCGATCGCGGTTCTGATCTTCGAGTTGGCCAATTCGATCGTGCACGAGAGCGGCCTCGCGGCAGCCACCATCACCGGCATGGTGCTGGCGAGCTCTCCCATAAGAAAGAGCCGCGATTTGGTCGAGTTCAAAGAGCAATTGACCGTGTTGCTCATCGGGATGCTCTTCATCCTGCTTGCAGCGAACACTCGCGTCGCCGACGTCATCGAGCTCGGCTGGGCTGGGGTGATCACGGTGGTCGCGCTCATCGTCTTGGTTCGCCCGATCGAAGTGCTCCTGTGCTCGATCGGCACTTCGCTGTCGTGGCGAGAGCGAGTCCTCATCGCGTGGATTGCGCCCCGCGGTATCGTCGCCGCAGCAGTCGCATCCCTGTTTGCGATTCGGTTGGAAAGCGAAGGCATTCCAGGAGGCGCGCAGCTTCAAGCGCTCGTGTTCGCGACGATCGCGGCTACGGTCATTTGGTCGGGTCTCACGGGAGCGGCAATCGCTCAACTCCTCGGTCTCCGGCGGCGCTCGGACGCGGGTTGGTTGATCTTGGGAACGAATGAGCTCGCGCTCGAGCTAGCACGACTGTTGAAAACACCGCGACAAGAGGTCGTGTGTGTGGACGACGATCCGCGCCGCGTGCAGGCGACGGAGGAAGCGGGGATCAGGGTGTTACTCGGCAACGCTTTCGAAACTCGGCTCCTAGTACGCGCCGAGGTCGACGTTCGCACCGGCGTAGTAGGTCTCACTCAAAGCCCCGAGGTCAATCTCTTGTTCGTCGACAAAGTTCATCAGGAGGCGAAGGATCAACGCTGTCTCGTGGCCATAGACACGTGGTCGACGGGAGTCACAGCAGAGATCTTGGAAGCCAAGGACGCTGAGGTGCTTTTCGGTGGAGCCACCGATGTGGCGCAGTGGAGTCAGCGGATTGACCGCGGTGAGGCTCAGGTCGAATGGTGGTCCTGCCGCGCCTGGCGACCGAAGGGGATCTTCACTGAGGAGGAGAGTCGTCCCGCCTATCTACCGATGGTCCGGCAAAGGTGGAGGCGAAGGATCGCGGTGGGAACCCGGACGCGATTTTGGAGAAACGACCGAGTGGCCGTTCTGATCGACCAGGCGCGGCAGGAAGAAGCGCACGAACGATTGGAGCACGCGGGGTTCGTGCGCCGCGAGGACCCCGCGTCCGCGATCCATCCGCGCTCGCGCATCTCCGGACGGGCTTCCCCAACGCCTTGAAAACTTGTGTTTTTGCCGCGAATATGGTAACTTTGTGAAGCGATCGCAGGCTAGGGGAGAGCCTGCTGAGTGCAGCTCGTCCTGTTCCCATACGGTGGATGGGCGAAGATGCGCACGGGCGACTGCCGCGGTCGATGTTCACCGAGGCGGCGCACGCGGGGACGTTCGAGCGACGAATCTTTGCAACGCCCTCGTGCGTTCCAAGAAGAGCGCGATGCCCCCTTGGTCCACACGAAAGGAAGATCGATGTCAGGAATTACGAGGACGACCAGAGACCACGAGACCATACGGAAATGGACGGAGGCGCGGGGTGGCCAGCCCGCGCACGTGCCAGGGACCGAGCGAACCGGAGCGGGAGTGATCCGCATCCAGTTTCCCGAGAGCGAGGGAGCGAACGACCTCGAGCCCATCGGCTGGGACCACTTCTTCGAGAAGTTCGACGAAAAAGGGCTCGCACTCGTGTACCAAGAGGCTACCAGCGACGGACAGGTGAGTCGGTTCAATCGAATCATCGAATCGCCGACCACGTGATTCGAGACCTAGGGCGTCGCGACTGTCAACCCGGGGCAGACTCTCAGTTTGGACGGAGACGCGTTCACTTTCGAAGCGGCAGGATGTTTTCGTTCATGACGGCGGCAGTCTCATGGACGACAAATGAAATAGGCGTTGACCATGTCGCCCTCGACCCGTCGAACCTCCACCGAAGAAAAGCCCGCCTCTGCGAGCAACTCGCGTGCCGTTTCTTCGCCCCAGCATGCACCGAGACCCTCTCCGCCCTCGGCCAGCGAGACCGGCGTGCAGTGCAACGTGGAGATGGTGTAGAGGAAGGGTGCAAACGGATGCCCGAGGTTGCACTCGAGGCGACTCGACACGTGGATGTCCACCATCAAGAACACCCCTGTCGGCTTCAAACGCTCGCGGATTGCGGAAAGGACGCGCCGGGGTTGGGCTTGATCGTGAATGGCGTCGAACGCGGTGATGAGGTCGTAGGTCGGCTCCCCCACGAAGGTTGCCGCGTCTCGGACCTGAAAATCCAGGTTTGTGAGTTTTCGCTCGGCGACGGTATCACGGGCGCGCGCGATCGCCTGAGGTGAAAAATCGATTCCCACGAAACGACTCCTTGGGAACCGTTCCGCGAGTATCAACAAGGCATCGCCTTGTCCGCAGCCGATATCGGCGACTTCGATCCCCGAGTCGAGAGCGCTCGCGAGGCCCGAAACCAGGGGCAACGTCCGTGACAACAAAGTGGATTCGAACACTGCACGGCTCTCTTCTGCCATCAGCGCGTGAAAACGAGGAAAGGCCGAATAGGGCAGGCCACCGCCGCGCTGAAAGACCTCGACCATGGGCGCTTCGACCTCTCCGATCAGCGAGACGAACTGCGACAAGCTCGCCAGGTTGTCGCTTCCGGCTGCGCGCGTGAGACAAGCCGCGCGATGGCGCGGCAGGAAGTACGTCTCGTCCGATGGGTCGTAGTCGACGATACC
>DATIUW010000224.1:0-3159 GCA_035466435.1 Polyangiales bacterium | reverse complement strand
GAAACAAAGGTACAGCAACAAGACTGCGGTGTTTACCCGCGAGGCTTTCACGGGATGAGCTTCTCTTTCTTCAGCTTCCTCGCAACGGAGGCCGTCATGGATGCGATCAAGCTCGGCATCGACTTGGGATCGACCGTTTCCGATTGTCCGGTCCATACGAGATCATTCGTGGCGACCGAGTACAGATTGGTCTCCAATCGAATCGTCTTGGTGGTTTCTAGATAACCCGGACGATGCACCTCGGTGAACGTCGTACCGTAAAACCCCATGTAGCCGCCGAAGCCCATGCCCCACGCGGGCCCCGCTCGGTAGTGAGTCGTCCTCGGACGATTGTATCTCTTGGGCGGGGTGAAGGTCGTGCTCTTGTCGACACTCAGCACCCGCGTGACCAGGACACCGTCGAAGCTGCCGTGTTGAACCGCGCCGTAGATCGCGTCGTCCGGCAGCCGCGTGCTCTCGGGCAGTATGGTCCAGCTCGCTTGCGCCTTGCCGCCCTCCTTCTCGATCGCTGCGACGAACCCGTCCTCGAACGCGATTCGTCCTTCCTGGGTGGGTGCAACGCCGAGCACGAAGAGCTTCGTGAAAACCGTATTCTCGAAGCCGGGATTTCGAAAGCTCTGCGAGATGCGCGTCGTGGTCGACGGCTTGCATGCCAGCGTGAAAAGAAAAGCCATGCACGCGAGCAGAAAGATCGGTTTTCGCATCGGCCGGAGGCTAGGGCAGTATCGTCGCCTACGCCAGCGCGTAGTGGCCGTCCGACGGCCTTGCGATAAGCTCCGCCTCATGTCCGCCACCTTGGCCGCCGTGTTGCTTCTCTCCGAGATCTTCGGGGTGGTGCTAGCCATCGATGCCGTCATGCGGCCTCGTTCAGCCCAGGGTGCGATCGCTTGGTCGGTGGCGCTGGTCTGTATTCCGACCATCACGATTCCGTTCTATCTGGTCTTCGGTCGCACGCGGTTCGAGGGCTACTCCGAAGCCTTGCGCGAAAAGGAGGAGCAACTCGACGAACGCATCCCGGGCTGGTACCGCGCCATGGCAGCCGTAGGCGCGGACCCGCATCCCGATCGCGGACACATGGATGCGGTCGTTCGCAAGCTCACGGGCGTGCCCTTCACTCGAGGGAATCGCGTCGAGCTCCTGGTCGATGCAGAGGCGACTTATGGGGCGATGCTCGAAGCGATCGCAGCGGCCGAATCGTACGTGCTCGTTCAGTTCTACATCGTCCGGGACGACGAAAGCGGCCGGGCTTTGCGCGACGCCTTGATCGAAAGAGCGCGCGCAGGAGTACGCGTTTGCTTCCTCTACGACGAGATCGGCTCGATCAAGCTCACCGAGCGATACGTAGAAGCCATGCGCCGTGAGTCGATCGAGGTTTCCGGGTTCAGAACCATGCAAGGGTTTCGCAACCGCTTCCAGATCAATTTCCGGAACCATCGCAAGCTGCTGATCGTCGACGGGCGAACCGGCTTCATCGGAGGGCTGAACCTAGGGGACGAATACCTGCAGTATCGCGATACGCACCTGCGAATCGACGGGCCGGCCGTTCAACAGATTCAGCTCACGTTTCGGAAGGACTGGTATTGGGCGACTCGTCAGATCATCGAGGTGTTCGACGAGCCGGTCCACGAGGATGAACCGGGGCAGGCGGTATCCATCGTCAACACGGGGCCCGCCGACCCGGTGCCCAAGTGCAGCATCCTCTTTTCGGAGCTCGTCGCGACCGCGACCCGGCGAATGTGGCTTGCAAGCCCCTACTTCGTACCAGACGACGTGATGACTCGCGCGCTTCAATCCGCGGCCAAGCGCGGGGTCGACGTGCGAGTGCTGATTCCAGACGAGCCGGACCAGCGATTCGTCGAGCTCGCGTCGCTCACCTATTACGCGGAGATGATGGACTGTGGCGTCCAGCTCTTTCGATACGAGGACCGCTTCATGCATCACAAGGTGCTCCTGGTCGACGATGAGCTGGCAGCCGTCGGCACGGTGAATCTCGACTACCGATCGCTCTACTTGAACTTCGAAGAAACGGCCGTCGTCGCCGATGCGAAATTCGCGGCGCAGGTGGCAAAGATGCTCGAAGCCGATCTCCGACGTTGCCAGGAAGTCCGACGCGACCACTTCGATCGCCAACCACTGCACGTCCGCGTCAAAGCGCGTGTGGCCCGCCTCGCTTCGCCGTTGCTTTGATTTGCTTTCCATAATAGCGTCGCGGCCAGCTCTTCATGTCCAGGGCAGCCGCACTTCTGATTTCGATCTTGGTGACGACGTCGTTCGCGGCCTCGGCGCGAGGGCAGGCCGATGTGATCGACGAGCCACCTCCCGAGGGGCTGGCGGCTGCGCAGGACGTAGCCCGGCTCGATCGATGGCTCTCGTACCTTTCGGGAAGTGCCAAGCGTGGCCGCATCACCTCCGGCACCACGAGCTTAATCGCGAGCGGGATCGTCATGGGGACCGGAATCTGGGCCTTCCTCCAGACCTCTCCCACCGACGAGCTCACCAGAGGCGCGGGGTTCGTGGCCGTCGCCGGTTCGGGAGCATTGATGTCGGTCGCGATCTTTCAGCTCGCCGCCAAGAGCCAAGCCGAAGAGACGCTCGAGCGTTGGCACGCCGCAACCGCAGGCGGGCTCACACGCACGGAGCTTGCTCGCTTCGAGGGCGAGCTGCGTCAATATTCGGAAACGATGAACCGGGCGGTGCGGCTGATGCGCTGGACCGACTTCGGAATCGCGCTCACCGGCGCATTGATTCTCGGGCTCACGCCGGCGGCCGACCTGTCTCCCGAAGGCGCCAGGACGGGCTACGTCACGGGCGGGGTCGCGCTGGGGGCCGGCCTTCTAGGCTTCGCGCTCACCTTTGCGGGTCAATCCAAGACGGACCACTGGAACGCCTACCTGCAGGGAAAGGACCCTCCATCCTCGCCCAGGTGGAGCGCGTCTCCCCAGGTCGGCAGGACGTTTGCAGGGCTTCGTGTAGCCGGTCGCTTCTAGGAGAGACGAGCAGACACGAAGTGGGGCTTGGGGAGCATGTGTCCTCTGGCAGCTTGTAATTACAGCCAATTAGCGCCCAGCAGCGACGCTGGACCCGGGTGCGAAAGGCTCGCTCGAAACAATTTAGAAATCTGGACGAAATACGATTGACATTTCATTTATAGAACTACAT
>DATIUW010000223.1:0-7221 GCA_035466435.1 Polyangiales bacterium | reverse complement strand
TCGATCCCGTGCTGGATCTCATCATCCGCGAGAGCCGCATCGTGGAGCCAGCTCCAATACGGGAAGATGCCTGCAGCGACAAAGACGACTTGAAGTTCCTCGCCTGCGCGTTGGCAGGCAGCGCGGACTGTGTCGTGTCCGGAGATCGCGCCCTACTTCGGGCGTCCGGATGCGAGGGGATCGAGGTCATGACGCCCAGGGAGTTCCAGGCGCGCTTCCTCGACGCGTGAACGACCCGCGGGCCCGCGCGGCAACAGCAGGGGGGTCCGGTGCGGGGAGCCCTCACGACCCGATTGTGAGTGACCAAATAGTGACCAGAGCCCAGGGCAAGCGGGAGGATTCCAGGGTACTGCAGGGTACGGGAGTAGGAGGTCAGGCTGCGTGCCTTTCACAGCGATACGCGGGAAAACCGAGTGACCGCGTAGGGTTAGCGTATCGCTGACAATAGGGTTCGATTCCCACCGCCTCCACCATTTTGAGCCTTCCGCAACCCTGATAGCGTCCTGAGATCCAGCGCCTACGGTCTGCTCCTTACGTGCGGCGAGCGCTGCGGATTGCGCGGATCAGAACACCGAGCCCCATCCCAAGCCCGGCCGAAATCAAGATCACGACGCTGGCAGGCGCTTCCAAGATCTGCATGCCGAGCATGTTGATGTGCACCATCTCCCAGTTCGACAGAACGAAGGCTAGGAGCACGGCGACGAGGATCCACATCCCTATCACGCGCATCCGACGCATCACCGAACCTTTCGCATCCGCACTTCATACCACAGGCGCATTCCTAGCGCAGGTTGGACTGGCTCTGGCGATCGTCTGCGGCGACCTTCCGCGCGCGTTTCGCGGCCTCGGCGAACCGCTTGGCCTCTTCGAGCCATGCGAGTCGCTGGGCGGGCGTCAGTCGAAGCCAGGCCATGCGCTGCTCCTTTTCGTGGAGCTTCCAGCCGCGTTCATCCGCTATCGTCATCTTCTTCGAGCATAGCACGTGCGATTTGATCGAGCTTCTCTATGTCGTCGAGGTCTTTGGGCCGGCCGGTGGTTTGCTTGAGAGACCGCAGGTCCTCCATTCCCACGACGTGCACCGTCGTTCCGTCGTCCAGGACCAAGTCGAGCCGGCGAGACCAGGCCTCCTCGAAGTCGAACGGCTCTTCGACGAAGAGGTCGACCTCGGTGCCAGGGTAGCTCGGACTCCACAGCGAGAACACGGTCAGCCCTTTGTCCTCACGCCACCTCGCACGCGCTTCTTCCTTTGCGAAGTCCTCCGCAGCAACCGGCGCACGGGGCCGATAGTCGAGCCTTTGCAGCGCCGCGATCGCGGCAGATGCATTCGTCGGCGTCAGATCCAAAACAAGATCGAGGTCTGCGGTGAACCGCGGGTGACCGTGAAGGACGACCGCTACGCCGCCCACCACTAGGTAGCGAACGTCCGCCTCATCGAGGGCTCGAAAGATCTCGGAGAGAGGACCAGTAGACACCGACGGAACGTATCACGCGACGGACCGATCACGCGCAGTAGCGCGCCAAATCTCAATGACCAAATAATGACCAGAGCCGAGGGCAATCAGGGGGATTCCAGGGTATTGCAGGCTACGGGAGTAAGAGGCCGAGTTGCGTGCCTTTCACCGCGATACGCGAGAAAACCGAGTGTCCGCGTAGGGTTAGCGTATCGCCGACAGCAGGGTTCGATTCCCACCGCCTCCACTATCATGGTTCCCCGACCCACCTCGCGCTCGACAAGGACGGTCCTGAGCCACGCGAGCGCCAGTCCATCGATGACGTCGAGGTCATCTCCATCCCGATGATCGGCGGATTGCATCATCGCCACACTCGCTCCGCAGCCTGAGCGAGGATCTGGATCCCACAACAGACGTCGGGCATGAGCCTGAGCTCTCTTAGCGCATCGGGATAACGATGAGCGCCGAATTTCCCGGTACGAGATCTTATGTCGCGTTGGCAACCGCTCGGAGAGCAGCTTTGTTTTGCCTATGTCTAGAGTGTCGACGACTGCGCGCTGGACATCGCCAGGATGGGCCACGACACGACGCTCTCCGGCGAACGCGCTAAGTCGTGAATGCCAAGCTTCTGTTTCGGGCGGGGCTTTCTCGTTCGCCGTAGCGAACGGAGCGCTTAGCGCTTGATTGCAAGGGCGATCCTCTGGCAGGCTGCGCCGATGCGAAAGACCAGCTTCCTCTTCGTGCTGCTGTGCAGCAGCCTTGCAATCGCCGGTTGCGGCACCACCGACACAGCGGCCGGCGATGGGGGAAGCGGCGGTCAGGGCGCGGCAGGGGGCGATGGCGGATCCGGCGGTGCCGCGGGAATCGGCGGCAACGACGGCACAGGTGGTGTTGGCGGAAGCGGCGGTGTGGGCGGCAGCGGCGGCATCGGCGGTGTGAGCGGCATGGGTGGCGCTGGTGGTGTCGGCGGAAACGGCGGCATGGGCGGCGTCGGCGGAAACGGCGGCACAGGTGGTGCGCAGCTCGAATGCCTTTCGTCGGACGACTGCGATGGCGGTCTCTTGTGCGCGGTGACGACCGGAACTTGCGAGCTCCCGATCGGCGGGACCTGTTTCAACGTACTCGATTGCCCGAGCCCGCTTGCTTGTGACTGCAACGTCTCTGAGTGTGATTTCTTCCCCTGCCCGTGTGTCGGGTTTGGATCTTGCAAGCTCGTACCCGGTGCTGAATGCACGCAGGACTGGCAGTGTCCCACCGATCACTATTGTCCCGATGGCAGCTGTGTATTTCGCGCGCGGCCGGCTGGGTCCGAATGTCAGCGCACGCTCGAGTGCGAGGGAACCCTATCCTGCGTGTGCGATGCGATCGTCTGTGACGCGCTCGGCTGCCGCTGTGACCCCGAACCCGGCGTCTGCAAAGCGCTCACCGGAACCGCCTGTGCGGCCGATGGCGATTGCCTCGATAATGACTTCTGCAACGGATCGGGAATCTGCGAGCTAGCGCCCCTCCGGCTCGGCGAGGTTTGCGAATCGGACGCGGCTCCGGGAACCCTGAACGACCCTCCCATGCTCGGGGATTCCGTTCTGGGTGATCAGGCCTGCGAAAGCGGGCACTGTTTCGCGCTCGTCGGGAGTGACAGCAGTGCGACGAATCCGGGCGACTACTACTGCTGCCGTGACCTCGATGAATCCTGCAGCGACGACACGGATTGCTGCAAAGTGTTCACGCGAACCCGGGGTGGTCTCACCATCAGTTTCCCGAGGGGCTGTGGATCGGGCGGAAGCTGCAGATTGCTCGCCAAGGAAGGCGATCCCTGCGTCACGACGGACGACTGCCGACGCACGGGCGAGCTCAGCTGCGTCGAGGGCACGTGCCAAGCGCCATTCGAGCCACCGGTGCTCGGAGCTGGCCAATCGTGCGACCCGACCAACGCACCCAACGGTTGGTGTGGCAGCGGGCTCGCATGCACCGATTGTCGAGGAGAAAACCGCGGGTTCCGCTGCGCCGATGCCACCGCTCCCTGCTGCATCAACAATGAAAACGATCCGTTCTGGTGCGGCGACGGAAGCTGCTGCAACTACGAATGCAAGGCCTCGGACGACATCCGCAACTGCGGTGTGTGCGGCAACGACTGCCAGGCCGCCGCCGACAACCACGGCTGCTTCATCAACCCGACGTGCGACCAGTATACGCAGTGCAACTTCGAAACGCGCTGCTCCTCTTACCAAGTCTGCCAAGCGGGCATCCGAAGCACCG
The DNA here is from genome assembly GCA_035466435.1 of Polyangiales bacterium. Taxonomy (GTDB): domain Bacteria; phylum Myxococcota_A; class Polyangia; order Polyangiales; family Houyiibacteriaceae; genus SG8-38. The sequence continues at coordinate 3,514 of DATIUW010000223.1, read as the reverse complement.
GACAAGGGTTCGCAGTTCCGGATTGGTCGACCGCGGGTTGTGTCACACTTCTGATCGATTCCACCGAAGACGCCAAAGGGGCTGGGGCAGCGTGCGACGAGGATGCAGAGTGTGCCTCGGGCGTCTGCGGCAATTCTTGCGAAGGCTACTCCGGTCTTTGGTGCACCGGTGTGTCCGTGTGCGCGGATGGCTCGTGAGGCTCTTCTCCACGGTCAACTCCACGTTGCCAACTTGATGGCTGGGTCGGCTCGGCGCCGGTTTGTCGAGCTTGGCGACGGCGTCTTTGAGTCGTGACTCGCTCAAATGAGTGTAGATCATCGAAGACATCGTCTACCTGTCGCGACTTGGCGCTCGCAGTGCACTCGTTGTCACTCGCGCGACACTGTTTGGCGTAAACGCGACACCAGTTGGCGCACGCGCGACACCGCGTGTCCCCACCGCCTCCACTAGTTTCATATCGCAATCACTTCGTTTCGTCTGACCCGACTCTTGTGTCCCGAGAGGTGTCCCGAGTTCCGTTGGCCGCCTGTGGTACCTGGATGAGCTTGCCGCGTCCAAGATCGACCTGAAGACATGCGACCGCTTCGCACAAGGTCGACCATTCGAAGCTCGCGTAAACGTCGAAGATCTTCCCTCGCCGGTTGTGCGTGATGCGCTCTAATCCCGGCTCCACCGTCGAGCGGGCCGAGCGGGACCTGAAAGGATTCGCCAAGGTCGAGCTCGAGCCGGGGGAGACCGACACCATCGAGATCGGGCTCCCGATCAACGACTTGGCCTACTACGACGTCGGCCAGGCGTCGTGGGTGGTCGCGCCGCTCGAGCACGAGGTCCACGTGGGCACATCCTCGCGCGATCTGCCGCTTTCCGCGTCGCTCACGATCGCCTCCGATGGACTGCTGAGGCTCGACTAGCCATCCGGGGAGCAATAAAGGACGACCTGAAGAAGCCCTGGCTAGGCAAAGACCGTGACGACCTGGCGGCTAACCATCACGAGCGCGCCCGCCTGATCGAAATAACGGGTTTCCTGTCGGACATAGCCGTCGCTTGCCTGCTCGACCTTGGCGCTTGCCATCCACCATGCATCGGCGCACTGATCGATCGGCGCCCCGGTGAGCTCCAAGCTCCAAGTCAACGTGCTGAATGCCGCGGGGCGGCTGAGCATGGCGAGCGCGGGGGACGGCCAAGAATCGCCGAGTGCGACGAGAAACGGCTCCGTGGCTGCGATGGGCGCTCGAAGCCTGAGTCAGCCCTGCATGACCCCTTCGCCCTGCCCCGAGAACGGCGTGGTCTCTGGCGGCCATCGATACTCGAAGAACTTCGAGAACTCCGGCGTGAGACCAGAGATGAAGGGCGCGGCCCAAAGCGCATCAGGCGTCGGAACTACAGGCGCCGGGGGCGGCTTCACGACGAGAGACGACTCTCGCGTGGTGCCAAACGCACCGAGAGCTACGACGCGTATACTCCCGCCTTGCAGGATCGTCGCCCGCGCGTGGGACGCAGCCTTTCCTTCGCGAATCGACTCGGCCTCGATCTCGATCTCGCCGGGGCTGACCGGTCCGACCAGCGAAACGATGAGACTTCGCAGGGGCCTCTTCGCTTCGAGCACGCTTGCCATCGCGCGTACACAGAGCGCACCCATCAGACCACCAAAGGCGGTACGGCCCTGAAGAAAGTCGGGCGCGACCGACGCCGAACGAGCCTCCGCGGGCGTGTTCACCGGCTGCAGCAACTCGCCTAGCTCAGCCATGGGGGCTTCCCTTCACGTTTGACGCCGCCAGCTTCGATGCGATGACACCGAGTACCTCCGGCGAGAACCCGAGACCGATGTGCGAGGCTCGAACGCGAACGTGCTCGACGCGCGGGCTCGTGCGGTCGATGCATGCCCGCCACTCGACGATGCCGTCGGTCTTGCTGTAGACGGCCGTGATCGGTGCCTGGATGGGGGTCTTCCCCCGTTCCTCGATGAAACGATCGATTTCGCCAAAGTCCGTTCCTGCAGCCCGATAGATCGGCGCGGTCGTGGTGAAGCGCGGGCCGCCGATCACCGGCGAGCCAAGCGTGATCACCTGCGCTACGTGCTGGGGAAGGTCGCGCGCTGCCTCGCGCGCCAGGTAGCCCCCAAGGCTCCACCCGATGAGACGAACAGGACCGCCTTCACGCTGCGCGAGAGTCGTGACGGCCTCGATGACGCGGGGGATCAGCGCGGGCACATCGCCGGTGTTCTTCCCGAGCCCCCATCCGCTCACCCGATAACCGAGTCGCCGTAGGTGCGCACGTAGCACCAACGTCGATCGGTCTCCTGCGCTGAAGCCCGGCAACACCATGACGGGCTCGCCCGAGCCGCGGGGATGTTTCGAGAGGGTCCCAAGCCGAGTGAGCAGGCGGGCTAGCTCGACGGCGGCGCCCAGCTCGCGGAACGTCCGGGCGGCCGGGGGCCCCGATGCGGGCGGAGGCGCCAGCAGGTCTTCTACCGGGTTTTCGACGACAGGCAGCGTTGATAACATAGTTATTTTCGTGTTATGGATCCGGTCCTGATGCTGTCAAGCCAGGCCACCCACGAAGAGCTACAAGAGCGTATCCATGCGGCGGCGGAAAGCCTGCTCGAGGAGAAGGGAATCGACGGTGTCCAAGTTCGCGAGGTCGCCGAGCGCGCGGGCACCTCGACCATGGGTGTCTACAGCCGATTTGGCGGAAAGTTGGGGCTGCTCGACAGCTTGTACCGGAGAGGCTTCGAGCGGCTACGACAGGCCACCGAGCCACTTCGGGGCGTCGGCACCCCGTACGAAGAGCTCGAGCGCATGGCCGATGCCTACCGCGACAACGCCCTTCGATGGCCCCACCACTATGACCTGATGTTCGGCCGAAGCGTCCCCGGGTTCGAGCCGACCGAAGACGCACGCGCCGAAGCGCTCGCCGGCTTTCAGGTGTGGGTCGATTCGGTCAAGCGCGCGACCGACGCGGGGGCTCTGGCCGGCCGCCCCGAAGACAACGCGTTTCGCCTGTGGGCGATGAATCATGGGTTCGTCAGCCTCGAGTTGATCGACATGGCCCCACGCGGTAGCGACCGGGCGCGAAGGCAGCGGCACCGGGCGGCCTACCGGGCGTTCCTTCGAGGGCTCCAACCGTAGGGCACAACGTTCCCCCTGGGTGGGGGGCGCATCGAGCAGTGCCGCCGGCCCCAGGTGTAGATCGTCTGCTCGCTTGTCTGAAGCTGGACGGCGACCTCAGCCGCTCTCCGTCCACCTTCGACTAGATCGACTGCGCGGCGCCGGAACCACGGCGGGCAACCCTCTTCGTGCCATCTCCTTCTCCTTTCTGTGATGGCGGCGAAGTCCAGTTTTCCTCCTACGTCAAAGGCGGGGCGCCCCAGAGCCTCCGGACGACCGTAGCCGACGTATCGGAACGGATTCTGCGTGAGGCTTTCAATGAGTACTTTGGCGTCGGCCCGGCCCGCTACCTTCAGTTGCGAAATCTTCATCGAATCTATCGTACGCTTCGCGCTTCGGAGCCCGAC
>DATIUW010000222.1:0-3118 GCA_035466435.1 Polyangiales bacterium | reverse complement strand
CCCTCGTGAGAGAAGTAATCGTCTACGAATGAGCGAAGAGCTCCTCCCCAGGGCGCTATCGTCTCCAAGTCAGCATCGGTCAGGAAGCTCCAGATGTGCTCACCGAGCTTCAGGGCTTCCTCAGTCACCAGGTGCTGAACGGTGACATCGCGCTGATCGATCCCGAAGGGCGACGGCCCAGGCTTCTGCCGAGAGGAGCTTTGTTTCGTCGATGCTCTGGACGGCGTTCGCAGTTTGAAGCCGCTCGCAGCGGCCCGCCGGCATTGACGCGCACGCCCGATACATTTATACGCGACGGAACCCGTTTGACGCTCGAAGGAGACGACGACCCATGCGCCGCCTCAAGGTGTTTTCTTGCTTGCCCGTGCCCTGTTTGGCGCGGCATCACCGCCGAGGAGGAGATGTTCGGCATCCTCGGCGCCCACTGCGTGGCCCGATGGAGTTAGGGGTGTCCCTTGCGAATCGGTAAGCTCGCCGTAGCGCTGTTCGTCGTCGTCGTCGTCGCCGTCGTGGGATGCGGCGAGAGTAGCGATTCCGGAGGCTCGAAGTGCTCGGCCGACAGCACGTTCGGACTGGTCCAGACCGTGTTCGAGTCTCGTGGCTGCACGGCGAGCACCTGTCACGGGCAAGCCGCCGAAGTCGCCGGCGGCGGTCTCGACCTCCGCACCGACCTCGCGTACGACCATCTCGTCAACGTGCCCGGCCGCGCCTCAAAAGACGTACGGGTTTTCCCCGGCGACGAGGAGCTCAGCCTTCTTTATCTCAAGCTCGCGGCCAAGACCGAAGGAGTCGAGCTCGCCGCACTCGGCGTTTCGGGCTCCCCGATGCCATCGAGCGGCGACGCGCTGACCGTTGAGGAGCTCGCGCTCGTGCGCGCTTGGATCCGAGGGGGTGCACCCCGCACCGGTGTCGTGGCCGGTGCCGCAGGCCTACTCGACTGCGATATTTCGCCCGACGAGGTGTTTCCCAACAAAATCCCACCGCTTCCCCCGCCGGATTCGGACAAAGGCGTACAGCTCTACTCCGGGGCGTGGTTGCTCGCGCCCGAGTCCGAGGACGAGGTTTGCTTCGCAACCTACTACGACCTCAGCAGCCAGATTCCCGACTCGGAGAAGATACCCTGCCCGGATTCGTACGGAGGCGCCGAACGCGACTGCTTCACCTACACCGACGTGCTCATCGCACAGGATCCGCAGTCCCACCACGCCGTCGTCGAGACCTACATTCCGCCCCTCGGCAAGCCCGAGCAGTGGAACCCGACGGGCGACGACTGGAAGAGCTGGATTTGCCTGGGCGGCGAGCGCGACGGTCTTCCTTGTGACCCGCTGCGCCTCGGCGAATGTGGCGCGCGAAGCACGTGTGCCACGAAACCCGAAACGTCGGTGGCGTGTGTAGGCTACCCTAACGGCCCGCCGGAGATGGCTAGCCTAGATGGGTTCTTCGGAAACGCCGCGTCGCGAAGAAACGTCGCCTTCGCGCAAGAGCCGACCTACCGAGAGGACTTCGCCGCGGGTGTCTACGGCGTCCTTCCGGTGAAAGGCTTTACCGTTTGGAACAGCCACTCGTTCAACCTGACGCGATACGCGACGACTCTCGAGCAGTACATGAACTTCACCTTCGCAGACCGTTCCGAGCGTCTATACCAGCGCCAAGAGCTCATCATCTTCGATGCGATCTTCGCGATGGGAATCGTGCCACCGTTCTCGAGCTCGGAGGTTTGTGCGACCTTCACGGTTCCTCAGGGGGCGCGCCTCATCACGTTGTCGTCGCACACGCACAAGCACGGACGCGACTTTCGCATTTGGTACCCGCCGAACGAGGATTGCGAAGCGGGGCCGGATTGTCTTCCTCCTTCCGATAGGCCGGCCGACTATCGAAGCTTCACCTACGACGATCCACTCAATCAGCGATTCGGTGGGGACAACCCGCTCGCGTTCGATGATCCCGCCGAGGCGGAGCGGACGTTCCGGTACTGCGCGATCTTCGACAACGGCGCCGAGGACCCGATGACCGTTCGTCGTGATTCCCTTCGACCCAACGCCGCGGCGTGCGCCTTCGCCGAGTTGTCGGGTGGATTCATCTCGAGCTGCGGGTGCGCGCCGGAAGAACGCGCCTGCCTCGGGGGGCCCGCGCAGGGAGCGCTTTGCGGTGGAGACGATGCGACGTGTGGGCCGGACGGTCTCTGCGATGCGTGCCCCCTCGCCGGCGGAATCACAACCGAGGAGGAAATGTTCGCTGTGATCGGGTCCTACTACGTCGTACCGCCGGCTCCCTGAGCCCGGAAAAACCCGATCGACCGCTTTCTCTGGAAAGCGCTTGACCGGAATGCGCAGGACCGCTCTCTTGGCCCATCGGAAGTGCGGAATCCAGTTGGAGTCGCTCGCGTTCCGCGTGCGAATAAAGTGAACGCGCGCCCTTACTGGCTCCAGCGGTAGGACTCGAACCTACGACCAAGCGATTAACAGTCGCCCGCTCTACCAACTGAGCTACGCTGGAATGGCTGCGAGGGATAGCTCGCCTTTGCGGGCTGTCAAGCATCTGGGAAGGGGGAGCTGAGGGCCTTTTTCGGGGCGGGCGCGTCGGTGCAGCACCTGCATGCGGCACTGTGTGCTGCGGAATTCGCCGCGTCGTGGCAGGGTGTGGCGCATGGAGGGGCAAGCTTTTTACCGGCAGCTCGACGGGGACCTCTTCGAGGCCTCGAAGTGGACGCGCGGTCCGTGGAGCCCGAAACACCAGCATGCCGGGCCTCCTGCGGCGCTCGTTGCGGGGCGTCTCGAGACGATGCTGAGCGAGGGGTTTCGGCTGGTCCGGCTCTCGATCGAGATTCCGCGTCCGGTGCCTGTCGGGCGTTTGCGGCTCGAGCGCGCATTCCGCCGGGAAGGAAGCACGGTCAAGGTCCTGACCGCGCGTCTGTCGAGCGACGACGGAAAGCTGGTCCTCGTGGCCGAAGCGTTGGCGCTTGCCGAGGCCGAGCTCGGCATCGAGCCCGAGCAGCCCATGATGGATGAAGACTTGCCGAGCGCGGGTGTCTCGGCGCATTTCCCATTCTTCGATGCGGATTCGAATTACGCGGCGGCCATGGATCTTCGGTTCACGCGCGGTGCGTTTGGCGACGGCG
>DATIUW010000221.1:0-32286 GCA_035466435.1 Polyangiales bacterium | reverse complement strand
ACCCGCCATGTCCGTGGCAGTCGCCGAGACCACGCCCGACGAATCCGCCGTGGTGAGCAAGGCGCTCTTTCGAGCCGCCGAATCGCTAGGGCTCTCGTCAGCCGACCTCGCAGAAATCATCGGCACGAGCGAATCGACGTTGTCGCGCATCCGAAACGGAAAGCGCGATCCGATTCCCATCGGCAGCAAGGAAGGCGAGCTGGCGTTGTTGTTTCTGCGGGTCTTCCGGAGCCTCGATGCGCTGGTCGGGGGCGAGGAGGCACATGCCAAGGCCTGGTTGCATGCGAACAACCATCACGTGGGAGGGGTACCCCTTCGGCGCATGAAGAAAATCGAAGGGCTGGTCGATGTCGCCGAGTATCTGGACGCAATGCGCGGAACGATTTGAGCAGGTCCGGCTCGCCGGGTCTCCATGGCGTGCCGTCGAATCACAGCACGTGGCTTCGACACGCAAGCTCGTCGATTCGGACGACGAGCAAGAGGTGCTCGAAGCGTTGATCGATTCGGCCAAGCCGCCTTGGCCGGAGGGCCGCCGCTTCGTCCGGTTGCACTATCTCTTGGCGACGCCTTTTCGGCATCCACCGCTTCGGTATGGGTCGCGGTTCGGCACCAGACGCGAACGCGGCATTTTCTATGCGGCCGAAACGCACTCGACCGTGTTTGCCGAAAAAGCGTACTACGTGTTGTTGTTCTTGGAGGGCACGGAAGCGGACATCACGCCGTTGACGCGGCCGCTGACCGTGTTTCAAGTGCGCATCTCCACCAAGAAGGGTGCGGACCTCACGTGCCCACCCTTCGATGCATTCACCAGCCGTATCTCTTCACCCGTCAGCTATCGCGATTCGCAGCCGCTCGGCGCGGCGATGCGCAACGCGGACGTTGCCGCTTTTCGGTTCGTGTCGGCGCGCGACCCTGGCGGGGGCGTGAACGTCGGCTTGTTCGAGCCGGTATTCACGACGAAAAGACCACTGAATGCAGAGCAGTGGATCTGCACGGCCGTGCGCGCACGCGTGGAGCTGCGACCGGGTCCTGCCGTGATGCGGGAACGGACGAGCTTCGATCGGCACGTGTTCGAGGTCGATGGCGTGTTGCCGGCACCAGGCGCGTCGGCGTGATTGCTCTACCGGTCGCCTTGCTTCGACTTCACGGCCTCGGCTTTGGCATCCGAGCAGGCGTGGAGCGCGTCGATTCCGAGCTTCCTCGCGCGCTCGCGCTTTTCGGCATCGAGCGCCATCGCGAAGGAAAACCGGAAATCCATCTCCGCGGCGCACGGATCGTCGTTCTTCATTCGCTCGACGCCGCGCAAGAAGTACACCTCGGCCGACGCCCGCCCGATCCGGATCTCCCGCGTCAGCATGGCCTCGAAGCTCGCATAGTTCGAGCGTGACTCGACCGCGCTCCACGACCAGACCGCGATCAATGCCGAGACGATCACCGCGGCCGCGACGGTCGCGCGAGCAGAGTTTTCGGCGGGCGGGTTCCAGGCGCAGACCGCGGTGACCGGGATGAAGCTCACCGCCAAGTAGAAATAGCGATCGGGATCGACGAGGAAGCCAACCTCGCTTTGACCGAACAGCACTTGAGCGACGGCGATGGTGCTCAGCGAGAGCACGGGGAGCATGACGCGCGCCGGATGACGCGAAGCCTGCCACGCGTACCAGGCTGTCGCGGCGAGCGCGATGCCGGCGACGAGCGTCATTCCATGAAGCGGCGCGCCACCGGCTCGAAAGATCTCGCCGAGACCGACCGATCGGATGATGGCCTCCCCGAAGGAAGCCGCGAGCGCGGTCCAGTGGAGCGGCACGCTTTCTGGGGCTTCCACACCGGCCAACGATCGCGCAGTCCACCAGGCAGCGAGCGCCAGTGTGCCGACGACGGCAATTACGCCGAGAGGTGGTCTCGCGGCGTGCTCGCCTGCTTCTTCGGGCTCCGCGGGGGAGTAGGCCATCGTGAACAGCAAGGCGATCGACCCGAAGAGCACGGTCTCTTTCAGCAGCAACGCCAACGCCCAGGCCCCGACTGCGCCGAGCCTCGCCGAAAGACTGTGTCGCGTCGCGAGCACCAGAGCGGCCAGCAGCGCGCTACTCGCCATCACGTCGAGCAACCCAGCCGCCCAATAGAGCGGCTCGGCGTGAATGGGCATGACGCTCCACAGGGCCGCTGCGATCAACGAGCGCACCACGCTGAGGCCGAGGCCGGAGAGCCAGAGGGCGAGCAGGACGGCGTTGAGGGCATGAAGCACGACCGCGAGCACACGGTACGGGATGGGTGACGTCGTCCCGAGCCACCCCTCGAGCGTCGCCAGCAACGCGACACCGACCGGCCGATAGACCACCGGCGGCGCGTCCTCGACACCTGCTGCCCGATAGGAGTCCTGTGTCCAGGCCGATGCCCAGGTCGCCTCATTGTCGACGATCAAGACCAGGTCGTCGCCCATCAGCTCGGCAGGACTGAGCCAGCCGAGCCCCCACACGACCAGCGGAAGCAAGGCGCTCAGGCCGAACCAAACTCGTTCTCGCTTGCTCAGCATGGGAAACCGAGGCTACCACCGTTGACCTTCCGAGCGCACCGGCGTACCAATAGCCGCCCAATTGACCGATTCGGCCATCATGGAGGTGTCATGCGAACGAGTATCTTGGCTTTGATTTTGGGCGCGACGATCGGGCTCGCCGGTTGCGGAAGCGACAGCGGAAGCACAGGCGGCTCCGGTGGAACGAACGGCTTCGACGAGCTCTACGAGCAAGGGCTCGACAAGTACGTCGGCATGTTCACGCCGATCAACACGCCCACGGCCGAAAGCGGCGTGAAGACCTTCGAGTTCGAGGTGCCGGCGGATCCGGCCGCGGAGCCACGCGGCCCACTGTGTTTGCGCGGCACCGAGTACACGGTCGAGACGCGCGAGGGTGCATCGGACGCGCTCATGATCTTCTTGCAGGGAGGCGGCGCTTGCTGGGAGGACTTCTGCTCCGCAGTCGAGGAGACGAACTCGATTTCTGCGAGCGGCATCTTGAACCCAGAGCTCGCCGGAAATCCGGTTGCCGATTGGGATGTGGTCTATTTGCCGTATTGCGACGGGTCGCTCTTTGCAGGAGACGTCGATCGGATGCTGCCGGGAAGCGTGCTTGGTGGAGCCGGCGGCCCGAGCATGGGTTATCAGCGCGGCCTACAGAATCTGACCGCGGCTCTCGACATTGCCGCCGCGGAGTTTCCGAGCCCGAGCCGGATCCTGTTGACGGGCGTGAGCGGGGGCGCCTTCGGCACGATCACCGCGCTGCCGCTGGTCAGGCTCTACTACCCGGATACCGAGATCTTGCTCTTCAACGACTCGGGCGTCGGCATCGCCAAGGATGGTGAGCCGGAGTTCGTCAGCGAAACGCTGATCGCCGGCTGGAATGCGAATTCGCTGGTTCCGGCGTCGTGCACCGAATGCACCAGCAATGGTCACGTCACCCGGCTCATCGAGTGGCAACTCGCCGCAGATGACGACGTCACGATGGGCGCGTTGAGCTTCAGCGAAGACCAGGTCATTTCGACGTTCTTCTTGATGATCGCCCCGGCGGACTTCACGGCTTCGCTCCTGGCCGAGACGGAGCGGACGACCATGATGTTCGAAGACCGCTACAAGCGATTCATCCCGTTCGGAAGCGCCCACACCACCTTACTCCGTGAGAATTCCGATGGCGGCAGCGAAGGCCTGGAGATCGGCAGCCTCGAGACCGAGATCGATGGCGTCGACGTGCTCGAGTGGCTGACCGCCATGATCGAAGGCACGCCGGCCTGGGACGACTTGGTGGACCCGAGCCTTCAGTAGCCTTCCATCGAGGGGCCGGCCGGGGGTCGCTTTTTCGATTGACCCCTGGTGCGGCCTCCGCCAAACTAGAACACGTTCTATTTTTCTAGGTGGTGGCATGAAGACTGAGATCTGTAAGCGCTTGGGGATCGAGTTTCCGATTTTTGCGTTCAGCCATTGCCGCGACGTGGTCGCGGCGGTGAGCAGGGCCGGCGGGCTCGGGGTTTTGGGAGCGGTGGCGTACAGCCCCGAGCAGCTCGAGCTCGAGCTCAAATGGATCGACGAGCACGTCGACGGCAAGCCCTACGGCGTCGACACCGTCATTCCCGCCAAATACATCGGCAAGGATCAGGGCGACATCACCAAGGAGCAGCTCGATCAGATGATCACGCCTGCGCACCGCAAGTGGATCAACGACCTGCTCGACCGGCACGGTGTGCCTCCGCTTCCAGACGACGTGCAACAGATCGACGGCCTGCTCGGCTGGTCGGCCTCGGGCGGTCGCGCGCATTTCGACGTGGCCATGAAACACCCGATTGCGCTGATCGCCAACGCGCTCGGGCCGCCTCCTGAAGACATCATCAGTCAGGCCCACGATCGGGGCGTGGTGGTCGCGGCGCTGTGCGGCACCGTGTCCCAAGCGATCAAGCAAAAGAATGCGGGCGTCGACATCGTCATTGCTTCCGGCTACGAGGCGGGCGGCCATACCGGCGAAATCGGCTCGATGGTGCTCTTGCCGCAGGTCGTAGACGCAGTCGCACCGACGCCTGTGCTCGCCGCCGGGGGAATCGGCTCCGGCCGGCAGATGGCTGCCGCCATGACCATGGGCGCCGCAGGGGTCTGGACCGGATCGATCTGGCTCACGACCGAAGAGTCCGATTCGATTCCCGCGTTGGTCGACAAGCTGCTCGTCGCCGACTCGACCGAGACGGTGCGGTCGCGCTGCATCAGCGGCAAGCCCGCTCGCCAGCTCAAGACCGACTACACCCGCGCATGGGAAGAAGACCCGGAGTGTCCGGGTTACCTGCCGATGCCGCTTCAGTTCATGGCGACTGCCGAGGCGACGCAGCGTATCACCCGCTTTGCCCAGAGCGGAGCCCAGGGCTCGGCCTCGCTATTGGGGACGCCAGTCGGTCAGGTCGTCGGTCAGATGAATACCCGAAAGCCGGCGCGCCAGGTCGTCGAAGAGATGGTCAGCGAGTACATCGACGCGGTCGAACGGGTTTCGAAGCTGTTGGCCGAGTCCGAATGAGCGCGGCGGCTCACTTGCACTGCCGGTAGACGTCGCGCACGCGGTTGGCAAGCCGCGTGCTGCGGTTCGCCTCGAGATACCGCGTCGCCATCTCGCAGCCTTCCTCGGTCGGGCCGAGGAGGGTGGCGAGGCGTCCAGCCGCCTCCGGCATGGGAATGGGAGCATTGGCGGCTTTGCGAAGCGCCTCCTCGGGAGAGCGCTCGCGGTCTTCTTCGATGTCGGCTTGGAGCAAGAACACCTCGGGATCGTCCGGCAAGAGCTGCTCGGCCTCTCGTGCATAGCGAACGGCGAGGCCACGCTTGTCATCGGCGAGCGCGAGGCGCGCTTTGACGATCAGCTCCCAGCCTTGCACTTGGTTGCTGGCGGGTAGGGCGTTGCCCTCGGCATCGGTCGCCTCGTTGGCCCGCTCGAGAGACTTTTCGGCACCGAGCTTGCGGCGGCTCGAGATCTGCGTGAGAGCAAGGCCCGTATCTGCGAGGCGCGCGTCGGCTCCGTCCCGCTTGGCCTTCTGGAAATAGATCCCCGCGCGGCGATAGTCCTCCGCCTGCATGTAGACACGCGCCGCAGCGAGCCGAAGCTCCGCGTTGCGGTTGTGGCGTCCGACCGCGTTGCGCATCGTCGTGACTCCGCTTTGCCCCGCGCCCGTGCGCACCAGGAACCGCACCCGTTGCCGGTCGGCGCGAAGGTCCCGAATCTTCGCCTCGTCCATTTGCTCGATGATCTTCTCGGCGCGCGCGAAGTCCCCGATGTCGATCAAAAGGGCCACGAAACCCGAAAGCGCGCGTGGCTCACTGGGATCGAGCGCGAGCGCCTTTTCGTAGCTCGCCTCCGCGGACTCCACCGAGCCGACCGCGTGCGCCGCATCGCCACGAAGCGCGTGAAGCCTCGCGTCGTTCGGGCTGAGCTCGACGGCGCGATCGAGCGCGGCCAATGCCTCGCCGAGCTCACCCTTGGCGAGCAATACGCGGGCATGGCTTCCGTGCGCCCATCCTTCGTCGCGAAAGCGTTCGAGGGCAGCGGAGGTCACTTTTTCCGCTTCGGCGATGCGTTGCTCGTCGATGTAGGCCTGCGCCGCCGTGTCGACTAGCGTGAGGTGATTTGGATGCGCCGCGAGCCCCTCGGTGAGCACGGCCAGCGCTTGTTCGGTCTTCCCCTCCTCGATCAGCATCGTGGCGAGGGCGTTGGAAGCTGCCACGCCCCACTCGGAATCAGTCGTCGCTTGGCGGTAGAGCGTCTTGGCGCGCTCGCGGTCGGAGGCGCGTCGCGAGATCTCGAGCAACTCGGCCAGCACCAGCGCCCGAAACGCCCTTTCGGCGTCTTTTTCGGGCCCAAAACCAGCGCCTTCGAGGGTGGCCAACCCAGCGCGCATGTCTCCGGTTTGCGCGTACCACCACGCGATCACGTGGGTTCGTGTGAAGAGATCCGCCGACGGCCCGCTCGACAGCCGCGTCAACAGTTGCTTCGCATCGCCCGTTCGTCCGAGCGCGAGAAAGAGCTGCGCCGTATCGAGCACCAGAATCTCGTCGACGCGAAGCTCGGGCTCGGCCGCTTTGCGCGCGTGCTCGTATGCTGCGCCAATCGCACCCGCGCGGTACGCAATCGCAGCTCGAACCAGGTGCGCCCATGCTTTGTGGGCCACCGTGGCGTCTTCGTCCTCTAGTACCGACTCGGCGAGCGCCATGGCTTGCTCGGCATCGTTCTGGAGGAGCCCGACGATCCGCGCGCGCGCAACCCGGGTCGCAGCCGTTGGGTCCGACACCTGGTCGAGCACGGCGAGCGCGGCATCCGGCCCGTCGGTTCGCGCAGTGATTCGCGCAAGCAGGGCCGCCGGTTCCGGCGCCCCAGGACGTGATGCAGCCACGGTGCTGGCATCCTCCTTCGCTTGGCTCCACTGCCCGCGCGCCATCGCGGTCATCGCACGGGCAAGCAAGAACGCGTCGGCTTGGTCCGTGTACTTCGCAGGTCGCTCAGCCTCGCCGTGTGCAGCGCGTGCATCACCCTCGGCGAGGAACGCGTAGATCCGCGCAATGCGTTGGTCGGGATCGTTTTGCTCTGCCGCGCTTTCCAGGATGCGCTCGGCCTCTTCGAGGCTGTCTTCGTCCCCACCGAGCGCGGCGGTTGCAAGAAGCCGCGCCCGCACTCCGGGTTTCGTGTCGTCGCGGAGCAGGCTGAGCGCAGTCTCGATCGTATCGGGGCTCGCGTCGTTGATGACCTCGTCGAGCGCGGTCTCGACGCGTGCGTCGTGGATCCAGCCGAGCGCCAAGTGAATCAGGTAGAAGAAGATCAGGGCCGCGATGGCCGCCGCGATGAACCGACGGATACGGCGCTTCAGCGCCTCCTCCGGAGGCAGGACGATCTTCTCGACCGGCGCGATCGAAGGTGTAGCTTCCTCGACCTTGAAGAGATCGGATCGTTCTTTTCGCGAGCTCGCGTGCTTGTCGGCCACCGTGCATCCCTCCCCGACGACGTACGCCTTTGGCTAGTCATTGTCGCGTCAATCGGCGCGAGGATGCAAGTCTACGGAGCTACAGCACAAACGGAATGATCGCGCGCCGATCTTTTGGATAATCGCCGAAATGCTCTTGATACCAGCGATGGTTGGAAAACGCGCGCGGAACGAGATTCATGGCCGTAAACCAAGCGAAGACCGCGGCGGGCACGGTCCACGCCGCGAGGGCGAATCCCGTCCATTCGATGATTTCCCCGAAATAGTTTGGGCTCGAGACCCATCGATAGAAGCCCCCGTAGGGGATTTTGTAGCCGCTTTCGCCCGGTTTTCGGAGATTTCGCAGGATTGCATCCGAGTGCTGATTGATGACGTAACCGGTCGCGAAAACCAGCACGCCCACGATGAAACGCGGGTCGGTCAGCCAGCTCGTTCGCAACAAGTGAGGCGCCAGCTCGGTGATGGCGAACGCGTTCGTCGAGCCGTTCGCCGTGTTGAACGCAAAAGCGAGGACGCCCGTGATCAGCGGCTTTTTCTTGTGGCCGCCTCGCATCCGAAAGGGATAGATGAACGAGCGGTACACGTAGTGCAGCATGAACATGCCGAAGAGGATCAGAGGTACGAGGGAGAACGCGTTGTCCGACATGAAGTACACGACGGCAAACGCGATCGGGGATGGCGCCTCCATGATCACCCACAGCGCCGTGGCATTGAGCGTCGGGCCCCAGCCGGGGCGGAGATGACGGCCGTAAGGCGCGGAGATGAACAGTAGAAGGAAGAAGCTGACGATGCCCAGGACTACGACGCCGAGCACGGTCCAGGTGTACAGAGGATGGGTCTGCAGGGATTGGCTGAACGCTTCGGTGATGGGCATGTGTCTCGCCGTTGGTTTCCGTTGGGCCTAGACTCGTGAGGTGACCCCTAATTGGTTCATCGGGTTTCCCATGCAAGTGGAGGGATTTCGAATCCCTCCGGCGCCCGCGCGGGTGCGCGTCTTTGCGCTCTCGGACCTCCACGTCACCTTGGGCTTTCTCGGGACCGTGCAAGAGGCCGAGGCTCGAAAGGCCTGGGAGCTCCTCGACACGTTCTCCTGCTTCCGGACGGTGAGCGGCTCTTTTGCGGGCGTGGTGCCCCTCGGGAACCCCCGAAAGCCCTCGGCTCTGTCCGCGATGATCGACGTGGGGCGCGAGGCCCTCAGCGAGATGATTGCGCAAACCAAGGGCCCGATTCTCGCGGCGGCCGGTGCGCCCGAAGACACGAGGCCCCCGCTGCCCCACATGACCGTCGCGCGCATCCAGCGCCGGGCCAACGCGGTGGAGCGCCGCAAGGCCCTGCGCTGGGCCGAGCAGATCGAGCTTGGAGGCGCGTCGTTCACCTCGGCCTCGGTGGCGCTCTACACCTGGTCCGACGATCGCCAAGAGCGTCTGTTCCGGATCGTCGCCGAGCACGACTTCGGCTCCTGACCCCGCCGAGAGCCACCCCATCGGGCGAGGACGGCACCGAGATTTGTGCGCTGCCTCGCGTCTCTGCACGGAACGCATGGTCAGAACATGGCATTTTTCGATCAAATCGAGTTCAATGCGTTCGGTAGGCACATCGCGCATGTGGAAGAAGGCAGTCTTTGGCACCGCTTCGGCAGGCTTCCTCGGCTATGTCGTCTGGGTCTCCTGTCTCAGCCCGGTCCGCCATGAAATCGAATGGCACCTCGCCACACGGGTCACCTCGGTGTTGGAGCGGACTGGTTTCACCGAGGTGGTGCCGGTCGTGGACGGGCGAGACGTCGAGCTCCGAGGTGAGGTCCCGTCCGAATCCGAGGCGCGGCGAGCCGAACGTGTCGTGCGCATGATTCGCGGGGTGCGCGTCGTGCGAACGGACATGCTCGTGGGGGATGACGGGCGCGGGGGAGGTGACACGTGACGTATCTCGTGATGCAGATGATCGGCGTACTGTTGATCTCGGCCGCGATGGGCGCGGTTTTGTTGTGGCTCGTGCAATCGCTGTGGGGGCGGCTGATGGCGCCGAGCCGAGCCAGGGAGCTCGAATACGAGCTCGAGGGCGCACGCGCTGATCTGCTCTCGCAAGAAGACGAGATCCGGGTCCTTCACAAGGAGCTCGAAGCCTCCCGGGAGCGGAACGATGCATTGCAGCGCGCAAAGCGACAGCTCACCGCGACGCTCGACGCTCGAAATCACACGTTGCGCACGGTGACTACCCAGCTCGAAGCGCTACGGGTCGATGCCAAGCCCGGTTCGCGCGAGTCGTCGGAAGACCTGCGCAGAGAGCTTCGGATTGCGGTTCGGGAGCGTGACGAGGCGCAGGCTGCCAAGCGAGGAGCCGAGACGCGAAGCGAACGCTTGAGGGCCGAGCTCGAGGTGCTTCACGGCATTCACGAGCGCATGTTGGACGACATCGAGCGCTTGAAGGGCCGGCTTCGCGAGGCTGAGCTCGGACTCGAGAGCAGCGGAGAGTCACGTCCCCCTGCTTGGTTGATGATTCAACCTTACGGGCCGCGCGATGATCTACAGCGTCTCGAAGGCGTCGATCCGAGCCTCGAGCGCAGTCTCAATCGATTGGGCATTTATCATTTCCATCAGATCGCGCGCTTCGAAGCGTCGGATGTGGAGTGGCTCGTCGAGCACATGGACGGCGTGCCGGAGCACACCATTCGCGACAGCTGGATCGCGGACGCCTCGCGACTCGCTGGTGCCCATCGGGACAACTGAGCGTCGAGTCACGAAGCTGCGTCGAGCGCCTGATCGGCAAGACCGGTGAGCGCTTCGCGAGCCCCCTCGAGGTCACGCTCGAGGTCCGACAGGATGGGGATTGCATCGTGTACGGACGGTGCCTTTTCGAGCTCCGAGCACGTCGCCCCGAAGCGCTTGGCGCCTAGCTGCTGACTGCTTCCGCGAACCATGTGCGCCGCTGCGCGTAGCGCATCGAGGTCGCCCATCTCGATGGCCTTCTTGATTTGCGCGATGCTTCGTTCGGCCGTCTCGAAAAAGCTGTCGATCACGTCGCAGAGAAAGCCGGGCTCTTCTTCTTCGAGCTCGAGAAGCTGGGAGGTGATGGTGGTGTCGAGCGCGTCGGGTGAGAGCTCGGAGATGCTCGCGGACGGCCGGACCACCCAACGGCTGAGTGCTTTTTCGAGCTGCTTCTGCGTGAAGGGCTTCGAAAGATAGTCGTCCATCCCGGCGGCAAACGCGGTGCGTCGGTCTCCGGTCATCGCATGGGCGGTGAGCGCGATGATCGGGACGCGTCGGCGACCCAGCTCGGTCTCGCGGGCTCGTTGGATCCGGGTCGCTTCGTATCCGTCCATCTGCGGCATCTGTCCATCCATGATCACCGCGGCGTAGTCGTGGTCTGGCCCGAGCGCTTCGAGCACCGCGATCCCGTCGTGGACCATGTCGACCTCGTACCCGAGCGCCCGGAGGTGCGCCTGGATCACCTTTTGATTGACCTCGTTGTCTTCCGCTACGAGGACCCTCATTCCGTTCGAGTCGAGCGCTCGGATGGGCACGGCCGGCAGGGACGGACGTTCGATCGGTTGCCGTCGCGGGCTGAGCGAGGTTCCGCGATTGAGGATCTCTAGCAGTGCCGCGATGATTTTCGCGCGGCGGATGGGCTTTTCGACGTAGACGCTGATGCCGGCCTCTCCGAGCTCGCTGATCTCGTGCTTGTGGGAGCACATGGCGACGAGCGAGGCACCTCGCGCGGTGGCAGCCTGGTTGAGCTCGAGGGCGCGGCTTCGCCAGTCCTTGCCGAGGCTACGAACGTCGACGAGCGCGACGTGCGGACAGCGCCCCTGCCGGTACTCGCGCAGGGCGCCGTCGAAGCTGGTGCTAGCCGAGGCTTGCATCCCCCAAGCTTCGAGCCGCGCGATGAGGGTCTCACGTGCGCGGGTGTTGGCTTCGAGCACGAGCACGCGCATGCCCGCGAGCGCTTCGGTGACCGCCTTGAGGTCCTCGGTGAGCCGCTCCTCGAGCTCGAAGCGCGTCTCGAAAAAGAAGGTGCTGCCTCGCCCGGGCGTGCTGCTCAGTTGGAGGCGCCCACCCATCAGCTCCACGAGCTGGCGGCAGATCGGAAGCCCGAGGCCCGTCCCGCCGTATTCCCGGGTCGTCGAAGCGTCCGCCTGCGAGAACGGGCGAAAGATGCTTTCCACGCGATCGGGCTGGATACCGACGCCCGTATCCGAAACGCGAAGCTCGAGGTCGACGTGCCACGGGCCTCGGTCGCGTACCCGGATCTGGACCACGACTTCGCCGTCCTTGGTGAACTTCAGCGCGTTGTTGACGAGATTGGACACGACTTGGCGGAGCCGTAGCGGGTCTCCGCAGACCTCCGGGGGAACGGCGGGATCGATCTCGGTGAGCAGCTCGATTCCCTTGGCCTGCGCTGCAGACGCATAGTTCACGGCGATCTCTTCGGTGATCGACACGACGTCGAAAGGGACCGATTCGAGTCGCATCTCGCCTGCCTCGATCTTCGATAGATCCAGCAGATCGTTGACGATGCCGAGGAGCGAGCGGGCGGACTTGTGGACCTCGAGCAGGTAGTCGTCCTGCGGCGGCGGCAGTGCGGAAGCGTCCACCATCTGCAACAGACCGAGAATCCCGTTGAGCGGCGTCCTCACCTCGTGGCTGACGTTCGCCAAGAACTGCCCTTTCACTTGTGCCGACGCCAGCGCCGCGTCACGAGCGCGCTCGAGTGATCGCGCCTGATCGGTCGCCAGCCGACGCATCGCATCTGCCTCTTCCGCTTCCTCGTGAAGGGTGAGCATGAGCTGCCGCCGCGACCACAGCACCAAGCCACCGACGACCGCCGCGGCCCAGAGATGAAACAGGCCGAGGCTCAGATCGCCCGACGCCGAGCCCCACGCCAACGGAACCCATCCCACGAAGACGACACCGACCATGACCGCATACATCGAGAACCGGTAGAGAAGAGCCCCTGCCGCGACTACCGCAATCGCCAGGGTGGTGGTGTTGCTGATCGAGCCGCTGACTGCGAACATAGTGAGCCCCATGCCGGCAGCGATGGAAATCGTGGCCACCGAAATCGGCGTGTCGAAGCGCGGGTCGTCGGTACGCATGCCCGCCCAAACCAAGAGCACGAGCGCCGAGGACATTGCGCAGATCAAAACGTGCGGCTCGTTCGGGATGAACGGCGGGCTGATCACGAACAGCGCGGCCGCGGCCGCGTAGATGACCGACAGCACCGGCAACATGTGCGAGAGCGCCCCGAGCGAACGAAGGCGCGTCTGCTCGTCACGAAGGCGCCGGCGCTCGTGCTCGCGCCGAGCTGCCGCCTCGTCCCCACCGACCGCAAGTGACTGCTCTGTTCCGTCCATCCCCTCTACACAAGCTGCCTGAGCGACGCGGCAATGTCACAACATCACCCCTAAAGACGAGATTTAACCCTTCCAAAAAGGGCGCCATCAGCTTTTGAAAGGGGCTAATTCTGCCAAGGTTTGAAGATGGGTGGTCGGGTGCGGGCCGAGGTGGAGCTGGAGCAACTGGCCCAGCAAATTCGCTATCACGAGGCGGCCTATCGGGCCGGTGTTCCCGAGATTCCGGACTCGGAGTTCGACGACCTCGTCGATCGATATCAGGAGCTGGCCGACGAGCTCGGCATCGACCCCTCCGAGCGGCTCGACATGCAGCCCGGGGCCGATCACACGGCGGGCTTCGAGACGGTGGCGCATCGCGTTCCGATGCTTTCACTCGAAAAGCTCTCGCCCAGCCGTCGGGACAGCACCGGGCAGCCCATGCCGATCGCCGACCAGCTCAACGCGTGGTTCCGCCGTAGAAAGAACGAGCTCGAGGTCGACGAGCTTCCCTTGATCGTCGAGCCCAAAGTCGATGGGATTTCGGTCTCTCTCACGTACGTCCGAGGCAAGCTCCAACGCGCCGTCACCCGCGGGGATGGACAAAAGGGCGACGTGATCACCAAGCAGGTGCGCCAGCTCGGGACGGTCGCGCTGGACCTCGAAGGGGTGCGCGAGGGAGAGCTCGAGATTCGGGGCGAGCTTTATTGGCCTTTGAGCGAATTCGCGCGCTTCAACGCCACGCTCGAAAAGCCCCTGATCAACCCACGCAACGGCTGTGCTGGCATGATGAAGCGAAAGGATCCTTCCGGTCTCGAGCAAACGGGGATTCGATCTTTTCTCTATCACGTGGCCTGGGATGATGCGGTGGAGCTTCCATCGACCCAGCGCGACGTCTTGGAATGGTTGGCCGCTCGCGGCGGAGAGGTCTATCTGAGCGAAGTCTTCCAGACTAGCTCGCCAGAAAAAGCGCTCGAGTATTGCGACGACTACCAGACGCGCCGCAGCAAGCTGAACTACGACATCGACGGGATGGTGATCAAGATCGACGATCTGACGCTCTACCCGAGGCTCGGGGCGACCGGGCACCATCCGCATTGGGGCATCGCCTACAAGTTTCCACCCGAGCGAAAAGCCACGAAGCTCCTCGACATCGAAGTCTCCGTGGGGAAGTCCGGAAAGCTGACCCCGGTCGCCATCCTCGAGCCCGTGTTCGTGTCGGGCACCACGGTGAGCCGCGCATCGCTCCACAACTTCGTCGAGCTCGAGCGCAAAGACGTTCGCATCGGCGATACGGTGCGGGTCGAAAAAGCCGGAGAGATCATTCCGCAGGTGGTCGAGGTCGACAAGAGTCAGCGCAAGCGCGGAGCGAAGCGGTTCGTGCCTCCCGAGGCCTGTCCCACTTGCGGCACCGAGGTCGTGAGAGAGGAGATCTTCGTCTACTGTCCCAATCCGGCTTGTCCGGATCAGGTGCGTGAACGACTCCGCCACTTCGCCAGCCGTCAAGCGATGGACATCGACGGTCTGGGCGAGGTTCTCGTCGATCAGGTGGTGGACAAGTTGGGCGTTCGGTCGCCGGACGAGCTGTTCCGGCTGGAGGTGGACGACCTCGCATCCCTCGAGCGCATGGGAACCAAGAGCGCGGAGCGGGTGAAGGCCGGGCTCGAGGAGGCCAAAGGGCGGGGCTTGGCGCGCGTGCTCAACGGGCTCGCGATCCGGCACGTCGGCGAGACGATGGCCGAAGACCTCGCAGCGTATTTCAAGACCGCCGACGCGCTCCTGGCGTTCGCGGAACGGTACGCGAAGGGCGACGACGAGGCGATCGCGCTGGTGGCGCCCGCGAAGTCGTCCGAGCGTGGCGTGATCGAGGGCCTGGCGAGGAAAACCGCGGATAGCATTTTCGTGGAGCTCAGCTCGCCCGCCGTCCGCAAGGTCTTCGAGGGGCTGGCCGAGGTCGGCGTGAGCCTGAGCGTACGAGCATCGGAGGTTCGCGAGGTCGCGGCGGTGGCCGGAAAGACGTTCGTGCTGACCGGGACGCTGCCGACGCTCACGCGAACCGAAGCCACCAAACGCATCAAGGCAGCGGGCGGCAAAGTGTCGGGCTCGGTTTCCAAGAAGACCGACTACGTCGTCGCCGGGGCCGATCCGGGGAGCAAGCTCGACAAGGCACAGTCTCTCGGCGTCCGCGTCATCGAGGAAGCGGAGCTACTCGACATGCTCGGGGGCGAGGGAGAGTGATCAGAGCTCTGGGAGCGCACGCGCCAAACGTCGAAGCCCCTCTTCGATCTGGTTCCGCGAGGTGGCGAAGCTGAAACGCACGAAGCCTTCCGCAGCCTCCCCGAAGTCGCGTCCAGGCCCGAGCGCCACCTGCGCTTTTTCGAGAATGTCGAACGCCAGCGTGAGCGAATCTCGCCCGAAGTGGCGCATGTCGACCAACACGTAGAAGGCGCCAGGCGGGTCGATGGGGATCGACAGACCCATGTCGCGGAGCCCGTCGACCATGATTCGACGCCTGGCGGCGTACTCCTGCCGCATGCGCTCGACGTGCTCGGCTCCGTGCGCCAGCGCTGCGAGGCCCGCCTGCTGGACGAACTGAGACGTGGAGATGAAAAAGCTCTGCATCAGGCTCTGGAGCGGGCGCATGGCGATCGGGGGTGCGATGAGATAGCCCAAGCGGAACCCCGTCATCGCATAGCGTTTGGAAAAGCCATCGAGCACGTAGCACTGCTCGGTGAATTGCAAGGGCGAGGTGACGCGTGCGCCGTCGTAGGTGAGTCCGTCGTAGATCTCGTCGGACAAAATCGGAATGCCGAGATCGCTCAATCCTTCGATCACCTCTCGAGGCTGTACTGCGCCTGTCGGATTGGCGGGGGAAGCAAGCAGGATGGCCCGCGTGCGCGGCGTGACTGCGGCGCGTACGCGCGCGACGTCGATGACGAAGCCATCCTCCGGCCCGGTCGGAACGAGGACGGGCGTGCCCCCGCAGACCGCGATCATGTTTGGATAGCAAGGGTAGTGCGGCGTCGCGAGGATGACCTCGTCCCCGGTATCGACCAGCAAGTTCAGGCACAACAAGATCGCAGGCGACGTTCCGCTCGTCACCACGACTTGGTCGGGGCTGACGGTGACGCCCCGCCGCGCTTCGCAATCCTCTGCAATCGCCTCGCGCAGCGAGAACACCCCGCGGCTGTCGGTGTAGTGCGTTTCTCCGGACTGCAGAGAATCGACCGCGGCCTGCACTGCCTCGGGCGGTGCATCGAAATCCGGTTCGCCCACGCCGAGCTGGACGATCGAGCTGCCCTCTCGGGCCATCGCCATCCCCCTCTCCATGACTTCCATGGCGAGGAAGGGCTCCACTTCCTGCGTGCGCTTCGCGAACATGGGGACACGCTCTACGGCCGTAACTGTCCGAGATCTAGCCGGTTCCAGGGCAAAGATCCTCCGCGACCGCCGGCAGACGCCGGGCACTCGGGGTAAAAAGCCGTTGAATGTCGCAGGATTATGGCTATGGAGCGTGTTCGATGGAGTCCCTCGTCGTCACGGTCATTGGTAAGGATCGGCCCGGCCTCGTCGAGTCGGTTTCGGCCGTCATCGAGGCGCATGGCGGGAGCTGGGTCGAGAGCCGGATGTCGCGTTTGGCGGGTCAGTTCGCCGGGATCTTGCGCGCGAGCGTACCCGCCGACCGAGCGGACGCCCTTGCCGAAGCCCTCGAGGCCCTGCGTTCTGGCGGCCTTCGCGTCGCGATCGAACGGGGCTTCGAGGAGGCGCCTCCCGAAGGGCACGTCATCCTTCTCGATCTCATCGGGAGTGACCGACCGGGCATCGTGCACAAGATCTCCGAGGCGCTCGCCGCGCGCGGCGTGAACGTCGACGAGCTCAACACCGAGTGCGACGGCGCGCCCTGGTCGGGTGACACGCTGTTCAAGGCGAAAGCGCGTCTATGGGCGCCGCAATCGCTAAGCCTCGATGACCTGCGAGAAAGTCTCGAGGCCATCGCTGGCGATCTGATGGTCGACATCACCGTGGCCGAGCCTGGGTAGCGCGCTCGCTCGAGCGGGTGGGAACCGTCGAAGGAGCCGGCGAGCCGCCCGTGCCTTCTCCTCGGCGGTCATCCACATCCGAAGCGTTGCAAAGCGGTACATCGCGCGAAGGTTCGGAAAGAGCGCGAGGTAGATCTGCCACGATCCCTCGTAGGCCGCCGCGTCGAGCGCGAATGCAAGCTGCTCGTCATCGAGCACGAAGCTCGCGTCGTCGTGTCGCATGGATTGGAGTGCACAAACGAGTCGATCCACGGCACGCGGGCCTGCGTCGCTTCGCGCTTCATCTCCCGGGTTGAACGAATTACGCCGCTCCGTCCAGCTCTTGCGCCAGCGCTGATCCCACGCGTACAAGAGCACGTTGTCGAAGTGCGCCAGGGCGATCAGCCTACTCCAACGCATGCATTGCTGAACCGTCTTGCGTGCATGAATGCTCACTTCGGGAACCTCGTCCCTCGAGACGGGAGCCCGCCGCGACCCGAATCGAGCTTCGATCCATGCAAACTCGGGGGGGAAGTCGTTGGCCGCGATCTGGAGCGCGTAGCTCGGTTGCCTGCCGAGGTCCATCGCGACGTCTTTCAGATCGTCGAAGATCTGGAACGAAGCGAGAAGATATCCCCACCGGCGAATGGCGTCGGCATGGTCCGCCGGATCGAGCCCGAGTAGCCGGGCACGGAGATCGAGCCACAACATCATCACGAGGTTGTTCTTGCGATAGAAATGCCATGCGGCGTCTTGCAAGCGCATCCGATCGGCGCGGCCGCCGCACGCCGTTTCGCAAAGCGCCACCTCGTCGAGGTAGGTCTGAAAGCAATGATGTAGAAAGAGATGCGTCGCGCCCACGACCGCCGGCTCCGCTTCGAAGAGCAACGAGTCGATTGACTGTCCGAGCTCGTCGAGCACGTGGAAGAGCTCGGACAGCGTCAAGTCGAACTTGGTCCGATGTCCGTCCGGGTCGACGCCAATCGAGCGAACGTGTGCAAGAGAAAGCTCACGAAGCGGTCTGTCGTCTGCACACTCACGGTAGAGAGAGCGGACGAGCCGCCCGGCGGCGTCGTGTCCGCCCGTGGCCACGGCTAGCTCGTCGAGAAGCTCGTCAGCGAGCTGCATGTAGAGGAACGCGACGTCCGCAAGCGCCACGGCAGTCGAACGCGGAATGCCACCGGCGCCGCGGAACGCGAAGTTGTCGACGAGGGGGCCGACTTGCTCGATGGCGAAAAAAGTCCGACGCAAGGCAGGGCGAGCCAGCAAGGCGGGGGGCAAGCACGCGCGTATCCGTCTTCGCCGCGTCCAGTAGAAGGGCAGCATCGCTCCATGCCGAAAGAAGTCCAGGCTCTGGCGACACTTCTGCGCGAGCACCTCGCGTCCGGGCGTCTTGCTCCGAAGTCGTTCCCAGCGTTCAACCGCCTCGGTCAGCCTCGTCGATACCGTGCCGCCGTCGTGCCTGATTCTCGGGTCCGGATGCAGCAGCAACGAGGTTTCGTACCGAAGGGCCGTCTCTTCGGACCCGCGCCGGCCGGTGATGGCAAGCGCGAGCTCCTTTTCCCGACCGCGCAGCTTGTCGAGCAGCGACGCCCCCTTGCCGTGCTCGGCCGGCATGCCGTGGGTGTGCAGCCAAGCAAGCCGCGCGCTCACGACGGCCTCGAGCTCCTTCGACGCCGCGTCGCGTGCACCGAGGTCTGCACGCATGTACGGGTGCCGGTTCAGGGTCGTGTCCAGATCCCGCAGAATCGCAAGCTCGTCCTGGTCGAAGCAGGGCAGGGTCATGCGGGCGCCGGATGCCATTGGGGACTTGGGTTCTGACACGGGATTCGCGCATGCTCCAATTCCGAGACGCTTGATGCTAGGGTCACCATTCGAGCCATGGCCAGAACACCGCGAAAAAAAGCTTTGCTCGCACCGTTCCGACGCATTGCCATGGCGACTGAAAACGCGCTCGAGCTCGCCCGTCTTGGACACTTCACCGACCCCGAGCATGCCCCTTACAAGGTCGCGCATCAGATGCCCATTGCGCGCCTGCGTCGCTATGGCGGCGACGATCACCATCCGAGCGTAGCGGCGCCTCTTCTGTTGATTCCGCCCCTGATGGTGACTGCCGAGATCTACGACGTCGCGCCCGACATCAGCGGCGTCACGGCCCTCACGCGGATGGGGCTCGACGTGTGGGTGATCGACTTCGGTTCTCCAGAGCAAGAAGAGGGCGGCATGAAGCGCACGCTCGACGATCACGTCAAGGCCGTGAGCCACGCGATCGACTTCGTCCGCGACACGACCGGCCACGACGTTCATCTGCTCGGCTACTCTCAAGGCGGGATGTTCGCCTACCAGACGGCCGCTTACCGTGCGTCCGAAGGCATCGCGTCACTGGTTACGTTTGGAAGCCCGGTCGACATCCACCGCAACCTTCCGAAGATCGACGACACCATTGCCGGCCGGGTCTTCGAGCTCGCCCAGCAAGCTCTCGACGCGCCCCTCGACAAGCTCGAGGGCCTGCCCGGGTTCCTGACGAGCACCGGTTTCAAGCTTCTGGCGGTGCACAAAGAAGTCGGTCAGCTCATCGACTTCGTGAGCAAGCTGCATGACCGACAGGCGCTCGAAAAGCGCGAAGCGCGCCGCCGGTTCCTGGGCGGGGAAGGCTTCGTCGCTTGGCCCGGGCCCGCGCTCAAGAAGTTCATCGACGAGTTCGTGGTCCACAATCGAATGCTGTCGGGGGGCTTCGTCATCGACGGCCGCACCGTGACGCTCGCGGACATTCGCTGTCCGGTTTTGTTTTTCGTCGGCGAACGCGACACCATCGCCAACGAATCGGCCATCCGCGCCATTCGTGGCGCGGCGCCCAATGCCGAGCTTCACGAAGTGTCGATGCGCGCAGGACACTTCGGGCTCGTGGTTGGAAACCAGGCCATGTCGTTCACGTGGCCGACCGTGGCCGCTTGGGTGCGCTGGCGCGAGGGCGTTGGCGAGCAGCCCTCGGTCCTCGACGCTCCGCCGCGGCTGGAGGAGCCCGAAGAAGCGGAGTTCGAGCAGGTCGACTTCGACGTCGAGCTCTTTTACCAGAGCCTGACTGGCGCCATCGGTGCGTTTTGGAGACGCTTTGGGCGCGCGGCAACCGACCTCGGCGAGGAGCTCGACAGCTTGCGATGGCAGGTTCCGCGACTGGCCGTGCTGCAGCAGATGGAGCCGGACACTCGCGTCAGCTTGGGGCTCGCGCTCTCCGAGCAAGCGACCACCCACCCCGATGGCACGTTCTTCCTGTGGGAAGGGCGTGCGTTCTCCTATGCGCAGGCGGATCGCCGGGTCGACAACGTAGTGCGGGGCCTCATTCGCTGCGGTGTGAAGCGCGGCGAGCCCGTTGCGGTGCTCATGGAGCCTCGTCCGAGCTACCTGTCGGTGACCACGGCCCTGAGCCGATTGGGCGCCGTGGCCATCCTGCTGAGCCCCAGCCGCTCGCGCGAGACGCTCGAAGAGGCGATCCACGGCTCCGCCGTCCGTCACCTCGTCGCGGATCCGCAAAGCGCGGCGCTCGGCAAAGAGCTTTGTGACCAGGTCCTGGTGCTCGGCGGCGCGGGCGAAGAGCGTAGTTTGCCCCGTGGTGTCGTCGACATGGAGTTGATCGATCCGGATCAGGTCGAGCTGCCCGGTTGGTACGAGCCCAATCCCGGTCGAGCCAGAGATCTCTCGATGATCATCCTCACCGCAGGTCGAGGGAAAAAGCCGCGCGCCGCGAAAATCACCAACCAGCGCTGGGCGTTTTCCGCCTATGGCACTGCGGCTGCGTGCACGCTGTCTCCGCGTGACACCGTCTACTGCTGCCTGCCCCTACACCATCCTGCCGGCATGTTGGTGACCGTCGGGGGTGGTTTGGTCGGGGGTTCCCGTCTTGCGCTTGGCACCGGTTTCGACCCCCACGCCTTCTGGGACGACGTCCGGCGCTACGGCGCCACCGTGGTCTTTTACGCCGGAGAGATGCTGCGCGAGCTCTTGCGCGCCGAGCCTTCCGCGGCCGACAACCAGAATCCAGTCCGCCTCTTCGCTGGCAGCGGGCTCCGTCGCGACGTGTGGCAGCGTGTTCTCGATCGTTTCGGCCCGGTCGGGATTCTCGAGTTCTACGCATCGACCGAAGGCAATGCGGTCTTGGCCAACGCATCGGGCGAAAAGGTCGGCGCGCTCGGACGGCCGTTGCCGGGCAGCGCGGAGGTCGAGCTCGTGCGGTACGACTTTCAGGAACACGACTTCATCCGCGACGAGCACGGCTTTTTGGCTCGATGCGAACCGGACGAGCCCGGCATCTTGCTCGCCCGGTTGGACACCGATCACCCGCTCGCGAGCTTCACCGGCGGCGACGAAGCTGGGCGGCGTCTATTGCAAGGCGCCTTCGAGTCGAACGACACTTGGTTCATCACCTGGGACGTCCTTCGGCGCGATGAAGATGGCGATTTCTGGTTCGTCGACCGGGCGAGCCGCATGCTCCGTGCTCCCGAGGGGATCGTCGCGACTCGAACGGTCGAAGACGCCCTCTACGGTTTCGAGGCCCTGCGGCATACCGTGGTGCTCGGCATCGAGGACGACGGATTCGAGCGCCCGGCGGCGATCGTGGTGACGTACGACAATCGGGGGCTGAATTTGCAGGCTTGGAATCAGTTCGCCGCGAGCTTGGACTCGAGCTTGCGTCCCGCCTGGGTCAAGCGCGTGGAGCGCATCCCGATGACCGACGGGTTTCGGCCTGACAAAGCAGCCCTCGAAAGCGAGGCGCTCGATGCAGGCGCGGAGCTTTTGGAGTACGACGAGACGACCGGGAGCTATCGCGCGGTGGCGGCCGCCGGCCCCAGCCTCCGTGTGTGACCAGCGCCCTCGCTGTACAAAAATCGCGCGTCGAGGACTCTCTTGCTACATACGTTCCGATGACGTGTCGAGCCTTTGTTCTATCGGTGGTGCTCTTGCCGGGGATCGTGCTCGGCTGTGCCGATCCGATCTCCAACGGGAACGCGTGCTTTCAATCGTCCGAGTGTCGCGACGGCTCGGTATGCGTGGAGACCGTGTATGGAAAGTACTGCATGGAGGAGTGCAGCGCCGACATCGTCCGCTGCGATGACGGAGAAGCATGCCTGCAGGCATCGCCGCTCGATCTCGGCACCGGCGGCACCGGCGGCGCGGGGGGCGCAGGCGGCGCGGCGGGCGCGGGCGGCGCAGGTGGTAACGGCGGCACCGATGCGGACGCCGGCGCCGACGACGAGCTGTGGGTATGCATGCCCGGCCGGCTGGAGAATCCCGACTACGACGCTCGGGAGTTTGGGACGATCTGTGACTACAGTCTCGACTGTATCGTCGGCGGCATCTGCATATGCATCCCGGGAGCGACCTGCGATGGGAGCGAAGGCACGAACGGCCCGACCTGCCAGCGGATCTGCGATCCGAACGTCCTCAATCAGTGTCCGATCGTCAACGTCGCGGACCAGCAGCTCCAACTGCAGTGTACCGATCTGGGCAACGGGCGGGGTTTTTGCGACCCGACGACCGCCAACGTCAATTGACCGTTTACGTCGGCGCCGTGGAACATTAGACTCCCCCGGTCATGCCCACACCCCAGGAGACAGTCGACGCCCTTCGTACCTATCTGCGGACCCATCCCGAGGAGCTCGGACGCGCCGTTCGTAGCGCGCTCGGCCTTCGCTTCGGCGTCCCGCTCGCGGCCCTCAAGTGGCTCGGTCAGCAAGCCGAGCGCAGCGGTAAAGTAGAGGAATTTCAGATCGACTCGGTGCCGCCAGGGCTACGGCTCTCGGGCAACCTGGATTTGATGAATACCCCGGTTCGGGCGTCGGCGATCATCTACATCGAGCGGGTCGTCTTCAACGATGAAGAGCTGACCTTGGCGCTTCGGCTCGAAGAAGTCGCACTGAAGCTGAACGGGGAGTCCGACACGCCCGTGGCTGCATTGATCAAGTCCGGCGCGCTCGACCTGTCGAACCCTGGCACCCTGGTGAATTTCATGCCTCGTCGCTCGCCGGTTCTGGCAAGCGCCAACGGGAACCGCATCGTCCTCGACCTCATGCGCGATCCCAAGATCGGCAAGAATCCGCTCGTGCGTCGTGGCGTGTCGTTGCTCACGTCGTTCGTCACCCTTCATGGCGTCGAGACCGATACCAGGCACCTCGACATCGCATTTCGTGCGCTTCCAGTCGGTTTCGGCGGAGCCGTGCGATCGGTGCGAAAGAACGTCGTGCTCCCATCGATGAGCCGGTTCCTTCCTCGCGCGAGGTGACGACGCATGCCCACGTGCAAGTCGTGCGAGGACGAGGTCGACGAGCTCGTCACGGCCAAGGCCGGAGGACGCCGGGTCAAAGTCTGCGAAGACTGCGCGGAGCGTCTCGCCGAAGAAGCTGAAATCGCCGAGATGAGCGAGTCGGCGATGCAAGACATGATGGGCTACAAGGGCCGGCGTTAGCGCGCTCGAAGCGTCGCGATTCCTCCGAGGACGCCGTACGCCGCAGCCAACAGCAAGAGTGTCAGCTTCATCGCGGCGAACGAAGCGGCGAGCTGTGGATAGGGGGAGGGGGAGCTCACGCGAGCCACCTCGTACAGCAAGACCGCGTTTTCGAGCACGTCGAATCCCGCTGCCGCCGTTGCAGACCAGGCGGCGCGGGTGCTCCAAGTCCTTTCGCCCAGCCGCACGCCGACCCAGGACGCCAAGGACGAAAAGAACAGGGCGTAGATGATCAGATATACGAAGTCGACGGCGAGACTGAGCTTGGCGTAGCCGAGCACGCCCCGGCTCTTCCATTCGAGCAGGATCCGAAGCGCCCGGTGTGGTGTGCCGGCCAGCTCGAAGGAGATGATTCCCCAGGGTGAGGACTCGCCTTGCAGCGGAACGTCGACGAACATCAACAGGGCGGTCGAGAATACGAGGAGTCCGCCCAGCCTGATGGTGAGCGAGCCGAGAAGCCGCGGCTCGATCGTCGTGAGGGGGTGGACCGCCAAGCTCAGCTGTCCGGTGCCGGCTCGTCGTTCGCCGACTCCGACTCTGGCTCGGTCTGGCGCGGGAGCACCGATCGATTCTTCAGAGCCTCGAGCTCTTGTTGCGCAAACTCGAGCTCGAGCTCGGCCTTGCTTCGGGCGGAGACGGCCCGGGCCACGGCGTTCTGCAGCGCTTCGGTCTTCGAAGCCTCTGCGTCGAGCCTGACTTGCATGGCGGCGAGCTCGCCCTGCAGATACATGACGCGCTCACCCTCGCGTTCGAGCTTTCGCTCGAGGCGCCGCCCATGTTCTTCGGCCGAAGCGAGCTTTTGCTTGGCGCTCACCAGTCGCAGGTTTGCGTCTTCGAGGCTGCGCTCGGTCGCGGAGAGCTCCCGCTCGGTTTCGGAGAGTTGTTGCTCGACTGCGGCCTTCTCCTGGCGGTTCTGTGCCAACCTGTCGCGTGTGCGCATCAGCTTGCGCTCTTCTTCGCGGAGCTCTGACCGCAAAGACGCGACCTTGCCGTCGGTTCTGGCCAAACGCTGAGCCAGCTCGGTGCGGGTGAGGCGGCTCTGCTCGTATCGGAGCTCGAGCTGCTCGGCGATCTCGCGCGTGTCTGCGAGGTCCCGCATCAGTCCAGTCGCGGCAAGCTGCGCTTGCTGGGCGACCTCCCGCTGCGTTTCCGCCTGCTGGTAAAACACCGTGACCGCAGCGCCGGCTGCCCCGAGCAGGGCGAGGGCCATGGGAATCGTCCATCGCAAGATCGTCTTGATGCGAGCCTTGCGTTCTTCGGGAAGCGACAGCACCGACAGCTCGGCTGCCAGATCGTCAGCGCTCGGGCGGAGCTCCGCATCCCAGCTCAACCATCGGTCGAAAGAGGGCTTCAGATACCGGAGCGGCCTCCGCTTGGGAGCAGACGGCGTCTCCTTGGATCGATACTCGATGAAAGTGTCGACGGCGCCGGCCGCGACGTCCTCTTGCGTCTCGGGCTCGAGCGCGTTGCGAAGCGCGAGAGCGAGCGCAAACACGTCTGCTTTGTGTGTGACTGGTGGCTTGCGATCGACCGATGCGAACTGTGCAGCCACTTCCGGTGCGAAGTACGTCGGCGTGCCCGCCACCACCATCTCTGCTTCCGTCGCGGCCACGCCGAGATCGAGAAGAACGGGTGTCACGTCGTCTTCACCGAATCCCGGGATCCTCGCGAGGAAGATGTTCTCGGGCTTCACGTCTTGGTGACGGACTCCCGCGGCGTGCATTGCGGCAAGAGCCCGTGCGAGCGGTTGAAAGATCTTCAGGGCCTCGGCGCGTGAGAGGGGCTCCCGCTGCAGACGGGATTCGAGTGTTTCTCCGTCGTACCACGGCATGACGAACCAGAGCCGTTCGTCGAACCAGCCATGATCCTTGAACTGCACGATCGACGGATGAAACACGGAGGCGATGAGACGCAATTCCCGAAGTGCCGCTTGCTTGGCCGTCTTCGAGTGCGCGGCCTGATGCAGGAGCTTCAACGCAACCACGTGTCCTGGGACTTCGGTGTCCTTCGCACGGTACACGTCACCGAACGCGCCGAGGCCGACACGGGCTTCGATGGCATATCGGCCTCCCACGATGGTTCCGTTGGGCAGCGGTTCGATCCCTTCGCGTTCGCCATCGTGGCTTCGAGGAGCCGGCTCCAGAGCAAAGGCTTCGACGATCACGCGGCCGAAACGCTCGGCGTCACGGACGCCATGCTCGTCGAGAATGACCTGTGCTTGCGCCATCGCGGTATCGAGACGGCGTTCGATTTCGTCAGGCGTTTGGTCGTACACGAAGGCGAGCTCCTGGACGCTGAGCTCCCTGGCGTGATGGAGCTCGAGCAGCTCGGAGTCTTCCGGGTTGAGCTCGAAGCGCAGGGCGTTGAGCGGACTCGTCGAAAGGTGCGCAGAGGGGAGGGCGCGCCAGGGGAGCGCTTCGAGTGCATCCTTGGCCGGTGGTTGCTGCGGCCTGCTCTGATCGTGCAAATATCCCCTCGCGGCGCGATAGAGCCGTGCACGCACACCCGGCGCTTTGATCAGCTCGTCGCCGTTGGACTTGGCTACGAAGGCACGAAGCTTGGAAAGGAAGTGGTCCGCTCGTTCCGTCGATCCGGTGCGAATCGCCAAGTACTGCCGCAGGCCCTCCGCGTAGAATCGAAACGCGCGGCCATGCAGCACGTCGACGACGGTTTGCGGTTGACCTCGAGACAGAGCAATCGATGCCGCCGCTTTCGTGAGGGCGGCATGACGCTTCTCGAGGGGCCTGAGTTGATTGAGTAAAAAGGGGACTGTGCCCATAGTCGTCTCTCGCCAGGTGTGGAAGTGTAAGCATGAGTTACCGGTGCAGTGACTCTCAACTATTCAGCAACGCTAGGTCCATCCGTACAAGGTGCTCAGCGCATACAGCACTGTGAGTAGTGTCAGTGCCGCCACGATGTTCAGGACGAAGCCGAGCCGCATCATGTGCGGCATGGTGATCAATCCCGTTCCATAGGCGACTGCGTTGGGCCCCGTCGCGATCGGTAGCATGAATGCACAGCTCGCCGCGAGACCGACGGCCAAGGCGGGCGCCACCGGCGATACGCCGAGCTCGACGGCGGCCGCGATTGCAAGGGGCACGATCATGTTCGACGAAGCGGTGTTGGAGCACGCTTCCGTGAAGAAGACGGTGAAGACGATGAGCGCCGCCGTGAGCCCCCAAAGCGTGCTGATGCCGGTCACGTCGAGAAACCAATGACTCAGTGCAGCAGCCAAGCCGGTCTCGAACATTTGCGCCCCGAGCGACAAGCCTCCACCGAAAAGAAGAATTAGGCCCCAGTCGATTCGAACCGCATCGTGCCAGGGCAGGACGGGCGTCCGACCGTCTACGTCGTGTACCAAGAACAAGGGCGATGCCGCAGCGATGGCCACGGCGCCGATCGGCAACGCGCGCGCGATGTCATCGGCGTGTGGCGCACCGACGGCGCGCAGGATTCCTGGCAGCGTCCATCCGGCAACCGCGAGCCCGAAACAAAGCGCCGTGATCTTCTCGCCACGCGACCAGGGGGTGGCGATGCGGGTGCCGGTCGTCTCGATCGGGGTAGGAGGAGCCAGCCACTGTAGAACGAAGCCGACCACCAAGACCAGCGCGAGGGACGTGGGTACGCCGATCCCCATCCATCGCACGAAGTCGATTTCCGCTCCGGTCTGCTCTTGAAGAAACCGAACGGTGATGAAGTTCGGAGGGCTGCCGATGAGCGTGCCCATGCCGCCCACCGACGCCGCGTAGGCGATCGCGAGAATGCTCCCAGAGCTGGAGTCGTCTTCCTCGGGCAACGTGCCGAGGAGGATCGGAATCAAGATGGCAGCGGTTGCCGTGTTGCTGATCCACATCGAGAGGACGACCGCGGTCATCATGAAGGCCATCCGTATGCGGATCGCCGACCCGCGTACCAGTCGAAACTCGACGAGTGTTCGGGCGATTCGCCGGTCGAGCCCGTGCCGGGTCATTGCCCTAGCGATGAAGAAGCCGCCGATGAAGAGGAAGATCAGCGGGTCGGCATAGGGGGCAAAGGCCGTTTCGCTGTCGGTGATGCCGGCCATGATCATGGCAGGTCCGATGAGCAACGCGGTCACTGCGATGGGGAGAGCTTCGGTGATCCAAGCGACCATGACCGCAGCGAAGATTGCGGCGAGCCGATGCGCGCGGGGGTCCAACGCGAGCGGGGCAAACCACACCGTCAAAAAAAGCACGGGAGTAAGGACCAGACCTACCCCTCGGCGCCCGCCAAACCTCATCGCCGCGCCATCTAGCACGTCTTCCGGCGGGTGGGTCGAGCACGGTCCGCCCGAAACTTGCATCGCGTCTCATTCGGCTCCAAGGTGATCCAATCGTGGCACGACTGCGTCTGGGATTGTGGGTTCTGGCGTGCGCCGCCGTTTACGGTTGCGCCCCGAAGGGGGAGCCTGCGACATCGGCTCCTTCGAGCGAGTCCGAGACTTCGCCGACCGGGTCGCGTGACGATGCAGCCGAAGACGTCGACGAGGAGACTCCGGAGGCTTTGGAGCACCCCGTGCCGTTCTGGAAGGAAGGCCGGGCGCAAGGGGAGGTCGATGGCGCGAAAGCACAGGAGCAAGGCAACCTCCTACTCGACCTCGGCGAAGACTGGACTCCCTTCATCTTGAGCGAGCGCTCCTCGCCCGACGAAGAGATCAAGCCCAACTCGTATCGGGCCACCTATCTGGCGCTCGCCCGGGGAGAGTTTCCAAAGGACCGACACGGATACCGGGCCAAGGAGGATCAGTACCTCGAGCTCTACGGCATCCTTCCCACGCTTGCTTTACTCCGGGAGCGCTTCGACGAGGTGCGAGCACTCGAGTGCGCGGACGAGCTCGACCTCGCTCCGCTCCAGTCGTTCGATGGCTTCCTCGCTTACGAAAAGAGTCGCCGTCCCGCGCGTCGCCTGGCTCGCTACGAGTCACTCAAGCCCCAGATGGCCGCACTGGTGTCGCAGGCTGGCGTGCAAAGCGCGCTCGAGCTGACACGCGAGCACGCAGCCGACGAAGAGCAGTGGGAGCAGATCGAGGAGTACAAGACGCTCGCTCCCGAGATCGAAGCCATCGCTGCCGCGCAGGCGCGCCTCAAGTGCGAGGGGTTCTTCCCCGGACGCGCGAAGTACACGCCGGGACTGTTCGACTGGATCACGCACGAAGCGCTGGCCGAGTTCGAGCGGCGTCACCGCGTCTATGGTTGGGGCTTCATCGGAAACGACACGCTCGCCGTTTTGCAGAAGACGCCACTCGAAACGGAGCAAGAGGCCGTGATTCGCGTACTGACCGAGCGCGCGATGCACGCCGCAAAGGTCATCGAAGACGGGAGCACCTCGACGCTGCGCGATGGAGAGCCGCGCACCTACGAAACCGAGGACGGCCAGGTGCTACCGATCCCGAACTTCGAGACCGAGCTCCGCGAGCGCGTGATTCACGCGTTCGGGCTCCAGACTCCCGAGTCCACCTACGAGTGGTTGCAGTCTCTCGCAGAGATTCCTGCCGAAAAGGTCGTCGCGCTCGAGGGCGTCGACCTTCCGCCGTACTACGGCGACTCGATGGACCTGAGCGTGACCATCGATCGCGGCGACGTTTGGTACGAGTTTCCCTTCGACGAGGAAGGCAAGCCTCGCTCGCAACCCGTGGCGCGCCGGCCGCGTCTCACGATTTCCGTTCACTACAACGATCAGACCATTCCACTCGCCCGTTTCGGAACGACGGTTGGAGGGTGGCGCGGAGAGTTCATCGATGGCGCGGTGATGTGGGCTTACAAGGGCTCGCCCGTCGGGAAGCGCGTCTGGAGCCGCATCGCAGCGGCGCCTGTTTGGGTTCCGCCCGAGAGCACGCCGCCCAGGGTCATGCTCACCAAGAAGCGCGACAAGACCTACGACATCGACTACCACACCACCGGCCCGAGCTACGCATCCGCATACGGCCTGGTGGCGGCGTACCATCGCAAGTTCTACCGATCGCCCGATGGGATGCTGCAGGTCGGTGGTGACGAGGGCATTCGCACGCACGGCTCCGTCGACTACATGAGCATCATGCGTCGGCACTCGCACGGGTGTCACCGAATGCACAACCACATTGCCGTGCGGCTGATGTCGTTCGTTCTAGAGCATCGCCCGCATACGCGATACGGCCACGAGCAGATGCAGTACCGACGTGAGTTCGAGTTCGAGGAAGAGCTCTACGTGATGGAGTTCGACGAGGGCGGTTACAACTTCGTGCTCGACGAGCCGTTGCCCGTCGAGGTGCTGCCGGGACGGATTCGGGGGCAGGTCAAAGAGCCGATCGAAGTGGCCTTGCCTCGTTACGACCACGACGTCGATGCCTACGTGATGCCGGATGGTCAGTGGGTCAGCATCGACCGCTTCGGCACCATGACGCCGCGCATCAAGCCATTCGATTTCGATGCGCCGCTCGAAGCGCCCACGGAGGTCGAGGAAGTGACCGCCACGGCCGAGGAGGAGGCGCCCACGTCTCCAGAGGCTTCGGGGTTGATGCCCAAGACGCCGCCGGCCGCGACCTCCGTCACGACCGCGGTCGTCCCCGTGACACCCACATCGGCGTCTCCCTGAAAATCGAAGCGCAATCCGGCAGTTGCCGTCGATGTGGAAAAAATGGGCGAAAAACGCAGCGATTGTGGAAAAAGAATCGTGTGTCCCACAAGCGAATTTCGTTGATCTCCGAAGGCGGATCAGTGACAAAAGGAGTTCGGAAGCTCGCGACAGCGAGCTCGGTCGCTCTTTGAACTGACCCATCTGACGACAGCGGCGAAAGCCGTTGTCTCTCACTCTCACGGGGCGAGAGGCGCAATCGAAAGATTGCGCAGTCTGGGCGCAGAGAGCGCCGAGTGTGTCCGTGGGTCGTGAGGATTGCACAAGCCGATGCGCTGATGCGTGGGTTTCGAGCGGAGTGAAAGCTCCGGACTCGGACTGTCGACGCGTGGCGTATCGGTGGAGGCGCGCTGGAATCGGGACGCCGCTCTGTTTCACCACACGGCGGCCGCGATGATTCTAGACGGACGCTGG
The DNA here is from genome assembly GCA_035466435.1 of Polyangiales bacterium. Classification (GTDB taxonomy): domain Bacteria; phylum Myxococcota_A; class Polyangia; order Polyangiales; family Houyiibacteriaceae; genus SG8-38. Next base: position 1,916 of record DATIUW010000221.1, on the reverse strand, counting down.
AGGTACCTGGCACTAGGGCCTACCGGCACAGCGTGACGGCGCGTCAGAGGTTCGGTGCCCTGCCGTTTCGATGGCTGGGCGCCCGCCGAAGCGAGCGCGACGGGGTGACACCGTCGGCTCACCGTTGGAAACCGGTTCGGAAGCCGGAGACGGTAATCTCACGAGGCAGGGGTGCTCATCTTTGACAAACTAAAATCTGGATTGCACGCGTCGGCCTGAGCATGCTGCGCGATACCGCTGCGCACGGTGCGAGAGCTCCTGCAGCGGCATGACGTGCGGCGTGTGCCATTGGATTCACGTGAAAGCGCATCCCACTCGCGCCCTCGACGAGCCGAAAGTCGAGGGCTCAGGTACGGCGAGAGTCGTCGCGGAATCGAATCACGGCGGTTTGCTAAACCCAAATCGTCGCTGCGGTTCCGTCCGAAGGCAGAGCGTAGGGCGACCTGCGCGAACCCCGGTATCTCGAGACTTCCATGTCGAGAGGTACGACGGCAGCGCCCGGGACGTGTCGGTCAAAGCTCCTCCAGCGAGTCCAACAGCTCGCGCGGGGGGTTAGCAGGCTTCCCGACGGGGAATGCAGCGCGCCGAGACGTGTCGAGCAAAGCTGGTGAGGTTCAATAGGCCTCCCATCGAGCCTCGAGCTCGAAATCCAGACGAAGATGGTCGTGGTGTGCACGACGTACATGTGCACACGCAGCCGAGCGGCGAGAATCTCGCCGCAAGGTCAGCGAGCTTCCCAAGGGGCGATCCCGTGCCGGATCGCCCCTTTCTTAATTCGCAGCGACAGCTTCCCCCAGAACCTTCCCAGAACCTTCCCATCCCATCCCAACCTTCCCAGGTTGAAAGGCAGGAAACTTGCGGCGGCGGTGACCGAAAAGGAGGGCATGACGCTTCCTCGGCGGGTGCTTCCGAACACGACCTACTTGGTGACGCGTCGGTGCATGGGGCGACGCTTCCTCCTCCGTCCTGACGCCCTGCTCAACCAGGTGTTTGTCTACTGCCTGGCCCGAGCAGCCGAAAAGCACGGTGTGGAGGTCCATGCCCTCGGTGTGATGAGCAATCACCATCATCTAGTCATGACCGACGTCCGGGGCGTGCTCCCCGACTTCTTGATGAGCCTTCATCGCAATCTGGCGATGTGCATCAAGCGGCTCCGAGGCTGGGACGAAGTGGTGTGGGAGCCCCAGGTTTCGACGAGCGCCGTCGAGCTCACCGGGGCCTCCGAAATCCTCGACAAGGTCGCCTACACGATTCTCAATCCGGTGAGAGCGGGGCTCGTGCGCGCGCCGCACCGCTGGCCTGGCGTGCTCAGCACGTGTGCTGTGCTTGCGCGGGGCATCCTCGAGGCCAAACGGCCTCCGGTGTGGTTCAGGGACAGCGCACCGGAGACGGCGAAGCTCCACTGGACGGTGCCTCCGGGCTTTTCGCATAAGGAGGCGTACCTCGACGCGCTCGGCGACCTGGTCCGAAGCCGCCTTCGTGTGCTGCGGGATGCCCATCGCCGCGAGGGAAAGGGCTATCTTGGACAAGCCCGGGTTCGACAGACGCGCGTCACCGACCAGCCCAAGAAGCGGAAATCCCGCTTCGGCCTCAGCCCGACGTTCTCGGCCCTGACACGGAGCAAGTGGCTCGAGGTTCTCAAAGGGCTTCGCGCGTTTCGAAGGGCGTATCGCGAAGCGTACGCGGTGTGGCGTCAGGGCAAGCCGCGCGTCGAGTTTCCGCTCGGCACCTGGTGGGTGGTTCGTTACGCCGGGGCCCAGGCAGTGACCTAAAAAAAGGACGCCTGCCGGTCTGAGCCGCAGCCGCATCCTTGGAGTCGTGCGCGCCCGTGGGCCCAAGAGTGCTTCGTGCGCTCTGCGGCAGGCATTCGCGCGCCGGTTATCGGCTTCGAGCAAGCTGCGGAACGTTCGCATGGG